>NZ_JBYSZM010000017.1:0-128537 GCF_058787155.1 Sphingobium sp. FW305-3-2-15-F-TSA7 | reverse complement strand
CTCTCCCCCTGAAGGGGGCGAGGGGGCAGAAGATTGCCTCGACCCAATTCAGCTATTCCAGATCGCGATAACGCTGCTCCAACAATGACGATTGTTGAATAGCGAAGCACCATTAGGGTCGCTGTTCGATCATAGGAGGGGACCGGCAGACATGGCCGCATCGAAATTCCAGCGTTACCTGTTGCCCGGTCTCGCTTTCAAGGCGGTCGTCATCGGCGGCGGCTATGCGACGGGGCGCGAGATCGTCGAATTCTTCCTGCCGAGCGGACCGCAGGGTGGCCTGCTCGCTATGATCGTCGCGATGGGGATCTGGAGCGGCATCTGCGCGCTCACCTTTGTCTTTGCGCTCCAGGTCGGCGCCTATGATTATCGGACCTTTTTCAGGAACCTGCTGGGCAGGGCCTGGCCGGTCTTCGAGATCGCCAATATCCTTTCCACCATCGTGATGCTCTCGGTCTATGGCGCTGCCGCCGGGGCGATCGCGGCAAGCTTCGGCTTGCCGATGCTGTCGGGCACGCTCGTTTTCGTGTCTTTGCTCGTGCTGTTCGCGACCTTCGGTAACGATGCGGTCGAGGCGCTGTTCAAATATGTCTCGCTATTGCTCTACGGCACCTATGCCGTCTTCATGATACTGGCCTTCCCGATCTTCGGCAGCCGCATCGCCGACGCCTTTTCGAAACCCGTGCCGATGGACGGCTGGCTCGCCGGCGGACTCACCTATAGCGGTTACAACCTGATCGGCGCGGTGCTGATCCTGCCGATGCTGCGCCATATCGTCACGAAGCGCGAGGCCGTGGTCGCAGGCCTGCTGTCGGGACCGCTCGCGATGGTGCCGGCGATCCTCTTCTTCCTGTGCATGGCCGCTTTCTATCCGGCGATCCTCAATGAGACGCTGCCGTCGGACTATCTGCTCGGCCAGCTCAACCTGCCGATCTTCCGCACCCTCTTCCAGCTGATGATCTTCGCGGCGCTGGTCGAAAGCGGCACCGGCGCGCTGCATGCGATCAACGAGCGCATCGCGCATAGCGGGCGTGACGGCGATCTGCCGGTGAAGGCACGCTTCCTGTCATCGACGCTGGTGGCGATCGTCGCCGTCTTCCTCGCGGCGCAGTTCGGCCTCGTCGCGCTCATCGCCAATGGCTATCGGATCATCGCCTATGCCTTCATGGCGATCTATCTCGGGCCGCTGCTGACCTATGGCGTGCTGAAGATCTGGCAGGCGCGGAATCAAGAGGGGATCGCCGCACCTTCCGACCCGTCACCCATCACGCCGGCATAACCTCTGCCGACGCTCGTCGGAATGTCCGTTCTCCGGACAATCCGGCCATGCTCTAATGCATCGTCCGGCGATGGCCGCCGGCCTCGTCGGGGGATGCGATGGCAATGGAGGTGACAAGCGGTGGCGAGTCGGCATCCTATCGCCGGACATGGATCCGCGAAGTCGCGTGGATGGGCGCTCTCTATTGGGTGGGCGCGTTCGTGCTCGCCGGGATGCTCGACGAGGCGCTAGGCCAGGAACTGCTCGGCAAGGTCATGCTCTTCGTCCTGGGACTGGGGCTGGCTGCGCTGATGGTGCCGGCGCTGCTTCGGGTGCGCGGCATATCCTTTCCGCTTCAGATGCTGATCGGCCTGCTGCTCGCGATGGTTGCGACGGCGATCTATGTGGCCGCGGATATCGCGCTGTTCCGCTATGCCTATTTCACCGACTGGATGAGCTACGCTCCGCGCGTCATCGCCAGCAATGCGCTGTTCCGATGGTGGATCTTCTTCGGATGGGCGTGCCTGCTCGTTGGCCTGACCTATAGCCATGAAATCCGCGACCGCGAGGCGCGCCTGTTTGCGGCGCGCGAGGAAGCGCTGGCGGCGCAGATGCGGGCCTTGCGCTATCAGATCAACCCCCATTTCCTGTTCAACACACTGAACTCGCTGGGTGGGCTGATCGAGGAGGGCGCGGCGGCGCGGGCGGGGCGGATGGTGCAGTCGCTGTCGACCTTCCTGCGCACCACGCTGACGCTCGACCCCATGCACGACGCCCGGCTGGAGGACGAACTGGCGCTGCAGCGGGGATATCTGGAAATCGAGCGCGAGCGCTTCGTCGATCGCATGTCGGTTTCGGTCGATCTGGCGGAGGATTGCCGGGATGCGATGGTGCCCAGCCTGATCCTCCAGCCGCTGATCGAGAATGCGGTGCGTTACGGCGTCGGCGAAACGATCGGCAGCGTCCGCATCGCGATCCGCGCATGGCGCGATGGCGATCGGCTGAGGATCCTGATCGAGAACGACATGCCGCCGGGCGGGGCGCCGGCGCACAAGAGCGGCACGGGCATCGGGCTGCGCAATGTCGGGGAACGGATTGCCTCGCGTTTTGCCGGGGATGCGACCTTCACCTTCGGACCGGTCGGCTCGACGCTGTATCGCGCCGAGCTGAACTTGCCGTTCCGTCTGGAGGGGCATTAACGGTGAGCCCCGCTGGGCACGGGGCTCGCCGCCGCAGTCGCGCTTACTTCTGGCGCGCATTCATATAGGCGCAGGTGAGCGCCTGCCATCCGCTCATCTCCCACCAGGGATCCGCGCAGGTGCGCGCCAACTCGGCCTTGGACGGCTTGACGGCCATCAGCGCCTTCAGCGTGTCGGATGTCTTCGTCGGCGCTTCGATGCTCGTCGCGGGGGCCAACAGCTCGGCCTGATCCGGCATCGCCGCCATGGCCGTGCCGGTGGCGATCAGCGTGCACGCCCCACTGATGGCGAGTGCGATCATCTTGATATTCATGGGATATCCTCTTCGTTTACGATTACACGATCGCCTGTCGGCGCGGGATTGCATTGCTACGCTGCCAGGCCGCGAAACCGTATCGGCGGCCGGATCCCGCGCCATAGGGTGGCCTCTGAAGCGTGCCGCCGGGTCAGCCGAACGGCTCGTTATTCTGCAGATGGCGATTTTGGCGGGGCGAACCGCATCCGCCCTAAGCCGGGCCGCTCAACATGCGGCGCATCGCCTTTGCGTAGGTCCGACCGACCCGGACCTCGCTGCCATCGTCGAGATGGACGATCAGCGCGGCGAAGGATGTGCCGCGCATGCGCACGATGCGGTCGCGCCGGACGATCGTGCCGCGATGGATGCGCAGGAATTCCGCCGGATCCAGCCTGCGCTCGAGCGAGGCCAGGCTTTCGTAATAAAGATGCGACTGTCCGTCGGCATGGAGGCGGACATAGTCGCGCTCCGCCTGGATGCGCATGATCGCGTCCGACGGGATACGGAGATGCTCGCCCTTCGATCGCACCCAGAAATCGATCGTGCCGCCGTCATGTTTGCGCAGTTCGGCGCGCAATGTCGCGACGGTTTCCTGCAGTTCGGTGATGCGGCCCTGGCCGCTCTGCGCGCCGACCGTCAGCCGCGCCCGTTCGATCGCGGTCGCCAGCCGACCCGGTTCGACCGGCTTGGTGACATAATCGATGGCGCGCGCGTTGAAGGCGCGTAGCGCGTGATGATCGAATGCGGTGACGAAGATGGTCGGCGGCGCGGCCTCGCCCAGCCGCTCGAGCAGTTCGAAGCCGCCCTCTCCGGGCATCTGGATGTCGAGCAGCAACAGGTCGGGCTTCAGCGCGGCGATCCTGTCATGCGCTTCCCCCGCATTGCCGGCCTCGCCGGCCACGCGCACGCCCTGCATCGCCGCCAGCATCCGGCGCAGCCGCCCGCGCGCCAGGGGTTCGTCATCGACGATCAGGACCGACAGGTCGCTCATGCGGACTGGATATACGTGTGCGCGGCGGTGCCCATCGCCGCAGTCTTTGCCAAAGCCGGGCAGCCTGTCGAGTGCCGCTCGTCAGGTCGATATCGCCATTGGCAGAAAGATCACGCCGCCCGGCTGCCCGCGCGCGCGGTTCGGCGGGACGTTGCTTGTGCGGCAGTCGCCGCCAATGGGATCGCAGCGCCATCGAAATCGAGGAGCATGGCGTGCGTTTGAAGGGAATACTTGCCGGATTGATATTGGCGGTGCCGTCGGTGGCGCAGGCGGGCACATGCGAGGACAATTTCGTGAAAGCCGGCAGCCCGGTCAGCGGCCTGCGGTTCATCGCCACGGTCGCGGTGGCGGATCTGACCCCGGCCAGCGCGATCGGCCAGATGCGCGGGCTCGTCGCGCCGCGGAATTACGACATCCTCTCCGAGGAAGCGGACGAGGGCAGCATGCTGATCGAGCAGCCGATGAACGGAAAGAGCCGTGCCTTCCCGATCATCATTTCGGCGAGCAACCAGGGCGGTGTCGGCACGGTGCGGATGGAGGCGAAGCTGCGCGCCGCGATGTTCGTCAAGGAAGCGGACGCGATGAGCGAGCTGTGTGGCATCCTCAATCAGATCAAGGGTGGAAAGGCGGGGCTGGCGGCGGCCGCGCGGGGCAAGTCCGCGGTGACGGCCGGCGGTGCACCGATGGTGATCGACGCGCTCGCCTTTTCGCACCAGGTCTCCAAGGACACCGAGCGCAACTCGGCAGCGGTGCCGCTCAGATACAAGGGAAGAAGCTTCACCGTCACGGGCATGGTCGACTATGTCGTTCAGGACGGCGAATTCTATCGGGTGGCGTTCAAGATCCCCAACCCCTGGGAAGAGGTGATCCGGCTACCCAATATCGCGCCGTTCAAGACCGATATCAGCTGCCTGATGGCAAAGGGGCAGGGCGCCTATTCGCTGACGCTGAAGCCCGACAGGAATGTCCGGCTGACCGGCACTTGGTACGAATTCGACGCATTCCGCCACGTCGTTTGGCTGAAGGATTGCCGGCCGACGCGGTGATCGCGCCGAAGGTTCAGAGTCTGTTTGGAAATGCGCCATCGGCGCATTTCCAAACAGACTCTCAGCGCGTGACGCGCCGCGCGTCGACCGGCCAGCTTTCCCACTGGCCGTCTTCGTCCGCGACGATGAGCGCGTCGTAGAGATTGATCGTCGGATCGCAATGGCCGGGCTGCAGCCAGACCAGATCGCCGTTCCGTGGCGCATCCGCAGGCCACTCGACCGCGTCGTCGGCATCGATCACGTCGATCGCCGCGCATTGCGCCAGTCGCTCCGGAATCGCGAAGACCGGCTTGTGCGCAAGGTGCTGGATCGATCCGTGCTCGTCGCCGAAGGCACGCCATTCGCTGCCCGGCGCGGCGCCCGCCAGCACGCGCGGGCGCGGGCCGTCAACGGCGACCGCCTTCAGCCCGGCATCGATCGTCACATGCGTCTTGTGCTGCGTCGAAACCGCGGTGGCGGCGATGAACAGCGCCGGCTCGAACGGCCATTCGCCGCCGTCGGGCGCGTCGCAATCGCCATATTCGACATCCATCACCGAATAGGATCCGGCCTGGAGTTCGTTGAACACGCCGTTCGCCAGGTCCTGCGCACAAGTGCCGGTGCCGCCGCCGGTGACGAAGCGGGGATGGAGGCCGGCCGCGTCGAGCGTTTCGACCAGCGCGCGAAGCCGGGCGGTGGCGATGTCGTTGGCGGCGCGGCGCCGAGCGAGATCGGTCACATGCTGGAGATGGCCGAGATAGGCCTGGACACCCTCGAAACGCAGATTGCCGGCATCGGTGATGCGCTGCGCCAGTGCCGGCGCCGCTTCGGGCGCGCAGCCGGCGCGGTGCGTGCCGAGATCGAGATCGACCAGGACGGAGAGCGTGACATCGGCGGCACGGGCGGCTTCGTCCAGCCGGTCGATCTGGCCGGCATCGTCGGCAACCACCGCGATGCCGATCTCGCGCGCGGCGAGCGCCGCCAGCCGGGGCGCCGCCCAGGGCGCGATCGGCGAGGTGACGAGCAGGTCCGCGATGCCCGCCGCCGCATAGGCTTCGGCCTCTCCGATCGTCTGGCAGCACAGGCCGACGCCGCCGAGTTCGATCTGCAGCCGGCCGAGCGTCGAGCATTTGTGCATCTTGCCGTGCGGGCGCAGCCGGACGCCGGCCGCGTCGCAATAGCCCTGCATCGTCTTCAGGTTGCGCAGCAACGCCTCGCGCCGGACGACCAGTGCCGGCGTCATCGGTGGCCGCACGCGCGACAGGAATTCGGGCAGGCTGGTCATTCTGGGTCTCCGGGCCGAGTCTCGCCGTCCATGTCGGGCAAGCGCGGCGGTTCCAAGCAAAAATCGGGCTGCTCCCCATAGCTCCCGTCTATGATCCTGTCCCGCGCCTCGCGGCATCGGGGGCATGTCGAATGGCTATGGGGTGGAAAAGGTTCGGAAATGCCCGGTGCGTTGACCGGTGCCTGTTGCGCTCTACTCTCCGAGATCGGGATCATCGACAAAGCGGGGCGACGGCGCATGGGGATTGGCTGGCAAAATCGCATCGCGGCGCTTGCCGTACCGCTGATCATGACCGTTCCGCCCGCAAGCGCTTCTCCATCTCAATCGGATGCCATCCAGGCGGTTCTGGGCGATCCGGCGGACATGACCGGGCCGGGCTGCGTCGCCGGGGTCTTCCGCAACGGCAAGACCGTCCATGTCGGCGCATCGGGCGCTGCGGATATCGCGACGGGACGCAAGCTGGACGGCGAGACTTTGCTTTATGCGGCATCGGTCGCCAAACAGTTCACCGCGCTGGCGGCGGCAAAGCTGATCGAGGGCGGCAAGCTCGGTCTTCAGGACGAGGTGCATAAGTGGATCCCGGAACTGCCGCGCTACCGGGCGCCGATCACCGTCCAGATGCTGATGAACCATTCCTCCGGCATCCGGGATTCGCTGGAACTGCTCAATCTGGCCGGGGTCGAGGATGCCAGCCGGAGCAATATGGACGCGGCGCTCCAACTGCTCATGGCGCAGAAGGACACGAATTTCGTGCCGGGCACCGCCTATTCCTACACCAATGGCGGTTATCTGCTGCTTGCCGAAGTGATCCGCCGTGCTTCGGGCCGGCCCTTCCATCAATATGCCAATGAAGCGGTGCTCAAGCCCCTGGGCATGACGCGCAGCTTCTTCGTCTCGGGCAAGCCGCCGCCGGGCCTGATCGCCAACGGCTATGTGCCGACCGATCGCGGCTGGCGCCCGAGCAACCAATATCCCGCCTTCAGCGGATCGGGCGGGCTGATGCTGACGATCGCGGACATGGCGCGCTACGATCACGACATCCAGGTCGGCCACAAGGTGTGGACCGACAAGGTGGCCGCGATCATGCTGACCGCCGGCACCTTCAGCGACGGCCGCACGGTGACCGCGCCGGGCTTCGACGACATGCCCTATGCCGGTGGTGTCGTGGTGGGGCAAAGGCGCGGACAGAACACCATCTATCATCTGGGCAGCTTCGAATCCTTCCGCACCGGCTATATGCGGCTGCCCGATCGCGCGCTGGGCGTCGCCGTGCTGTGCAATCGCTCCGACGGCGGTTCGCTCAAGCGGATCGACGGGATCATCGACGCGGTCGAGCCCGGCTATCTGACGCCCTATGATCAATATCGGCCGGCCGCCACGGCGCCTTATGCCGTGCCGCCGAGCCGCGTGATGCCGCAGCCGGGCACCTATGTCTCCGACGATCTCAAGGCCGAATATCGGATCGCGGTGCAGGGTGACACAGTGACCGCGACCATCTCCTCCACCTGGCCGGGCCATGCCGAGCCCAGGCGCATGTTCGCTTTCTTCCGTGATGCGACGGGGGCGCTCAGGGCCGACACCACCGGCATGATCGTCGATGATGACGGGCGCGGTTTCATGATCCAGACGCCGCGCGTCACCGGCATCCGTTTCCGCCCGGTCGCGCCGCGATGAGTGGGCCGGGGATGGAGGAACCCGAAACGCGGCTCAGTCGCTCGCTCCAGCCCCGCCATGTCGCGATGATCGCCATCGGCGGCATCATCGGCGCCGGGTTGTTCGTCGGCAGCAGCACCTCGATCGCGACGGTCGGTCCGGCGGTGGTGCTCAGCTATGCGCTGGCGGGCGGGCTGATCCTGCTCGTCATGCGCATGCTGAGCGAGATGGCGACCGCCTTTCCCGGCGCGGGCGCCTTTACCGAATTCATCCGCATCGGGCTCGGTCGCACGGCGGGTTTCGTCAGCGGCTGGCTCTACTGGTATTTCTGGGTGGTCGTCGTCGCGATCGAGGCGATCGCGGGCGCGATCATCCTCCAGGCCTGGTTGCCGTTCGAGGCATGGCAGATCGGCGTCGTGCTGCTTGCGCTGATGACCGCGATCAACCTGATGTCGACGCGATCCTATGGTGAGTTCGAATTCTGGTTCTCGTCGCTGAAGGTGGGCGCGATCATCGTCTTCATCGCGATCGCGGGCGCCTATGCCCTTGGCCTCACCTCGCCCGCGCCGACCTTCGCCAACCTGACCGCGCATGGCGGTTTCGCGCCGATGGGCGGGCTGGCGATCCTGTCGGGCGTCACCAGCGTCATCTTCGCGCTATGCGGCGCGGAGATCGCGACGATCGCGGCGGCGGAATCGGCGGATCCGGCGCGCACCGTGGCGCGGCTGACGGGATCGGTCGCGCTGCGCATCCTGTTGTTCTACGTCGTGTCGATCGCGCTGATCGTCTCGATCGTGCCATGGACGCAAATCGCGCCGGGAGTCTCGCCCTTCGCGACGACGCTCGACCATATGCACGTGCCCGGTGCTGCCACGATCATGAGCATCGTCGTGCTGATCGCGGTGCTGTCCTGCCTCAATTCGGGGCTCTACGTCACCTCGCGCGTGCTGTTCACGCTGGCCGCCAAGGGCGACGCGCCGCAATGGCTGGTCGCGGTCAACCGCCGACAGGTACCCGCGCGCGCGATCCTGGTCGGCAGCCTGTTCGGCTATGTCGCGCTCGCCGCCTCCACCCTGTCGCCGCAGATCGTGTTCAGCTTCCTCGTCAACGCGTCGGGCGCGACGATGCTGTTCATCTATCTGCTGGTGTGCATCGCGCAGATCCGGTTGCGCACCGGGCTCGAGCGCGACGCGCCGGAGCGGCTGACGGTACGCATGTGGCTGTTCCCCTGGGCGAGCCATGCCGCGATCGTGGGCATCGTCGCGGTGCTGATCGCGATGGCGCTGACGCCCGCGCTCGCCAGCCAGCTCCATTCGAGTGCGGCGGTGGCGGCCGTGGTCGCCATTCTCGCCTGGCTCACGGGACGCAGAGCCTCGGACGGAACCGGGCGAATAACCTGAAGCTATAACCCAGCGCGCAATTGCGTCTTGCGCCCATGCCGATGCGGCGGTCCTGTGTGCGGCATAAGATGTGCGCCGCCATTCGCGCGCTACGCCCCATGGGAGACCCGATATGAAGCTGACGGCCCTTCTTGTTGCATCCGCTCTCCTCTCTGTACCGGTTGCGGCTGCGGCGGCACCGCCTTCGGTCGATCTTGACGCCGTGCGGCGGATCGTTTCCGATCCCAAGGGCGCATCTGCGCCGGGCTGCGTGGTCGGCGCGTTCAAGGCGGGCAAGACCCTGTTCGTCACCGCCGCGGGATCGGCGGACATCGAAAAGGGCACGCCGCTCGATGGCGATACGCTGATCTACGCCGCCTCGGTCTCGAAGCAGTTCACCTCGCTCGCGGTGGCGACGCTCGCCACCCAGGGCAAGATCGACCTCGACGCCGATATCCGCACCTATCTGCCCGAACTGCCGCAATACGAAGTGCCGGTGACTGCGCGGATGATGATGCACCACACCGCGGGCATCCGCGATTCGCTGACCCTGCTCCGGCTGATGGGGCTTGGCGGTTCCAACGAGGCGAACAAGGCACAGGCGCTCGACGTGATGGTCCGGCAAAAGGGGACGAATTTCACGCCGGGCACCGACTGGACGTATTCCAATGGCGGCTATCTGCTGCTCGCGGAGATCGTCGCGCGCGTATCCGGCAAGCCTTTCGCCGACTATGTCAACGCGGCGATCCTGAAGCCGTTGGGCATGAAGAGCAGCTTCTTCATGAACGATGCGGAGCCGGTGGGGAAGATCGCGCACGGCTACAATCCCAAGGATGGCGGCTTCGTGATCCGCGACACCTATCCGCGGTTCAGCGGATCGGGTGGGCTGATGGTCTCGATCAACGATCTGGCGAAGTTCGACCAGGATATCGAGGTCGGCCACAAGGTCTGGACCCCGGCGGTGCAGGCGATCATGCTCAAGCCCGGCGCCTTCACCAATGGCCAGCCCGCCGCGCGCAAGATGGGTAGTCAGGCCTATGCCGGCGGCCTGATGGTCGGACAGCGCCGCGGCCAGACTTTCGTCGAGCATGGCGGCGGCGCCGAGGCGTTCCGCAACCAGTATGAGCGGCTGCCCGAACGCCGACTGGGCGTGGCGGTCTTCTGCAATCGCGGCGACTGGAATCCGGTGGCGAAAGCGGACGAGGTGATCGCGCTGATCGAAGGCAATATCCTGACCGCCGAGGCGAAACCCAGTCTTGCCGGCCGCTATGCATCGGCCGAGCTTCAGGCGACCTATGATCTCACGCTCGATGGTGCGAAGCTGACCGCCGCCGTTTCGTCGCCTTATACGCAATCCGGCGAGCCGCTGGTCTTCGAGCGCGGGTCCGACGGCGTGTTCCGCAGCGACGAAGGCAGCCTGACGTTCGACGACGACGGCAAGGGTTTCATCCTGTCCACCGGCCGCGTGACCGCGATCCACTTCGACCGGGCGAACTGAGCGCCACCCTCGCAATCTGCAGGCGCTTGCGCCCGGGAGTTCCGACCATGACAGCCTATCCGACCGTCTCCGACAATCGCCGCCGCCTTGCGCTGTGCGCACTTGCGGTCGCCGTGCTTCCCGCCGCTGCGCAGGCGCAGGGCCAGAGCGCCGATCTCGTGATCAAGGGCGGCACCATCTACGACGGCAGCGCGACGAAGCCGGTGATCGGCGATGTCGCGGTGTCGGGCGATCGTATCGTCTATGTGGGGCCGAGCGCGAAGAATCCGTTCAAGGGCAAGCGCGTGATCGATGCCAAGAACATGGTCGTCGCGCCGGGCTTCATCGATCCGCACACCCATGCCGATACCTTCCTGACCGCGAGCGATCCGACGCTGCGGCTCAACCTGCCCTGGATGATGCAGGGGGTGACCACGATCTTCACCGGCGTCGACGGCCATGGCCAGCCGGGCGGCGTCTCCGATGTCGCCGGCCTGTTCAGCGGGATCGAGCAGCGCAAGTTCGGCATCAACGCCGCCGCCTATGTCAGCTTCGGCGCGGTCCGCCGCGCGGTGATCGGCCAGGACGATCGCGCGCCGACCTCGGCCGAGCTGGACACGATGAAGTCCATGGTGGCGAAGGGCATGTGCGAAGGCGCGCTCGGCTTCTCCACCGGCCTGTTCTACGCGCCGCAGAGCTTCGCCAAGACCGACGAGGTGATCGCGCTGGCCAGGGAAGCGGCGAAGCGCGGCGGCGTCTACGACACGCATCAGCGCGACGAATCCTCCTACACGATCGGCGTGGTCAATTCGACCAAGGAAGCGATCGAGATTGGCCGTGCGGCGGGCATGCCCGTCCATTTTGCGCACTTCAAGGCGCTGGGCGTCGACGTCCATGGCCAGGCGCCGGCGCTGATCGCGACGGTGGAGGCGGCGCGCGCGCAAGGCATCGACGTCACCGCCGATCAATATCCCTGGGAAGCCTCGGGCTCGGGGCTGGAAGCGTCGCTGCTGCCGCGCTGGGCGGTCGATGGCGGGCGTGAAGCGATGCTCAAGCGCTTCGCCGATCCCGCACAGCTCACAAAGATCAAGACCGAGATGCGCGAGAATCTGCGCCGTCGCGGCGGGCCCAATTCGCTGCTGCTGAGCGCGCATGGTTTCCCGTGGACGGCCAAGCGTCTCGACGAAGTGGCGAAGCAGTGGAATGTCGATCCGATCGACGCGGCGCTGCGCATCATGACCGAGAGTGACAGGGGCAGCGCGGTCGTCTCGTTCAACATGGCGGAAAGCGACATCAAGGCGCTGATGAAGCAGCCCTGGGTCGTCACCAGTTCGGACGGATCGCACGGCCATCCGCGCATGTACGCCACCTATCCGCAGAAATACGCCAAATATGTGCTGAAGGAGAAGGCGATCTCGCTCGCCGATTTCATCAACAGCAGCACCGGCCGCACCGCCGACATGTTCAAGCTCGACCATCGCGGTCATCTGCGCTCGGGCTATTATGCCGATGTTGTGGTCTTCAACCCCGCCGCCTATCGGCCCAAGGCGGACTATATCAATCCCGAGGTGCTGGCGGAGGGCGTGCGCACCTTGCTCGTCAACGGCGCGGTCGCGATCGATGGCGGAAAGGCGACGGGCGCGGCGGCGGGACGGCCGATCCGGCATGTGCCGACGGCGGGGAGTTGCGGGGGCTGACAGGTCAGGGAAGGCAATCTTTCCACCTTCGTCCCGAGCGAAGTCGAGGGACGTGGGGCGCGGCGTAGCGTGTCTCGACTTCGCTCGACACAAACGGGATTTGACGCAGGCTGATACTGTCCGCCCGGCATCGTCAAACTGACGCTGGGCAAAGCGGAAGACGGTGGTGAAGCGCAGCATGGTGATAGGATAGCGGGTAAGCAATTGCCGTGACCGTCATCGGAGAACCGCGTGCAGCCTGTCGAGATCATGATCCCCGCCGGCGCGATCCAGGGCGCGGCCGAAGGCGGCGTCCGGCGTTTCCTGGGCATTCCCTATGCCGCGCCGCCCGTCGGCGCGTTGCGTTTCGCGGCGCCTGCGCCGCCCACGCCCTGGACGGGCGTGCGCGATGCGACGGTGCCTGGGCCCTGCGCGCCGCACCGGGTGAAGGATTTTCCGGGGCTCGACGTAGCACCTTTGATCGGGCGTGGCTGGCAGGGCGGTGACGATTATCTGACGCTCAACATCTGGCGGCCGGACGACGAACGCACCGGCCTGCCCGTGATGATATTCGTCCATGGCGGTGGCTTCGTCGTCGGCAGCAAGGACGCGGCGGTGCATGATGGCAGCGGCTTCGCGCGCAGCGGCGTCATCTGCGTCGCGATCAATTATCGCTTGGCGATCGAAGGTTTCCTGCCGATCCCGGGCGTGCCGACCAATTTGGGATTGCGCGACCAGATCGCGGCGCTGGCATGGGTGCGCGATACCATTGCCGCATTTGGCGGTGATCCGGCCAATATCACCGTCTTCGGCGAATCCGCCGGCGCGATGTCGGTCGCCGATCTGATGGCCTCGCCATTGGCGAAGGGGCTGTTCCGCCGCGCGATCATCCAGAGCGGCCATGGTGGGATGACGCGCGAGATCGCCGTCATGCAGCGGCTGGTTCGCAAGCTCGCAAAGCTGCTCAAGGTCTCCGCTGATGCCGAGGGCTTTCGCGGCGTGCAGCCCGAGGCCTGTTTCGACGCATTGGAAAAAGTCTCGCTGCCGACCGCGCGTATCGACCTGCGCGATGCCGAGGGGCGCGAGCCCGTGTTCGGGATCAGCCGCTTCACCCCCGTCCATGGCGACGATGTGTTGCCCCGGCGCCCGCTTGATGCGCTGGCGGCGGGCGCGGGGGCGGAGGTCGATTTGCTGATCGGCACCAATGCCGAGGAAATGAATCTCTATCTGGTGCCGACCGGCGTGCGCGACCGGATCGGTCGGCTGCTCGCCACCTATGCGGTTCATCGCTCGCAGCCCCATGCGCGCAAGCTGCTCAAGGCCTATGGCATGGGGCGAAGGGGCGTGAAGCCCGGCCAGGCGCTGACCGACGCGCTGACCGATCTCGTCTTCCGCTGGCCCGCGCGGCGCTTCGCGGAGGCGCATCGCGGGCGCACGCATCTGTACGAGTTCGACTGGCGCTCGCCCGCGTTCGGCGGCGAACTCGGCGCGGCGCACGGCATGGAAATGCCCTTCGTGTTCGATACGCTGGCGCGCACGACCGGGCCGCAGGGGTTGACGGGAGAGGTGCCGCCACAGGATCTCGCCGCGCGCATCCATGCGCTATGGGCCGGCTTCGCCACCGATGGCCGCCTGCCCTGGGCCGAATTCGATGGTGAGACTCGGCAGGTCTATTCACTGTCGGCGGGCGAGGCGGGGTTCGAACCGGTCATGCCCGCTGCGCCGTTTCTTCGCTGACCGTGCCGCTCGGTCAACTGATCGGGCCGAACGGCACAGGTTGGGGTGACGACGGACCTTTCATATAGGTAAGCTATCAGATAGGTATTGCGCATAGGAAGAAGCCCGACATCGGATCGGCGCTTTCGCAGGGATGAGGATCGATGCGCTTCACCACTTTGCTTGCCACCGGCTGCGCCGCCGCCGCCTTCACGACCGTTCCGGCCATTGCGCAGGACGCGCCCGCCACCGAAGCGGGCGAGCAGGACATCATCGTCACCGCTCGCCAGCGCGAGGAATCGCTGAAGGACGTGCCGATCGCGGTGACCGCGCTCAGCGGCGACATGCTGAAGCAGCAGCAGATCAACACGGTGAAGGACATCGCCGCCTTTGCGCCCGGCCTGAACATCAACTCGGACTCGGTCGGCCGCGCCTTCGTTTCGATGCGCGGCATCGGCACCACGCTGATCGATACGGTGCAGCCCGGCGTCGGCATCTTCATCGACGGCATCTACCAGCCCAACACATCCTATCTGAACAGCCCGATCGTCGACGTCGCGCGGATCGAGGTGCTGCGCGGACCGCAGGGGACATTGTTCGGCAACAATACGCTGGGCGGCGCGATCAACGTCATCACGCGCCAGCCGGGCAACCAGTGGGAAGGGCGCATGGATGGTGCGCTCGCCGGATCGGACGATTATCGGTCGATCTCCGCCAGCGTCGGCGGGCCGATCGTCGAGGATGTCCTCCAGGTCCGCATCGGCGGCGCCTATCATCACCAGGACGGTTTCCAGGAGAATCTGCTGGCCGGCGGCAAGCAGAACCCGCTGACACAGAAGACCGTCAACGGCACCGTCCGGCTGAAGCCAGCCCAATGGGCGCAGTTCACGCTCAACGCCAATTACGATCGCGTCAGCGGCGGCAACACCCCCTATCTGAACGTCGCGGGCCCGACCGACTACACGCTCGACGGATCGACCAACCAGCTCAACCGCGCGACGATCACTTACAAGGGCGTCAATCTGAAGGGCGAGTTCGACGCGGACGCGATCAAGACCAGGATCACGATCGTCGGCGCCTATAATCGTCGCGACGTGGTGTCGGCGGGTGACGGCGATCACAGCCCGATCGACTTCCTGCGCACTTCCGGGCGTTCGAAGCTGATCACCAAGACCGGCGAGCTGCGCTTCGACACGCAGTGGAGCGATTCGATCTCGACGCTGATCGGCGTCTTCGCCAGCAAGTCGACGACCGACGCCTCGGGGATCAACACCATCGTGCCGCTCGGCCTATCCGCACCCAGCGCCGCCTTTAGCGAGAACAAGTCGCAGGCGGTGTTCGGCACGATCTTCGCCAAGCTGACCGATACGCTCGATCTCGCGGTCGGCGGCCGTTACGATCACCAGACGCTCGACGTCAGCACCGCCACGACCGCGCCGACCTATCGCGCCAGCGAGTTCCAGCCGCGCGTGACGCTTTCCAATCGCTGGTCGCCCGATTTCATGACCTATGCCTCGGTCGCGCGCGGCGTGCGCGGTGGCGGCCAGAACGGGCCGGGCGCCCCCAACCTGATCTATCGCGGCGACGATGTCTGGACCTATGAACTGGGCACGAAGCTGAGCAGCGCCGATCGCCGCTTCTCGCTCGACGCCGCGATCTTCTACAATGACTACAAGAATTTCATCGGGCAGAATTCGCTCGCACCCAACACCAGCGGCGTCGGTTTCGTTGCGATCAACCTCAACACCGGCACCGTCGAAAGCTATGGCGTCGAAGCGGAAGCGAGCTACCGCCTGACCGACAATTGGCGGCTGAGCGCGAGCGCGACGCTGCTGCATGCCCGGATCACCGACGACAGCCAGTATTTCGCGACGACGGGCTTCCATGTCTCGACCGATCGGATCATCTTCACGCCCGACTGGAACTTCAATATCGGCAGCAACTACACCGTGCCGCTGGGGGAGAATGCGTTGATCTTCGATGCCAATATCGTCGCCAAGGGCAGCCGGGTAGGGTCGTCGCTCGATCCCAATGTCGCGCCGCGCCTGTCGTCCTATCGTCTCGTCAACGGCTCGATCACCTTCCGCCTGGGCGACCATTTCGACATTGCCGGTTTCGCGACCAATTTGTTCAACGCGAAATATATCGAGAGCTATATCGACAGGTCCGTGCTGCTGCGCGCCGGCCTGCCCGCGCCGATCGCCCGGAATCTGGCGATCCAGGGCAGTCGCCGCCGCATCGGCGTGCGCGCCACGGCGCGGTTCTGATCATGACCGCACCGTTCGCCGTCGATCGCCGCAAGCCGTTGCCGGACGGCTTCCTTGCCCAGGTGCAGGCACTGGTGGGGGACCGCCTGCACTTGGGTGAGTCGATCCGTCTGCAGCATGGCAGCAGCGAAACCCATTTCGATCCGGTGCTGCCCGATGCGGTGGTGTTCGCGCGCTCGACCGAGGAAGTGGCCGAACTCGTCAAATTAAGCGTCGCCGCCGAAGTGCCGATCGTGGCGTTCGGTGCCGGCACCTCGCTGGAGGGCAATGTCACGCCGGTGCGCGGCGGTATCAGCCTCGACTTGAGCGAGATGAACGCGATCCTCGAAATCAATGCCGAGGATTTCGACTGCACCGTCCAGGCCGGCGTCCGGCGCGAACAGCTCAACGAGGATCTGCGCGACCAGGGGCTGTTCTTCCCGATCGATCCCGGCGCCAATGCGACGATCGGCGGCATGGCATCGACGCGCGCGTCGGGCACCAATGCGGTGCGCTACGGCACGATGCGCGAAGCGGTGCTGTCGCTGCGCGTGGTGATGCCCGACGGCCGCATCGTCCGCACCGCGCGCCGCGCGCGCAAATCGGCCGCGGGTTACGATCTCACTCGGCTGCTCATCGGTGCGGAGGGCACGCTGGGCATCATCACCGAAATCACCTTGCGCCTTTATGGCATACCAGAGGCGATCTCGGCTGCGGTCTGTCCGTTCGACACGCTGAAGGGCGCGGTCGACACCGTGGTCCAGGCGATCCAGCTCGGCGTGCCGATCGCGCGCATCGAGATCCTCGACGATATGCAGGTGAAGGCGTGCAACGCCTATTCGAAGCTCGATTATCCCGAACAGACGACCTTGCTGTTCGAATTTCACGGATCCGAACGCTCGGTGGCGGAACAGGTCGAAACGGTACGCGACCTCGCATCGGCGAATGGCGGCGGGGAGTTCCGCTGGTCGAACCTGCCCGAGGAGCGCTCGCGGCTGTGGAAGGCGCGGCACATGGCCTATTATGCGGCGCTCGGCCTGCGTCCCGGTTCGATCGGCTGGACCACCGACGTCTGCGTGCCGATCAGCCGGCTTGCCGAATGCATCGGTGAGACCAAGGCGGATCTGGAGGGGGCGTCGATGCCGGCCACCATCGTCGGCCATGTCGGCGACGGCAATTTCCACGTCGTCTTCGCGATCGATCCCGCGGCACCGCACGAGATGGCGGAAGTGGAGGCGATCAACCATCGCCTGATCGCGCGGGCACTGGCGATGGACGGCACCTGCACCGGCGAGCATGGCATCGGTCTCGGCAAGCGCGACGCGCTGGTCGATGAACTGGGCGACGCGGTCGATCTGATGCGAACGATCAAGCGCGCGCTCGATCCGAAGAACCTGTTCAATCCCGACAAGATCTTTGTTCTGGAGTGATTTCGAGGCAGGTGGAAGCACCTGCAGACTCGGAACCGCAGGTCAGCGAAGCTAAATCACGGCAACAAGGGAATCCAGAGCCGCTTCGGTTCAGCCTGAACCGGAGCGACTCTGGAAGGATAGGGTCTGGCGGATGATTTCGGATCGCGTATCGGATCATCCGACATGATCCGGTCCGATTGGAGCATCCGATGAACAGCCAGCATCTCGTCGATCCCGCGCTCAAGCCGCTGCTCAACCTGTTTCCGATGGTCATGCTGAGCGCGGAGACATTGCCGGCGATGCGGACACGCAAGTTGCCGCTGCCACAGGTCGACGAAAGCACCGCGACGCTGGAGCGCATTGCCGTGCCCGGCCCCGCCGGCGCACCGGATGTGATGCTGCACATCTACCGGCCCGCCGAAGCGTCTGCCGCGTTGCCGTGCATCTATCATATCCATGGCGGCGGCTATGTCGCCGGCGCGGCGAAGCAGATCGAATATGTCCATCGGCCGCTTGCCGCGGCACTCGGCTGCGCGATCGTCTCGGTCGATTACCGGCTGGCGCCCGAGACCGTGTTTCCGGGCGCGATCGAGGATTGCTATGCCGGGCTGGGCTGGACGATCGCGCATGCCGGCGATCTCGGCATCGATACTGCGCGGCTGGGCGTGATGGGCGAAAGCGCGGGCGGCGGCCTGGCCGCTGCGCTCGCCTTGTTGGCGCGCGATCGGGGCGAGCATCGCCTGGCGTTCCAGCATCTCATCTATCCGATGCTCGACGACCGCACCTGCGTGCATGCCGATCCGCATCCCTATGCCGGCGAATTCATCTGGCCCGCGCGCAACAACCGCTTCGGATGGTCGGCGCTGCTCGGCCACGATCCCGGCGTGGACGGGGTTTCGCCTTATGCGGCACCGGCGCGCGCGACCGATCTTTCCGGCTTGCCGCCGACCTTCATCAGCACGGGCGCGCTCGACCTCTTCGTCGAGGAGGATATCGAATATGCCCGCCGGCTGATGCGTGCGGGCGTGCCGACCGAACTGCATGTCTATCCCGGTGCCTTTCACGGCTTCGATCTGATGCCCGGCGCGGCGGTGGCGGAGACCGCGCGTCGCGACAGCCGTGCCGCGCTGGCACGTTTCCTCGCTACCGGGTCGTAAGGAAACCTATCTGATAGCTATTGCAAGACCTGTCTGATAGGTTTAGACGGCAACCATGTCCCACGACGGAGAGGGTGAAGTGGACGGCATGATGGAGCGCGTCGAGGTGTCGCACGAGATGATCACCCTGGTCGGAGCGGGGGGCGTCGGCGATCATGCATGGCCGGCCGATGCGATCGCGATCGACTTCGCGTTTGGCGGGCCCGGTGCTGCGCCCACCTTTCGCTATCATGCGCGGCCGGACCGCTGCGCGCTCGATACCGACGGCACCGCGCGGCTGATCCTGATCGTCTGCCCGGCCGCTTGCCGACGCGTTTTCGGCCGGCTGCCCGCGTGCGACGGCGGCGCCTATCACATGCCCGCACCGATCCGCGCGATCGCTCTGGCGCTGCGCGATTGTGCGCTGCCGATCGCCGTTCGCGACACCTATCGCCTGGCGAAGAGCATCGAATTGCTGTGCGAGACCTTCGGCCTGCTCGTCGAGCGACCCGAGGAACTGGTGCCGATGATCGGCGAGGGGCAGCTTTCGCAGGCGGACAGCCAGCGCATCATGGCGGCACGACGCCTGATCGACGAACGCTGGTCCGAAAAGCTGACGCTGGACGGCATCGCCCGTGCCTGCGGACTCAACCGCACCAAGCTGACGCGCGGCTTCCGCGAGATGTTCGACAGCACGGTCGCCGACGCGCTGGCCGAGCAGCGGCTGGGCGAGGCGTGCCGGATGCTGATGGCGACCGACCTGCCGGTCTCCTCGATCGGCTATCGCTGCGGCTATCTGAACAATGCCAGCTTCACTCGTGCCTTTGCGCGCCGCTTCGGCGTCGCCCCAACCCAATATCGTGCCTGCCGGGTGGCGGCATGAGCGGCGGGGCATCCGACGGCCGCTCGCTGGTACACCAGGCGGTGCAGGCGGTGCGCGACCATATCAAGGACAATGATCTGAAGGTGGGCGACACGCTGCCGGGCGAAGGCTATTTCGCCGAGGCGCTGGGCGTGAGTCGGGCGGTGATGCGTGAGGCATTCGGCGCGCTCGCCGCGCTCAGGCTGATCGACGTCGCCAATGGCCGGCGCGCGCGCGTCGGCGCGCTCGACGGATCGGTGATGGCGGCTTCGCTCGATCATGGCGTCGCGACCTCGCAGATCTCGATCACCGATATCTGGGACGTGCGCCGCACGCTCGAACTCCGCATCGCGGTGCTCGCCGCGACCGAGCGCACCGACGAGGAAGCCGCGCGGATCATCGCGCTGGCCGATGCGATGGTGGCGGCGGGCGACGATTTCGATCAGGTCACGCGCCACGATATCGCGCTGCACGAGGCGATTGCAGGGGCCAGCCACAATGCCCTGTTCCTTCAGATCGTCCGGTCCTTCGGCCCGATGATGACGATGGCGGTGCCCGCCGCTTGGCGGACGCGCGACACCCCCGAACTGCGCCGCAAGATGCTCGTCCACCATCGCATCATCGCGCAGGCGATCGCCGATCGCGATCCCGCCGCCGCGCGCGCCGCGATGGACACGCATTTCGACGCGTCGATCGATGATTTGCTGGAGAGTATCGATCAGTCGGCGGTGTAGACGGTCTTGACGCTGGTGTAGAATTCGACCGCCGCGAACCCCTGCTCGCGCGGGCCGTAGCTCGACTTGCGAGTGCCGCCGAAGGGCAGGTGGTAATCGACGCCCGCGGTCGGCAAATTGATCATCACCATGCCCGCGCGGACATGGCGGCGGAAATGCCGGGCATGTTTGAGCGAGGTGGTGACGATGCCCGAGGACAGGCCGAAGCTGCCGCGATTGGCGAGCGCCAGCGCATCCTCGTAATCCCTGGCGCGCACCGTCGAGACGACGGGGCCGAACACTTCCTCATTGTTGATCCGCATGTCGGGATCGGTGTCTGCGATCAATGTCGGCGCCATGTAATAGCCGGGCGTCTTCAGCGTCAGGGCTTCCCCGCCGGTGACGAGCCGGCCGCCTTCGCCCGTGGCGATGCCGACATAGCGCAGATTCTGCTCGAACTGGCTTTCGCTCGCCGCCGGGCCGACCTGCGTTTCGGGATCGAGCGCCGCGCCGACCCTGAGCGCCGCCGCGCGCTCGGCGAGCGCCGCCACGAAGCGATCATGGATCGCATCCTCGACGATCACGCGCGACGATGCGGTGCAGCGTTGCCCGGTCTGGAAGAAGCCGCCGTCGAGCGCGACCGCGACCGCGCGGTCGAGATCGGCATCGGCGAGCACGACCAGCGGGTTCTTTCCGCCCATCTCGAGCTGGACGCGCGCCTGGCGCGCGACGGCGCCCGCCGCCACCCTGGCGCCGACGCCCTGCGATCCGGTGAAGGAGATCAGATCGACATCCGCATGATCGACGATCGCCTGGCCGACTTCGCCGCGCCCGAGCACCAGGTTGAACACCCCCGGTGGGGCGCCGCATTCCTGGATGATCGCGGCCAGCGCATGGGCGGTCGCGGGCGTGACATTGGCTGGCTTGAGCACCACGGTGTTGCCGAATGCGAGCGCGGGCGCGGCCTTCCAGGCCGGAATCGCGATCGGGAAATTCCATGGCGTGATCAGCCCGCACACGCCCACCGCCTCGCGATAGGTCGCGGCGTCGACGCCAGGGCGTGTCGATTCCAGCGTATGGCCGTGACGACGCAGCGCCTCACCCGCGAAATATTTGAAGATGCGCGCGGCGCGCAGCACCTCGCCCAGCCCCTCGGCGCGAGTCTTGCCTTCCTCGCGTGACAGCAATTCGCCCAGTTCGGCGGCGCGCGCCATGATCATATTGCCGACCCGGTCGAGCAGATCGGAGCGGACCTCGGGAGAGGCGTGCGCCCAGTCGGGCTGCGCGGCCCGCGCCGCCGCCACCGCCGCATCGACCTCCGCGGTACCGCCGGAGGGAAAGCGGGCGACGATATCGTCGGTATCCGACGGGTTGATGCTGGTGAGCGGCGCGTCGGCGGAAACCGCCTGTCCGCCGATGATGTGGGGGAGCGTTTCGGTCATTGCCGATGACTATCCCGGCGCGGCGGCCGGGTCCATCGGCGAGCAGGCCGATTCCGGCAGAAACTTTACTGCTGGCGGGCGTCTCTAGGCGGTTGCAAAGCGCGGTGCGGGGGTCCAAGAAAAGCCATGCTTTCTCAACGGACCCGGTACACAATCCGCGCGCTTCAGCACCTTGCGGACCATTATGGGGAAGGTCCGATCCAGTTGACCGAGATCGCGACCGCGCAGAACATCCCTGCGAAGTTCCTCACCGTCATCCTGTCGGAGATGAGCCGGGCCGGGCTGGTCGCCACGCAGCGCGGCAAGGATGGCGGCTATTGGCTGGCACTGGCGCCCGTCGATGTCAGCTATGGCGATATTGTCCGCCTGACGCGCGGATCGCTGGCGCTGGTGCCGTGCGCAAGCCGTTACGCGCATGAGAAATGCAAAAATTGCCTGGAGGAAAGCGTTTGCCGGCTGCGTCAGTTGATGCTGCGCGTGCGCGACGAGACGGCCCAGGTGCTCGACCGGATCACGCTCGCGGACCCCGTACCGCTCGCCTGATCGCCTTGCCGCAGTTGTGCCCCAATTGAGCGAACTGCCCCTTGTCAACTTGATTGGTTGAATTAATTCTGGAGCCTAAGGACGGATTGCGATTCGGGTCAGGCTGAGTCGAGAAAGGCGTCTTTCGAGGACCGGAACGCAGCGTATTTTCAATATGTGAGCACCGGAAGCGGAGGAAGGCGCCGTTCGCAGGCCAGCATCACCCGAAGGGCGTTCCGTCCGGGACGATGCCCCCGCACCGTCCATTTCGGGTGGAGACGAGAATGGTCGACCATGATTTCGCCGGCCGGGGAAATACGCCCCTGGTCCTGACCGTTCCGGGTCTCAACGGCTCGGCGCCCGCGCATTGGCAGAGCATCTGGGAAGCGACGCGCGGCGATTGCGAACGCGTCGATCTCGGCATGTGGGGGGCGCCGCGTCGCAATCCCTGGGTCACGAAGCTCGATCACGCGATCAAGGGCGCACCTGCCCCCGTGGTGCTCGTCGCCCACAGCCTGGGTTGCCTGGCCGTGGCCTGGTGGGCGGCGCTGGAGGGGCAACCCTATGGCTGGCCGGTCGCCGGCGCGCTGCTCGTGGCGCCGCCCGATTGCGACCATGAGGGGCTCAGTCGCTCGGTCGGCGGCTTCGGGCCGGCGCCCAAGGTGAGCCTGCCTTTCCCCTCGATCGTCGTCGCCAGCCGCAACGACGAATATGCCTCGATCGATCGAGCGCACAACATGGCGAAATTCTGGGGCAGCCATTTCGTCGATGTCGGTGAACTCGGCCATATCAATGCCGATTCGGGCCTGGGCGCCTGGCTGTTCGGCCAGCGGCTGCTCGACCGGCTGATCGCCGCCGCCAACGAACGGGCCCGGCTGGCACCGGCGGACCGCTCCGCGGCCGGCCCCTGGTCGCTCTATCCACCGGCCGACGCGCCGCTCGGCAGCGCGGGCGACCCGCGGCGCTGAACCGACATCCAGGCGGTTGACTGTCCGCGCGCGCAATGGCAGGGCGCCCTCCTTGGTGCGCGGGTATAGCTCAATGGTAGAGCACTAGCCTTCCAAGCTTGTGATGCGGGTTCGATCCCCGCTACCCGCTCCAGACTTTTCGATCCCGTTGCCAGCGTATCGCCGAACAGCGATCGGGCGGCGGACGGTTCGTTCAGGCGCCATACTCCGCCCAGGCGCAATAAGGCTGATGGGGGAAGCGCTTGAGCCGCATGTTGTTCAGGCCGAGCACTTCATCCAGAGCCTTGGTTTCGCCGGGGAAATGGGGGCAGTTCAATTCATCGAAGACCAGGATTGATCCTTTGACCAGGCGCGGCAGGATCAGTTCCAATGCGGTCTTGGTGGGTTTGTAGATATCCATGTCGAAGATCGCCATCGCCACGATCGCGTGGGGATTGTCTTCGAGCCATCCGGGCAGCGTGGCGGTCACATCGCCCTTCACCAGTTCGAATTTCTGGATCTGGGGAATGGGGGAGAAACTCTCGTGCAGGCTGAGGATCTCGGTCAGTTCCGCCTCATAGCCACGCGATGTGGAATAGTCGCCTTCACTGGAAAAGCCGCCATCGGCCGCATCGACATCGACGAAACCGCTGAAAGTATCGAAGCCGTGAATGCGGCGGGAATGGTTATAGGGTTCGTGGATGCCGCGCAGATTGCACAGGGTCGCCATTGTGGCGCCCCAATGCACACCAAACTCGCAAATGACGCCGGGAACATCCAGGATCTTGCGGTAAAGCTGGTCCAGATAGAGAATGCGCGACAAAACCTGTCGCTTCATGAAGCTCAGGGAATGATGATTCCATTGCGGACCAAATCCCCCGGTCGCATAGCGATTGCGCGCGATGTCGTGGAGCTTTGCATCATTGTCGGATTCGGCGTCTCCGCGCTGCGTGAACTCACCGTCGATCTTTTTTAATTTCATGTCGGATTGCGATACCTGTTGCGTGATTACATCCGCCGTAGAGCGCTCGAGATCATGCGGCCATCGAAATATTCGGTGCAGATGAGTGCTTGCCGCACGCAGATCGTGAGGAAGTAACCCAAAACCCGAAACCTGTCCCCAAGATATCACCGCGACGTCCGGTTATCATCATCCCCAATGCCGTTGAATTGCAGGGGATTTCTTGTCCGGATTTGCCAAAAACGGACACCCCGGTTGGGCACGCAACAATCTGGGGAGCTTCCTATGAATCGCTATGGGCGCATATCGCTGGTGTCGTGCATGGTGCTGGCGGGGGGCTGGCTGGTCTTCACGCCGTCGACCGCCCAGCAGGCATCGGCACCGGTTGCCCGCTACGTCATGAGCGTCAGCACCGAGAGCGGCATGGCCGGCATGGCCGGCGGTGGCATGGGTGGGGCGATGAGCATGATGTTCGGCGGCGGCAATCGCGAATCCCATTCGATCCAGTTGCGGCTCGGATCGAGCCGGGCACCGACGCCGGCACCGGCCAAGGCCGATCACTTCCCGCCCGCCGGCGCCCGGATGGGCAATGTGCTGCCGCTGATCACGCCAACGCCCGGCACGCCCGAACCCGTCGGCGAATATGAACGACCCAAGGGGCGATTGCTGATCTATTGGGGATGCGGTGCCAAGGCCGGCCCGGGCCAGCCGGTGATCATCGATTTCGCCAAGCTGGCCGCGGGGCAGATGCCGCCCAATCTGTTTTCGACCCGGGTGCCCGTGGATCGCGGGCCGTCGCTGACCAACAGCAAGACCTTCGGCTGGTGGCCGAGCGGCAAGGGCGGCAAGCAGCCGGGCAAGGGATCCTCGCTGATCGGCGACCATCGCGTCGCGGGGAATTATTCGCCCGAAATCAATTTCACCCTGGCGCAGGATTATATGCCCGGCATCGCCGGCCGCGCCAGCGAGCAGAGCGGCGGCGCGACCAATCTGGGCTGGGGCTCGGTGACGGGCGCCACCGGCTATTATGCCTGGGCGTTCGGCGGGAAGGAGGATGCCGGGCGGGGCGGTGACCTGGTGTGGTGGACATCGTCGGCGACGCGCGAATTCGGCGGCGGGCTGTGGGACTGGCTGTCGCCGGAGACCGTTCGCAGGCTGATCGGCGAAAAGGTCGTGTTGCCGCCGACCCAGACAAGCTGCACCATTCCCGCCGAAGTGCGCGCGGCGGCGCCGCAATTCATGATGGCCAGCCTCTATGCCTATGGTCCCGAAGTGAATTTCTCCTATCCGCCGCGCCCGGCAAACCCCGCCACGCCCTGGAAACTCGAATGGACCAGCAAGGTGCGGTTCCGGTCGACGACCATGATGATGGTGGGCGGTCCCGATATGGGCGACATGTCCGCCATGGCCGATGACGAGGATGAGGCGCCGCGCGCGGGCAAGAAGAAATGCAAGAAAGGCGGGCTCGGCGGCCTGGGCGGAATGCTGTCCGGCGCGCTTGGCGGCAAGGGCTGCTGACGCGCGAAATTATTCGGTCCACACCTTGCGTCCTACCCTTCTTCGCAAGGGCGGGACGCGCAATCCAAAGCAAGGACATATCTAAGAAGAGTTGCGCACCTTGCCGGAATTATTGTGGCACTTTGTTGGATACATGTAGGAAATTCCCTGCAAACTCTCCTGTTGTTCAACTCAGGAGAACCACCATGGCAAACATCACAGACACGCAACTTGCCGCTTCCAACGGCGCCTCTCTGGTCGGCTTCAGCCCCTCTGGCTCGCCAAGCCAGGTGCGGACTGTCGAGGGCCGGTTGAGAGACACGGTGTCGGTCAAGGATTTTGGCGCATTGGGCGATGGTACCTTCCATGCCCTGTCGGCTTCCTTTGCATCGCTGGCGGCAGCGCAGGCCGCGTTCGGCCCGCATGTCACATCCCTGAGTCAATCCCGCGACTGGGCTGCGATCCAGGCGGCGATCAACGCGGTCGAAGCCGGTCGTGGAACGGTGTTCCTTCCGCGTGGGCGATATGTGCTCAGCAGCGGTGATTCGCTGAAGATTCCCAATTTCGTCACCCTGCGCGGGGATTCGCAAGCCGGCTCGATCATCGACAATCAGAATCATGCATTTGCCGGCGCGCTGGCGGTGAACAAGGATCCGGCGGGCTTTATCTTCGCGACCTTCGAGCATTTGAGCTTTCATGGCGGGACGGTCGGCCTGGACATCAGCGTCACGAATGAAGTGGCGGGTCTCATATTCAACAACGTCGGATTCCAGCTCCAGACCGACAAGAATCTGAGCTGCAACAAGCTGCTGCAGACGTCGAAATTCAGCCAATGTACGTTTGCCGGTGCCAGCTATGGCGTGAAGGTCGATGCCTGGACGACAAACGCCGTTGATTTCATTTCCTGCGATTTCACCAATCATGCATCCAGCCATGTCTATCTGCGGTCCGCCGAGGTCGTGAACTTCATCGGGTGTCGTTTCGAAGGCGGTGGTGTGACCGGTCAGAAGACAATCGATCTTACCGATGCCAGGAACGTCACGTTCAAGGGCTGCTACTTCGAAAGCACGCACGAATATCTGTTGGCGGAAAGCAGTTCGAGCAACTCGGTGAGCTTCGATGATTGCCACTTCACCGGCTGGAACAGCCCATCGGGCCTGGCGCCCTATCAGTTCCAGTCCGATGGTATCGTGCAGTTCGGGAGCAATAGCTGGTTCAAGGGAAGCGATGGTCCCGCGCGGATGATGATGACCGGCATGAACAATGATGCGCTGGGCCGCAACAACACGCTTTATTTTGCTCATTCGCGTGCGCGCAAGCATATCGTTTCACCATCTTCGGCCATTCCGGCTTCGCTTCAGAAGAACCTGGTGAAATTTACCAGAAGCGCCGCTTCCGGCGCCACGACGAACCTGCAGACGCTGACCGGAACCCTTGTGGTGAACGCCTTTTCTCTGGAAGCTGGCGGCTTTGGAAAAGCCTTTTCGAGAAAATATCTTGTGCGCCTCGAGGCGATCGGTTTCGCAACCATCGGCTGCCAGTTGGTGCAGGAAGCCGATGCGAGCACCGCGCCGGGCGCATCGATGACCGTGCAGAAGAAATCCGGTACGACTGCGGGTGAACTGATGCTGGAGGCAGTGTTTACCGGGCTTAATCCGGGGACCGCCATCACCTCGTCGCTGCAATGGAGTTTCGATTCCATCGGCGCCTCCACGACCGAGGATTTTTTCCAGGTGACCCTGGTCTGATCACCCCCGGGGACGGGAGCATAATCCCGTCCCCGGACGCATCGGCAAACATGTCACGGCATTTTGGGTCGGGGCGGCTGGTGGCCGACATAGCCGGTGAAGGTCTGGTGGAGGCGGGTGAGTTTTTCCAGCCGCTGCTCGACGCGCGCGCCGATCAGCTTGATGACGCCGTTCACCATCAGGTTCACCGCGCAGACCAGCGCGACGGGTGAGCTCCAGAACATTCCGGTCTGCGTCGGCACCGCGACGACATGGCGGGTGAAGCGCGGTGCCCAGTCGCAATAGATGTCGGTCAGCACGATCAGCGGGATACCGTGCTGGCTGGCCTGTTCGGCGATCAGATAGGATTGACGCGAATAGCGGCGGATATCGATGACGACGAGGCAGGTGTCGGTCTCTTCATAGGCGAAGACATCGGCATAATTGCCTGCGCTCAGATCGACCAGCCGGACACCGTCACGCATGAATTGCAGATGATTGGCCAATAGCATGGCAATGCCGCGCTCGGTCTGGAAGCCGGCGATATGGACGGTGCGCGACTGTGCGAGCAACGCGACCAGTGCCGCCCAACCCGGCGTCTCCGCCAGGCGATAGACAGCCATCAGCGCGTTCATCTCGCGCTGGCGGCTGCTTTCCAGGTCGCTCGGCTGGCCGGGCGCATCGACGAATTCGGCCAGGTCGGGGCCGATCAGCCAGGGAAAGGCATCGGATGTGCTGTCCTTGAGTTCGTTCTTGAGCGCCTTGAAATTACGATAGCCGAGCTGGCGGGAGAACCGGCCCACGGTGATCGCGCTGACCCCCACCCGATCGGCCAGCGACTCGGCCGTCTCGAAGGCGAGCGTCGCGTAATTGGCCAATATGTGCCGGGCCACCGCCCGTTCGGCCGATGTATAGCGCTCCAGCTCGGCCTGAAGGCGGCGCAGCAAAGGCACGTTGGGGATCGCCGGCGAAGCGGCGGGCGGATCGCTTGCCGACGTCGAAACCGCGCTTTTCCGGACTTCGTCATCTTCCATGGCATCTCTCCCTGCTGCTCGCGATTTCCTACCGCAAAAGATGTTAGTTTTCCAATGAAACTATCAATTGACAGAAAGGTGTCATGAGCCTTTTCTTGGCCTGCCTGGCGGGAAACCGGGCGGGAGGAGAGGTCGACGCTTCCTCCGCAATTCAGATCAACATTTCAGGGAGGGGGCGCAATGACGACGCTCTGGCAAGGCAATGACGCGTGCGCGGGACATGGACGTCCCGTGCGATTGACACGCTTGCTCACCGCGAGCGCGCTGGCCGTCCAGCTCGGGCTGCTCGCAAGCCCGGCATATGCGCAGGACGGCGGCGCGCAGAAGGATGGGGCGGAGAATGCCGAGCCCCAGACGACCGAAACCGGCGCGGACATCGTCGTCACCGGCGCCTATCGTTACCTGACCGAGGATACGAGCGGCACCACCGGCCTGCCGCTGCCGATTGAGGAAGTGCCGCAGGCGATCAGCCTGGTGAGCAAGGATTTCCTCAAGGCCGCCGACCTCAAAACCCTGGGCGAGATGGCACAATATGCGCCGGGCGCGCTGTTCGCGGGCAATCAGGAAGGGTTCGGCACGATCGTCAAGCTGCGCGGCTTCGCCGGCGGGGCGGCGTTCGACGGGCTGACCATCGGCTCGCTCATCTATGAGCCGGATTATGCGACGATCGAGCGCATGGAGATCGTCAAGGGGCCGGCCTCGGTGGTTTATGGCGCGGCCAGCCCCGGCGGCCTGATCAATCTCGTGTCGAAGGGCGCGCGGCCGGATACGCCCAATTATGTCGAACTGCTCGGCGGTTCATGGGGGCGCTGGCGGCTGGAAGGGCAGGTGGCGCACGCGCTCAATGCCTCCGGCTCGGTCCGCGCGATCGGCATTGCCGCGCATGAGCAGGCCGGCAGCTTCATGCGGCACGTCGATTCCCGCAAGACCGTGCTGTACGGCGGCATCGATGCCGATATCGCCGATGGCCTCACCGGCTATGTGCATGGCGGCTACGAACATTATCGCCGCACCGGTTTCGACGGCATCCCGACATTGGCGGACGGATCGCCGGCCCCGGTCGGGCGGTCCTTCTTCATCGGATCGAAGGATTTCGACCTCGTCACTTCGGTGAAGCGCATCAATGCCGGGCTCGACTGGGAAGTCTCTCCGGTCTGGTCGATCAGCCTGAAAGCCAATTATCTCAAGACCCATACGCGCGGCCCCGCCGCCTATGCCTATGGGCTGGAAGAGAATGGCGACTTCTCGTTCCAGATCCAGAATTTCCTGAAATTCCCGGTCGAAGATTTCAGCATCGGCGCGTCGACCATCTACAAGCTCGACGAACTCGGCATGTCCGACAGCTTCATCTCGGCGTCGGCGATCTATCAAAGCACCGCGTCCTTCACCCGCCAGAGCCTGCCGGAGGTCGATGGTAGCGGAACCGGACATGCGAACATCTTCGACGGTGTCGATGCGATCGACGCGATCATCGGCTCGGCAATCTTCCCCGGCACGATCTTCGAAGACAGACGGCGCCGCAAATTCCTCACCCTTTCCAGCCAGGCGGTGCTGAAGGTGGCGGAGCCGGTGACATTGCTCGCCGGCCTGTCCTATTCCAAACCCGATATCTCCACCCGCTCCGATGACGGGCCGTGGCGCGATTTCAGCGGCGACGGGCAATTGAGCTATCGCGCCGCGGTGACGGTGGAGCCGATCAAGGGGCTCAACATCTATGCTTCGTACAGCGAGTCCTTCCAGCCGCAGCTGACGATCGACATCAACGACAATGTGCTGCCGCCGCTCGCCGGCAAGCAATATGAGCTGGGCGTGAAATATGTCTCGCCCGATCGGCGCATCCTGCTCACCGGCGCGCTCTTCGATCTTCGACAGGCCAATCAGGGCGTCTACGACCAGCAGGGGCCCGACGGCTTCGATCGCTATCGCGCGCTGGGCGAAGTGCGCCATCGCGGGCTGGAGCTGGAAGCGATCGGGCGCGTGACCAAGTCCTGGCAGGTCAATGCCGGCCTGACCATTCTCGATCCCAAGATCAGCAAGGACGCCGATCCGACGGCGGTCGGCAAGACCATCACGTTCCTGCCCAAGACCAGCGCCAGCCTCTATACCAGCTATGATTTCGACGGCGGCCTGTTCGTCGGCGGCGGTATCCGCTTCGTCGACTCGGTCAAGACCGCCTTTGACGGCTCGACCCGCGACCTGCCGAGCTACACGCTCGTCGATGCCTCGATGGGCTATAATTTCGATCGCTGGCGATTGCAGCTCAACGTCAAGAACATCTTCGACAAACTCTATTACATCAACAATTATCAGACCTTGTTCTATGGCAATGTCGTGGGTGAGCCGCGTAGCGTCACCCTATCGTTGAGGGCGGGGTTCTGATGGTTCGTCGAACATCTCCGGCGGTTCTGGCCGCCGCCTCGATCCTCGCGTTCGCAGCGGTTCCGGGGACGGCGCAATCGCCGTCCGCCGGCGCCGTGCATGACATCGTCTATCTCGGTGCGCGGACGATCGATCCGGAAACCGGGCTCGATGGAATCCGCAACATCGCGGTCGATGGCGACAGGATCGTCGCCGTCACCGAAGCGCCGATCAAAGGGCGGCGCACCATCGATGCGCGCGGCCTGATGGCGGCGCCGGGCTTCATCGACCTGCATTCGCACGCCACCAACGACGAAACCGCCGCCTATGAAGCGAAGGACGGTGTCACCACCCGGCTCGAGCTGGAGATCGGCACCTATCCGGTCGCGAAATGGTACGATGCGAAACAGGGGCGCGAACGCATCAATTACGGCACCAGCGTCGGCCACACCGCCATCCGCTACTTCCTCCAGAAAGGCGGCGGTGCGGCGGGGCTCGCAGCACTCGGCGACGAAATGGCCGCCTTTACCGCGGCAGAGATCAACCAGCCTATTCCCGACGCCCAATATGCGCGCCTGGCGCCGTTGCTTGAGGAGGGGCTGCGCGACGGCGCGATCGGCGTCGGCAGCGGCACGCAATATGCGCCGGGCATCACGCACAAGGAAATGCTCGACGTCACCCGCGTCGCCGGAAAGACGAAGAGCTGCGTCTTCACCCATGTCCGCTACGGCAGCCTGGTTGAACCCGACAGCACGCTGGAATCGGTACAGGAAAGCATCGCCAACGCCGCGATCACCAAGGCCTGCGTCCATGTCGTCCATATCAACAGCATGGCGATGTCCGATGCGCCGCTGATGGTGCAGCTGATGCGCGCGGCGCGCGAGCGTGGCATCGACGTTTCGACCGAGACCTATCCCTGGGACGGTTCGGTCGACGCGATCCGCAGCGTGATCTTCGAACCCGGCTGGGAAAAGCGCTGGGGCGTCACCGTCGGCGATCTCCAGTCGCGCGTCACCGGCAAGCGACTGACCCAGGCCGAGTTCGACGCTTTGCGTTCGGGCACCGGCGACGATGGCGTGATCATGCATATGAACAGCGAAGCGACGATCGCGGCGCTGCTGCGCGATCCGCTGGTGCTGGTGGCAAGCGATGCCGGCAATGTCGAGGGGCCGAACAGCCATCCGCGTTCGGCGGGCACCTTCGCGCGTGTGCTTGGCCATTATGTGCGCGACACGCAGGTGCTGGGCTGGAGCGAGGCGATCCGCAAGATGGCGCTGATGCCGGCGCAAAGGCTGGAAAGCTTCGTACCCGCGATGCGGCGCAAGGGGCGGCTCCAGGCCGGCGCCGATGCGGATATCGTGCTGTTCGACCCCAGGACGGTGGGCACGAAGGCGACCTATGGCGACGCCGCACGCTATTCGGACGGCTTCCGCTATGTGATGGTGAACGGCGTGCTTGTCGTCGATGGCGGGAAACTGGTGGCCGACGCGCGGCCCGGCCGACCCGTTCGATCGGAGATCAGGCCATGAGCGGCGTGCCGATCGATCTGCCGCGCCCCTATCTGCTCTTCCTGGGCGATGCCGACGACACGACGTTCCTGAAGACCGGCCTGGGCTTGCGCGACTGGGCGCCGTCCTTGTGCGTCGCCGAATATAAATGCGCTGGTGCCCGCGCTTCGCTGGGCCTGCCCGTCATGCGAACCGACCAGGCCCATGCCGCCGGCGCGCGTGCGCTGGTGCTCGCCATGGCCTCGATCGGCGGGGGTATCCGCGAGGCGTGGATCCCCTGTATGCTCGAGGCACTGGAAGCGGGGCTCGACATCGTCAGCGGCGCGCATGACCGGCTGTCCGCCGATCCGCGCCTTCACGCCGCGGCCGCCCGGCTCGGCCGGCGCCTGATCGATATCCGCACGCCGCCGGCCGACCTGCCGATCGGCACGGGGCGCCCCCGATCGGGCAAGCGCCTGTTGACGATCGGCACCGATTGCGCGCTGGGCAAGAAATATACTGCCCTGTCGCTCGCCGCGGCATTTCGCGCGCGCGGGCTCGACACCGATTTCCGCGCAACCGGGCAGACCGGGATCATGATCGCGGGATCGGGCATCCCGATCGATGCCGTCATCAGCGATTTCGTCGCGGGCGCGGCGGAACTGCTCAGCCCCGCAGCCGACCCCGATCATTGGGACGTGATCGAGGGGCAGGGATCGATCTTCCATCCCTCCTATGCGGGCGTGTCATTGGGGCTGCTCCACGGCTCGCAACCCGACGTCCTGGTGCTCTGCCACGCTTATGGGCGGGACAATATCGTCGGCCTTTCCGACTATGCCTTGCCATCGATCGACGAAGCCGTCGCGCTTTCGCTGCGGCTGGCCCGGCTGACCAACCCCGCGGCGCGCTGTGCCGGCGTGTCGCTCAACACAGCGGGGCTTTCGGCCGAGGCCGCGGACGAGGCGATCGCATTCGGCCGCGCACAATGGGGTTTGCCCGTCGCCGATCCGATGCGGCCGGGCCCGGCATTTGAGGAGCTGGTGAACGCATGTCTGTCATGAAATCCCTGCTGGCCGCGCTCTCGCTTGCGCTGGGCCTCCTGTTCGTCGCGCCGATTGCCGGCGCACAGACCGAAACCGCGGCGATGCGCGCCGCGCTCGCCGATGTCCGCGCCATGGTCGAAGCGGCGCCGGGCAATACCGGCCTCGCGGTCGCGGTCACCAGCCGCGATCGGATGCTGATGGCGGCGACCCACGGCTATGCCGATATCGCGCGCCGCCAGCCGGTGACGGCGGAGACGCGCTTCGCGATCGGATCGATCTCCAAATCGTTCAACGCGATCGTGATGATGCAACTCGCCGATGAGGGGCGGTTCGACCCCGAAGCGCCGATCGCGCGTTACCTGCCCGATTTCCATCCGCGCTCGCGCTTTCCGGCGATCACCGGCCATGCGTTGATGACGCATACGGCGGGGTTGCCCAATTATCTCACCCATGTCGCGTCGATGCGTTTCGTGATCGCCGCGCTCAACGAATTCGAACCGCGCTACGCGCCGGGCGCGCATTTCTGGTACTCCAATTCGGGCTATCAACTGCTCGGCTATGCGGCGGAGAAGATCGACCAGCGGCCATATCCGCTGATCCTGCAGCAGCGCGTGTTCGATCGATTGGGCATGGCCGCAAGCGCGCCGCAGATCGACGGCCGGCTGCGCGGCCATATCGCAACCAGCTATGAGCGGACACCCGATGGCGGTTTTGTCGAGGCACCCTGGTTCGACTATCTCGCATCGGACGGCGCGATCGTCTCGACCGTTGGGGACATGAGCGCTTACGCCCGGATGCTGCTGGCGCGGGGCGACACGCCATCCGGTCGGCTGATCTCGGTCCGCGCCTTCGACCGCTTCGCGACGCCGGTCAGCGACGATTACGGCTATGGCGTCGATGTGCAGGACGGTGGGCGCATCATCGCGCATGGTGGTTCGATCGCGGGCTTCCGCGCCTATCTGTCGGCGCATCTGGCCGATGGTTTCGCGGTGGTCTTCCTCGCCAACGGCCCGCTCGACGGGGCGCTGCGCGATCGCGTCATCGCCCGCCTGGTTCGGGCCAGCGGCGGTACGCCCAAGCCCGCCGACGCGGCGCCCAAGCCGCGTATCGATGCGGCTGGTTTCGCCGGCCGGTTCGTGGGGCCGAAGGGAGAAAAGCTGAGCTTCGCGCCCGATGCCAGGGGCGGACTGACATTGAGCGAGGGCGGTGCCGCCTTGCCGCTCGCGCGCCTGGGCGGGCAGAGCTGGGGGCTGCATGTGACGCCCAGAGGGCCGCGCGCCTTCACATTCTTCCGCGACGACAAGGGCGCCGTGACCGATGTGGTGGAGGGCGTGACCGCTTATGTCAGCGAAAGGACAAAGGCGCCTGCCGAAGCGCCCGCCGCTTATCGTCCGCTCGTCGGCCATTATCGCATGCATGGCGAGGAAGGGCCCGATGTGCGCATTCTCGTCCGCAACGGCCAATTGATGATGGCCTATGCCGATGGCGACGCCACGCCGCTCGATCCCGATGGCGAGCGTTTCCGCATGGCCAGCCCGGCGCATGCGCCCGAATGGCTGGCGTTCGATACGCTGATCGACGGCCAGGCGCAGCGGCTGTTGCTGACCGGCGTGCCGGCCTATCGGATCGACCTGCCGTGAAATGCGGTGCGGCACGGTCATGGTGTTTCCGACCATGGCCGTTGCTCGCGCTGGCGCTAGCTGTCTCGCCCGCTGCGGCGCGACAGCCGGATAGCGGGGCGGATGCCTTTGCCGCATGGGCACGGGGGCGCATCATTCCCCTGTCCGACTGTTCCTCGCCATCGCACCAGGCCGCGATGGCGCCGATCCTGTCGATGATCGGCACCGCGCGGGTCGTCGCGCTCGGCGAACCCGGCCATGGCACGCACGAGCCGCTCGCCTTTCGCAACTGCCTTTTCCGCTATCTTGTCGAGCATGGCGGCTTCACCGCGATCGCGATCGAATCGGGGCTCAACGAAGCGCGCCCTCTGCATGATTATGCCGCGGGCGGGCCGGGCGATATTCGCCGGCTCCTGCCCGGCCGCCTCAGCTGGGGGTTCGGGCGCTATCCCGAGAATGCGGAACTCATCAAATGGATACGCGGCTATAATGCCGGGCGCGACCCGGGCCGCAGGATCGGCTTTTACGGCATCGACATGAGCGGCGGGGAAGCCAGCGGGCTGTGGCGCAATGCCGGTGCGACCTTGCGCGACAGCCTGGCCTATCTGGCCCGCGTCGCGCCAGACCAATCGCGCGACGCGCGCGCGGCCGTTACGGCCTTTGTCGATCGTTTCAGCCATGACGGTTATGCAGCGCTCGCGCCACGCGATCATGCCCGCCTACGCGAAGCCATCGGCGATCTGATCGGCTTTTTCGATCGCCATCGCACGGCGTTGATCGCCGCTTCGACGCGGGCCGATTATGATTGGGCCCGGCACAACATGATCGCCACGCGCCAGCTCGAGGCGCTGTTCGCCACCGCGCCGCCCGAGGCGCCGGACGTGGCGCTGTCGCCCGGCCTCTACAGGGCCGATGCCGTGCGCGATGCCGCGATGGCGGAGAATGTCCGCTGGGTGCTCGATCGCGAAGGGCCGGCGGGCCGGGTGCTGGTGTTCGCGCACAACGGCCATGTCGTGAACGCGCCGCTGCGCGGTGGCATCTGGGATGTCTATGCGCACGCGCCGATGGCGATGGGGCAGCATCTGCGCAAGGCGCTGGGCAAGGACCTGCTGATCGTCGCGGCCAGTTCCGCATCGGCGGCGCCCGATGCGATATCCGATGCGCAGGCGCCCGGCAGCCTGGATGCCGCGCTCGCGGCCGTCGGGCGCGGTGATTTAATGCTCGACATCCGCCCCGCCCGAACGGTGCCGCGTGCCGCGGCATGGCTGGCGCGAGACCAGACGATCCGCGCCAATTTCGCGACCGAGATGCGGATGCCGCCCGCCACCGCCTTCGATGCGGTCGTCGTCTTCGATCGCCTCTCTCCAGTCGCTCCCTAAGTGCAAATTCGGACAATCTTGTCCTGTTCAGGCCATTCTCTGCCTTGACGAGATCGGGGTTTGACCGGAGCATGCGCGGCGAACCGCGGCGGCGGAAAACCGGATTGGGAGAAGAATGATGGGCGTGAACAGGCGCGATCTGCTCGGCATGGCGGCGGTCGGGACCGTCGCGGCGAGCCTGCCCGCGATGGCGAGTGCGGCGAAGACGCCGGCGACGCTCGCGATCCGAAACAAGTCGGAAAGGGATTATGGCGAGGCGTTGGAGCGGCTGCGCGACTATGCTGCCGCCGAACTCGACGCGGTCGGCCTGCCCGGCATGACGATCAGCCTGGTCGATGCGCAGGGTTTCGCGGCATCGCTCAGCGTCGGCTGGTCCGATGTCGACAAGCGCGTGGCGGTGAATCCCGATCAGCTTTTCCAGATCGGGTCGATCAGCAAGTCGATCAGCGGGCTGTGGCTGCATGCCGCGCAGGACAAGGGGCTGATCGATCTCAATGCGCCGGTCTCCCGCTATCTTGCCGGCGTGCCGCTGCCCGCCCAGCCGATGACGGTGCTGCAACTGCTCAACCATGCCGGCGGGCTGGCGCATGACGCGCCGGTGTTTCCGCGCACACCCGACGGCAAGCTGTGGACCGGTTACAAGCCGGGCGCGCGCATGTCGTACAGCAATATCGGCTATGCCATGCTCGGGCTGATCATCGGCAAGGTCTCCGGCAAATCGCATGTCCAGGCGCTGGAGGACGATGTCCTGAGGCCGCTGGGCATGGCGGGTGCCACCGCGCATATCCGCACCGCCGATCGCGGGCGCTACGCAACGGGCTATGTGCCGTTCCGCGAGGATGGCGCGGCAATGAGCCGCGTCGCGCTGATCGCGGGGCCATGGAGCGAGTCCGACAATGCGGCGGGCGCCGTCGCCGCCTCGGCGGACGGCATGGCGGGCTATCTGCGCTATGTGCTCGCGCTCGGCGCGGGCAGGGGCGGGCCGCTCATGTCCGACGCGGCGGCGCGGAAACTGCTTGCCGCCGATATCGCCTCCTCCGAATTCGGCCCGGGTGCGCGCTATGCCAGCGGTTTCGGCACGGTGCAGATCGACGGCAAGCCCGCGCTCCATCATACCGGCGGCATGACGCTCTTCTCGTCGGCCTTCCATGCCGATCCGGCGGCCGGCGTCGCCTGTTTCGCCAGCGTCAACGGGCGGCTGATCTCCTATCGTCCGCGCCAGACCTCGGCCTATGCGGTCCAGCTCATGCGCGCGGTCGCGGCGGGAACCGCGCTGCCGCCGCCCCCCGATCCGTTCGCGTTCCGCCGCGTGCCGAAACCGGAAAGCTATGCCGGCAATTTTGTCGGGCCCGACGGCCGCTCGGTCACGCTGCGCGCGACCAATGTCGGGCTGGTGCTCGCCGACGGGAGCGGAGAGGGCAGGGTCGAGCTTGCCGGCAATGCGTCGCTCGCGACCGACCATCCGGGCTATGCCGCGCATTCGCTGGATTTCGGGGAGACGCGCGATCGCTTCTGGTGGGGCGGTACGCTGTTCGGCCGTGGTGGAGCGTTGCCCCAGCCCGCGGTTGCTGCCGCGCTCAAGCCCCTGGTCGGCGAATATGGCTCGTCGGAAGGGACCTTCGCCGTCCTGGCGCGCGGCAATGCGCTCGTCGCGGAGGGGGCGGGCGAGTTCGTCCGCCGGCCGGCCGGCTTCTGGTCGCCCAAGGAGGATGTGGGCGGCGTCACGCGGGTCTGGTTCGATGGGGCGGTGAACGGCGTGCCGTCGCGGCTGATCTTCTGCGGCATGGATTTCATCCGGATCGCCTGACGGGGCGATTCCGGTGCCTCAAGATTGGCGGATCGGCCGGCAGAACGGCACCAGCACCAGCGCCGCGACGAACAGCAGCGCCATCAGCCGGAAGACGTCGTTGAACGCCAGCGTCAGCGCTTCGCGCTGGACGATCCGGCCTGCGATCGCCTGCGCCATCGCCAGGGCGCGGGCCGGATCGGGCGTGACCGCGGTTGCGTGACGGGCAAGCGCCTCGATCAGTTCGCTGCCACTGCGTCCGGCGCTGCCCAATGCCTCGCCCAGCCGCAGCATGTGCAGCCGGGCATTGTCCTGCAGCCAGGTGTTGACCAATGCGATGCCGATCGCGCCGCCCAGGTTGCGCATCAGGTTGAACAGGCCGGAGGCATAGCGGAGCTCCGGACCTTCGAAACCGTTCAGCGCCATGGTCACGCTTGGCACGATGCACAGCATGATCGCGAAGCTGCGCACCGCCTGCGGCCAGAGCAGCGCGTGGAATCCCCATTCGGGCGTCATGAAGCTGAACATCCAGAGGCCAATGGCGAACAGGCCGAGCCCGCAGGTGATCATGATCCGTGGGTCGATCCGCTGCGACAGGCCGGCGGCGACGGGCACGCCGAGCATCTGGATCAGCCCGGCGACGAACACGGTCGTGCCGATCTCCGACGCGTTGTAGCCGCGCACGCTGCCCAGGAAGACCGGCACCAGATAGGTCGCCGAATAGATGCCGAAACCGATCACCAGGTTGAAGACGCAGGCGAAGACGAATGTCGGCCGGCGGAACGGCGTCAGGCTGACGATCGGCCGGCTCGACCGGAAGGAGCGTTCGAGGAACAGCAGCAGCGCGACGAATGACAGCCAGCCGCCGATCGCGATCGCATCATCCTCGAACCAGTCGTTCCTGGGGCCTTCCTCCAGCACATATTCGAGGCCGCCGAGGAACACCGCCATCGCCGCCAGATGCATCCAGTCGATCCGCTTGAGCATCGACAGATCGGCCTTGTCGACGCGGATCAGCAGAAAGGCCAGTGCGGCGACCAGCGCGCCCGGCACGATGTTGATATAGAAGATCCAGCGCCAGCCAAAGGCATCGGTGATCCATCCGCCCAATGTCGGCCCCAATGTCGGCGCAAGCACGGAGACCATGCCGAGGATCGCGGGGATCATCGCGCGCTGCTTGCCGGTGAACAGCACGAAGCCGGTCGCGAACACCGTCGGCACCATCGCGCCGCCGACAAAGCCCTGCAGCGCGCGAAAGGCGATCATCGATTCGATGCTCCACGCCAGGCCGCACAGGGCGCTCGCCAGCGTGAACAGGCCGGCCGACAGCGCGAACAGCCAGCGTGTCGACACCGCCTGCGCCAGGAAGGCGGCGAACGGGATCATCACCAGCTCGGCCATCAGATAGGCAGTCTGCACCCAGCTGATCTCGTCGGCGCTTGCCGACAGGCCGGCGCGGACTTCGTTGAGCGAGGACGCGACGATCTGGATGTCGATCAACGCCATGAACTGGCCGAACGCCATCACGCCGAAGATCAGATATTTGCGCGTATCCGGCAGGTCTTCCGGGGCGATCGTCGTGCCCGACATTGTCCTTCACCCCTTGCGTTTGCCTGGCGTAGATAATATGATGATCATCATATAAAGCAAGAGGCAGTGATGCGCTACGATGCCGAGCACCGGGGAAAGACCCGCGAAAAGATCCTGAGGGAGGCCGCGTCCGCGATCCGCGCCAAGGGGCCGGACGGCGTCGGTGTGGCGGCGCTGATGAAACAGGCCGGGCTCACCCATGGCGGTTTCTATGCGCATTTCGCATCGAAGGACGATCTGGTCGCCGCGGCGATCGACGTGATGTTCGATGATGTGCGCGGCCGTTTCGATCGCGAGGCGGCCGCACGGGATCCGGGCGCCGCACTCGACGCCTATGTCGGCTTTTACCTGTCGCAGCGTCACCGCGATTCGCGCGAACGCGGCTGCCCGATCGCTGCACTCTCGACCGATATGGCGCGGCTGGAACCCGTATCGCGCGAACGCTTCGGCAGGGGGATCGCGGCGCTCACCGGCTGGCTGGCCGATGCGCTGGCGCGCCTTGGCGTGGCCGATGCTGCCGCCGCTGCCAGCGCGATGCTTTCGGAAATGGTCGGCGCGCTGTCCTTGTCGCGCGCCGTCGCGGATCCGGCGCAGTCCGATGCGATCCTGGCGCATGCCGCGGCGGCGATCCGGCAGCGCTTCGGGCTGGGAGGCGGCGCATGAGTGACGGCTCGGATCTTTCCGGCCTCGAGCAGATCCGCGCGATGCTCGCGCACGGCAATCAGCCGCCGATCGGCCGCACGCTCGATTTCGCGCTGGTCGAGGTGGAGGCGGGGCGTGCGGTGTTCGAGGGCGAGCCCGACGGGCGCACCTATAATCCGCTCGGCACCGTCCATGGCGGCTATGCGGCGACGCTGCTCGATTCCGCCTGCGGCATTGCCACCCATTCGCGGCTCGCGCCCGGGCAGAGCTATACGACGCTCGAACTCAAAGTGGCGTATCACCGAGCGATGACCGCCGAAACCGGACGGGTGCGCGCGGAGGGGATCGTCGTGTCGATCGGACGCCGCGTCGCCTTTGCCGAAGCGAAGCTGACCGATGCGACCGGGCGGTTGCTTGCCTCCGCCACATCGACATTGCTGGTGATCACGCCATGAATGCGCTGACGGCGGAGCCGATCGTTGCGGCCCCGGCCGCCGCGCCGCCCGCGCGCCGGATGCCGCGCGCATTGGTGGCGGGTGGCTTGGCTTTGCTGATCGGCGCTGCGGGCGTCGCCTGGATCTTGTCGCCGGCATCGCATGAATCGACCGACAATGCGTATCTGCGCGCCGACAGCACGGTGGTTTCGTCGCGGATCGGCGGTCAGATCGCCGAGATCCTCGTCCGCGACAATCAGCAGGTGCGTGTCGGCGATCCGTTGGCGCGGATCGACGATCGCGAATTCGCGGCCCGGTTCGCCGCGGCCGAGGCCGCGGTGCACGACGCCGATGCCGGGGTGGCGGCCGCGCGTGCTGCGCTCGCCTCACACGTTGCGGAGAACCGGTTGGCCGATGCCGATATCGCGGTCGCGCGGACCGCGATCGCATCGTCCGATGCCGAGCGCCGCCGTGCCGAGGCCGATAATGATCGTTTCGCGGCGCTGGCCGAGCGCGGTTTCGCCACCCGCCGCGATGCCGAGCGCGTCAGCGCGGCCGCCGCCGATGCCCGCGCCAAGGCGCAGCATGACGTTGCCAGCCTCGCCGCGACGCGCGACCGCGCGACGGTGACCGCAACCCGGCGCGCCAGCCTGGAGGCCGATCTGGCGCGTGCGCTGGCCGGTGCCGAGCGCGCGCGCGCGGCTCTCAGTCTCGCCGAACAGGATCGCGGTTACACTCTCGTCCGCGCGCCCGTTTCCGGCACGGTCGGCAATCGTCAGGCGCAGCCGGGCGATTTTGTCCAGCCCGGCACGCGCCTGCTGACCCTGGTCCCCAGCCAGGGGTTGTATGTCGTCGCCAATTTCAAGGAGACGCAGACCCGGCGCATGCTGGTCGGCCAAAAGGCGCGGGTTGAGGTCGACGCGCTGGGCGGCGACGCGCTGACCGGCCATGTCGAAAGCTTCGCTCCGGCCTCCGGCTCCGAGTTCTCGCTGCTGCCCTTCGAGCCGGGATCGGGCAATTTCACCAAGATCGTCCAGCGCGTGCCGGTGCGGATCGTGCTGGATGCCGGCCAGCCGGGCCTGCCGCGTCTTCGTCCCGGCCTCTCGACGACGGTCGAGGTCGCACTCGATCGGTAAAGCCGGGAATGTTTGTCGGACCTCCTGTTCAGGATTTGTAATCTCGATTGGAGAATTTTGGTTCCAACTGACAATCGATTTCCGATCGTCTCGTTAGTCCCAAAACGGGGAGGCACCATATGCGCATATTCAATGGCAATCCGGGACGCCGGGCGAAGCTGCTCGCGATCGCCCTGGCGTGCGGGCTCTCCGCGCCGATCCTGTCGACGTCCGCGGCACTTGCGCAGGCCAGCCCGGCGCCCGTCGAGGCCCCCGTTTCGGGCTATGTCAGCGAAGACGTGATGATCCCGATGCGCGACGGTGTGAAGCTGCACGCACAGGTCTGGCGTCCCAAGGGCGTGACCGAGAAATTGCCGATCATGATGACGCGGTCGCCCTATGGATTCACATCGGCGCGGATCGATCGGGCGCTGACCAAGGACGGCGGCTATGGCGAACTGGCGGCCGACAAATATATCTTCGTCTTCCAGGATATTCGCGGGCGCTTCACGTCGGAGGGCGAGTTCGTCAATCTGCGCCCGACCAGGACGACGCCCGACGGCATCGACGAAGCGACCGACACTTATGATTCGATCGACTGGCTGGTGAAGACGCTGCCCGACAACAACGGCAAGGTCGGCGTGTTCGGCGTGTCCTATGGCGGCTGGACCGCGGCGATCGCGACGATCGATCCGCATCCCGCGCTCAAGGCGGTGTCGTCGCAGGCCTCGCCCGAGGACATGTTCATCGGCGACGATTTCCTGCACAATGGCGCTTTCCGCCTCGATTATGCCTGGTCCTGGGTATCGGCGCTGGAGACCGATGGCCGATCGATGAAACCCTTCGATTTCGGCACCGACGATGCCTATGACTGGTATCTGAAACAGAAGGATCTCGCGACGCTGGACCAGCAGAAGCTGGGCCGGACCATGCCAAGCTGGCAGAATTTCGTCGATCATCCCAATTACGACGCGTTCTGGAAGACCGGCCGCACCTCTCACATGATGCCCGCCAGGGTGGCGACGCCCAATCTGATCGTCGCCGGATGGTGGGATCAGGAGGATTTCTACGGTCCGATGGAAATCTACGCCAATCAGGAAAAGGGCGACGACAAGGGGCTCAACTATCTGGTCGTGGGGCCGTGGAACCATGGCGGCTGGCGCGGCGAGGGCAGCAAATACGGTCCCTATCCGCTCGGATCGCAGACCGGCACCGAATTCCGCGCCAATGTCGAGCTGCCCTGGTTCCGTTACTGGCTGAAGGGGATCGGCACGCTCGACCAGCCCGAGGCGATGGTCTTCCAGTCGGGCAGCAACCAGTGGCAGAAGCTCAAGCAATGGCCGCCGGTCGAGGGCGTCGAGCGCAAACTCTATCTGCGCAGTGGCGGCCGACTGTCCTTCGAAGCGCCTGGCGCGGGCGAGAAGCCCGACAGCTTCGTGTCGGATCCCGCCAACCCGGTGCCCTATCGCGATCGCGCCAACCTCAAGCCCTTCATGCACCCGAGTTCGACCTGGTCGAGCTGGATCGCCGACGACCAGGCGCCCTTCGCCAAGCGCAAGGACGTGCTGTTCTGGCAGACCGAGCCGCTAACCGAGGATCTGACGATCTCAGGTGATGTCGCCGCCCAGCTCTTCGCGAGCACCACGGGCACCGATGCCGACTGGGTGGTCAAGCTGATCGACGTCTCGCCATCGGACGAAGCGACGCCGGCCGAGTTGCGTGGTCGCCAGCGCATGGTCGCGAACGACGTCTTCCGCGGCCGTTTCCGCAACAGCTATGAAAAGCCCGAGCCGATCGCGCCGGGCAAGGTGTTGCGCTACACCATCGATCTGCATTCGGCATCGCATGTCTTCAAGAAAGGGCATCGCATTGCCGTCCAGGTGCAGAGCAGCTGGTTCCCGCTGATCGACCGCAATCCGCAGACCTTCGTGCCCAATATCCTCAAGGCGAAGCCGGCGGATTTCAAGGCGCAGACGCACGCGATCGTCCACAACGCCGCTCAGCCGTCCGCGATCTCGGTACGAGTAGCCGGCGCGCGCTGAGCGGGACGGGGCTTCTGACCCGATCGGGATAGAGACAGTCCCGATACGGTATGTGTTGTGATCGCGGAACGGGCATAACCGATCGATTCCAGAGCGCTTCCCGAAAAGTCGGAACCGGTTTTTCGGTCGGGAAGCGCTCGAGATAAAAGATTTCACGGGGAGAAATGATGTGCGCGGCTTGACTCGCTATGTGGTGCCCGGGCTCGTCATCCAGGCGGTGCTGGTCGGCGGTGGCTATGCCACCGGCCGCGAACTCGTGGAGTTCTTCCTCTCGGTCAATCCGGTCTCCGGGCTGATCGGCATGGCGCTGACCGCCTTGCTGTTCAGCGTGGGTGCGATGATCGCCTTCGAACTTGCGCGGTCCGCCAAGGCCTTCGACTATAACAGCCTGATGGGGCTGCTGCTCGGCCGGTTCCGCTGGCTGTTCGAGATCGGCTATATCGCGGCGCTCATCCTCGCGCTCGCCGTCGTGTCGGCGGCGGCAAGCGAGTTGCTCGCCGAACTGGCGGGCATGCCGCACTGGCTGAGCGCCAGCCTGTTCATGGCGCTTGTCGCCGCATTGGTCTTTTTCGGCAACACGCTGATCGAGCGCGTCATCTCCGCCTGGTCGATCATCTTCTATATCGCTTATGGCACGATGTTCGTCCTCGTCGTCGCGCAGTTCGGCGGCGACATGGCGACCGCGCTCGGTTCCGAGCCCGTCCGCGCCGGTCCGGCGCTGTGGAACGGGGTCAGCTATACCGCGTACAACATCACCATCCTGCCCGTGCTGATCTTCGTCGCGCGCGATTTCGCCAGCCGTCGCGAGGCGCTGTGGGCGGGCGCGATCGCGGGGCCGCTGATCCTTCTGCCGGGCTTCGCCTTCTTGCTCACGCTCAGCGCCTTTTATCCGGACGTAAAGGCGTCTGCGCTTCCGGTCAGCTATGTGCTCGACCGTGTCGACAGCCCGACGCTGTCGCTGGTGATCCGTCTGGTCATCTTCGGTGCGCTGCTGAAGACAGGGGTGGGGCTGCTGCACGGCTTCAACGAGCGGCTGGCCCGAAGCGCGCTCGATCGCGGCCGGCCATTGCCCAAGGCCGCCCGGCCGGTGATCGCGATTTCACTGATCGTGCTTGCCGGCTATGCCGCCACCGCGATCGGCCTGATCGAGCTGATCGGCACGGGATATCGCTATAGCGCCATCTATTTCCTGGTCGTGCTGGTGGTACCGCTGCTGACCGTTGGCCTGTATCGCCTGATGCGCGGCGGGCAGGCGGTTCCTGCGACTGTGTAAGCCGGGATCTGGCGGCGGACCGTCCGGCTTCCTATTTCCATGGGAAGCCGGAGGACGCCACCATGACCGACAAGCCGATCCTGATTCCTGGCACGGATCATCCGATCACGATCGAGGCCCATCCCGGGCGAGTCACCGTCACCGTCGCGGGACGGACCGTCGCGGATACGCAGCATTCGCTGATACTGCGCGAAGCGAATTATCCGCCGGTCCATTATATCCCGCGCGCCGATGTCGACATGGCGCTGCTCGAACGGACCGATCATGCGACCTATTGCCCGTACAAGGGCGACGCATCCTATTTCAGCATCCCCATCGGCGGCGACCGCTCGCGCAATGCGGTGTGGAGCTACGAGCATCCGCACGATGCGGTCGCGGGGATCCGCGATCATCTGGCTTTCTATCCCGATCGGGTCGACGCGATCGAATAAACGCTGCGTCCGTGCGCGCGATGGTGCCCGCAGGGCAACGTCGCGGCGAGCTTGGCACCTTGCCCTCCATCCTGGTTGGCGCAACATTTCGCGCCAACCAGCATTGGAAATACAGGAGGATGCGAGCCCCATGAATCCCGAACAGGCCGATGGCGATCTGTCCGCCTTCTGGATGCCCTTCACCGACAATCGCGGGTTCAAGGCGCAGCCGCGTCTCTTCGCTTCGGCGGAGGGCATGTATTATCGCACGCCGGACGGGCGGCCGGTGCTCGATGCGACCGCCGGGCTCTGGTGCGTCAATGCCGGCCATGGCCGTCGCGCGATCGTCGAGGCGATCCGCGAACAGGCCGCCGAGCTCGATTTTGCGCCGACCTTCCAGCTTGGCCATCCCAAGGCCTTCGAACTGGCGCGCGCGCTGGCGGACATGATGCCGGCCGGGCTCGATCGCATCTTCTTCACCAATTCGGGATCGGAGGCGGCGGATACCGCGCTCAAGATGGCGCTCGCCTATCACCGCGCCAATGGCGAAGGCGCGCGGACGCGGCTGATCGGGCGCGAACGCGGCTATCACGGCACCAATATGGGCGGCACCTCGGTCGGCGGGATCGGCGGGAACCGCCGCAGCTTCGGTGCGCAGATCTGGGGCGTCGATCATCTCTCCGCCACCTACCGCGCGGAGGCGGCGTTCACGCGCGGACAGCCCGACACCAACGAGGACATGGCCGGCGAGCTCGAACGGCTGGTCGCGCTGCACGGGCCGGAAACGATCGCAGCCGTGATCGTCGAGCCCGTCGCCTGCTCCACCGGCGTGCTCGTGCCCCCGCGCGGCTATCTCGAGCGGCTGCGCGAGATAACGGCGCGGCACGGCATATTGCTGATCTTCGACGAGGTGATCACCGCTTTCGGGCGGCTGGGCGCCCCCACCGCCGCGCATTATTTCGGGATCACCCCCGATATCGTGACGATGGCCAAGGGACTGACCAACGCGGCGGTGCCGATGGGCGCGGTCGCCGCCAGCCGCGCGGTGCATGATCGCATCGTCGAGGGCGCGCCGCGGGGCATCGAATTCTTCCATGGCTATACCTATTCGGGCCATCCACTCGCCGCCGCCGCCGGGCTCGCCACACTGTCCGTCTATGCCGAGGACGGGCTGTTCGCCCGCACCGCCGGCCTTGCCGGCTATTGGGAAGCGGCGGTGCATCGGCTGAAGGGCGAGCGGCATGTCGTCGATATCCGCAATCTCGGCCTGATCGCGGGCATCGAACTCACCCCCAGGCCCGATGCGCCGGGGCGGCGCGCTTTCGAGATCTTCCAGCGCTGCTTCGACGAGGGGCTGCTGATCCGCGTGACCGGAGACATCATCGCGCTGTCGCCACCGCTGATCGTCAGCGAGGCGCAGATCGACGAGATCGTCGAGCGGATCGGCGCGGCGCTCAACGCGACCGATTGATCAGGCGGCCGCGCGCGCGAGCAGGAAGCGGCGGAGCGCGGCGATCGCGGGCGAGGACCAGCGGTCCTCGCGCGTGACGAAGGCATAGGTGCCCAGCTCGACCTGGCGCGTGCCGGGCATCCGCACTTCGACCAGCGCGCCCTGTTTGAGATCGCGGGCGACCAGATAGTCGCTCGCCAGCGCCACGCCGCGTCCGCGCCGCGCGGCGGCGATGGCGAGATGCGCGTGCCAGAGCAAAGGGCCCGCGATCCTGCCGTTCACGGCAACGCCGTTCAGCCGCAGCCAGGCGCGCCACTGCTCGTCATGTTCCTCGTGCAGCAAGGGCGCGTCGAGCAGGTCGGCGGGTGCTGCGTCGGCCAGTCGCGCCGCCATCCCGGGATTGGCGACCATCAGGATGGACGGGCGCGCCAGCGCCACGAAGCGCAGCCCCTTGCCGCCGGGACTGGGCGGCCAATCGTCGCCATAGAAGCGGATATCGATATCGGCCTCGCGCGCGAGCAGGTCGGCGGCGGCGTCGGTCGGGCGCAGTTCGACGCGATGATCGGGATGGAGCGCCTCGAAATCGGCGATCTGGTCGGTCAGCCATTGCGCGGCGAAGCCGGGCACGCACCAGAGCTTCAGGCTGCGCCCACGATGGCCGTCATTGTCCATCGCATCGGTCGTGGCATGCGCGATCTCGGCGATCGCGCCCGAGATCCGTGCGTGGAAACGTCCGCCCGCTTCGGTCAGCCGCAACCGTCCGCCGTCGCGGTGGAACAGGCCGATCCCCAGCCATTCCTCGAGCAGGCGGATATGGCGGCTGACCACGGCATGGTCGAGGTTGAGCGCCGCCGCCGCCTTGCGGATGCCGCCTTCGCGGCCGACCGCCTCGAACGCGCGCAATGCCGCGAAGGGCGGAATCGCCGCCGCATGCCGCGCGTCGCTGGCTTCGGGCGATGATGGGGCGTCGTCGGTCGGCTGCGGCATTGCGCGATTATCTTGACCATGGCCACAAACACAAGCGATCTTGGTGCGCTGAGGGCAACGGCGGTCTGCGCTTCGCACCTTGCGGTTTGCGTCACCGCCGCGACAATCACCCGCTATTTTACTGGCTCGGGGGACATATGATCGATCGAACATTCCGCACGGCGCTTGCCGTGCTCGCCCTGGCAAGCGGTTTCACGGGCGTCGCCCATGCCCAGACCGCGCCTGAGCGTGCGCGCGATCTCGGCGTTCCCTTCCACGGCGAAACGGGGCCGCTCAATGCGATCACCGACGTCGCCGGCGTCGAGGTCGGCCACACGACGCTGATTTCGGGCGAGGGCGCGACCAAGGTCGGCCAAGGCCCGGTGCGCACCGGCGTAACCGCAGTGATTCCGCGCGGCCGCCAGTCGACCGTGCCGGTTTTCGCCGGCTGGTCGACGCTCAACGGCGCCGGCGAGATGACCGGTACGGTCTGGCTGGAGGAGCGGGGGTTGCTCGATGGTCCGATCCTGATCACCAATACCCACAGCGTCGGCATCGCGCGCGATACCGCCGTGGGCTGGATGGTCGACAAGGGCTGGAACGCGCGCTGGTTCGTGCCTTTGGTCGCGGAAACCTATGACGGGGTGCTCAACGACATCAACGGTTTCCATGTGAAGCCCGACCATGTCCGCCAGGCGCTCGATTCGGCGCGCGGCGGCCCGGTGACGGAGGGCGCGGTCGGCGGGGGCACCGGCATGATCTGCAACATGTTCAAGGGCGGCATCGGCACGTCGTCGCGCATCGTGAAGCAGGGCGGGAAAAGCTATACCGTCGGCGTGCTGGTGCAGTGCAATTACGGCGATCGCAAAAGCCTGCGGATCGGCGGGGCACCGGTCGGCAAGGAACTGGCGGACAGCTATCTGCCCTGCAAGGTGGGCGGCGACGGCAAGGATATCCGGGCCTGTGCGCCCGCATCGGCTCCGGTCGGGCGTGCGCGAGACGGCTCGATCATTATCGTCGTGGCGACCGATGCGCCGCTGCTGCCGCATCAGCTCAAGCGTATCTCGAAGCGCGCCGGGCTTGGGCTCGGCCGTCTGGGTTCGGTCGCCAGCGCGGGGTCGGGCGACATCTTCGTCGCCTTCTCGACGGCGAATCCGCAAGTCCCGGCGGTGCAGACCGGCCAGACCCAGGTCGAGATGTATTCGAACGAGGAATTGACGCCGCTGTTCGAGGCGACAGTGGATGCGACCGAGGAAGCCGTCGTCAACGCGATGGTCGCCGCGCGCGACATGACGGGGGCCGACGGATTCAAGGTCTTCGGCCTGCCGCACGACGTGCTGAAGCGGTCGATGAAGCGTTGGAACGCGGCCGCGGGGGCCACACCCTAAAGTGATTTCGAGGCAGGTGGACTCACCTGCCGGCTCGGAAATCGCGGCAAGCAAGGGACAATTCCGAGTCGTTTCGGTGCAATCTGAACCGGAACCAGAGTCTATTTCGCCAAGTCGCGACGAAAGGCGCATCCGGCCCTTGCCGGGATGGTGGCATCTCGGCCAAACGGCGGCATGACGATTCAAGTCGATATAGGCACGGACAATACGGGCAAGGGCGCTTCGATCGATCTCGAAGAGCTGTTGGCGACGCGGTTGCTCGTCCAGGGCAATTCGGGATCGGGCAAGTCGCACCTGCTGCGCCGCCTGCTCGAACGCAGCGCGGAGCATGTCCAGCAGGTCATCATCGATCCTGAGGGCGATTTCGTGACCCTGGCCGGGCCCTATGGCCATGTCGTCGTCGAAGGCGCGGATTATTCGATCAACGAAGTCGTCAAATTCGCCGCGCGCTGCCGCGAGCATCGCGCATCGGTCGTGCTCAGCCTCGAGGGGCTGGACGCCGAAGGCCAGATGCGCTGCGCCGCCGCTTTCCTGTCGGGCATGTTCGATGCGCCGCGCGAGCATTGGTATCCCGCACTGGTGGTGGTCGACGAGGCGCAGGTGTTCGCGCCCTCCGGTGCGGTCGAGGTGACCGAGGAGGTGCGGCGCGCGTCGCTGTCGGCGATGACCAACCTGATGTGCCGTGGGCGCAAGCGCGGTCTTGCCGGGATCATCGCGACGCAGCGCCTGGCCAAGCTCGCCAAGAATGTCGCGGCAGAGGCGTCCAACTTCCTGATGGGGCGCACCTTCCTCGATATCGACATGGCGCGCGCCGCCGATCTGCTCGGCATGGAACGGCGCCAGGCCGATGCGATCCGCGATCTCCAGCGCGGCAATTTCCTGGCGCTCGGCCCGGCAATATCGCGCAGGCCGATCTCGATCCGGATCGGCCCCGTCGAAACCGCCGCGCGGGGCACCGGCCCCATGCTCACCCCGTTGCCGCAGATTTCGGCCGAGGATATGCGCCAGACCCTGCTCGACGGACTGGATGAACCCGGCCCAGCGCCGATCACCTATGTGCCGCCCAAGCCCCCGCCGGTCGATGATGTGCTCCATACCATCGAGGCCAGCACCGCCCCTGCGCCCGAACGTCCGTCGGCACCCGCGATCGACCCCGGCCCGGTGGTCGCCGAGGCGTTGCGTGCGCTTGTCGAGGATCCGGATTCGTCGTCACGCTCGGCCGCCTTGATGTTTCAGGACTTCCAGGTGCGCTGCCGGATGATGGGCGTGCACCGGCCACCGCTCGATGCATCTTCCTTCGCGCGGCGGCTGGGGGCCGCGCGCGCGGGCGTGTTCGAGGATATGAGCGAGGAATGGGCGCCCGCGATTGCGGCGGCGCACGGGCTGCCCGACGATATGCTTGGTGCCTATCTGCGCATCGCCCGCGCCGCGCGCGACGGCGAGCCCTGCCCGAGCGACGAGGAACTCGCGCGCGTCTACGGCACGACTTCGCTCCGCCGCGCCCAGCGCATCATCAGCTATATCGAGGACCGCCAGATCCTGGTGACCCGCGTCGACATGTCGGGCAAGCGATCGATCACCATTCCGGCGCTGGGCTGGACCACGATGCCCGCCGCCGCCTGAGCGGGTGGCGCTAGCGGCACAGTCAGGCGGGGATGCCGCCCCTTAAGTCAGACCGGCGCGTTCTCGAGCTCTGCGTCTTCGCCATGAAGGTTGAGCAGCGAATCCATCAGCCCGTCCTCGGCGCTCGAGCAGACCCCCAGCACGATCGCCTCGTCGCAGCCCTCGGCGGTCACATAGGCATGGCCCATGTTCGAATCGAGATAGATCGATTCGCCTTCGCCAAGCGTCACCGGATCGTAGAATTCGGTGTGGACGACGATCCGCCCCTTGACGATATAGACGAACTCTTCGCCCGGATGGCGAACCGGATCGCCGAACTCCGCAGCGGATTTGGCGCGGATGCGCGTGATCAGCGGGATCATGCGCTTCCGGCGCAATTCGGTGCAGAGATAGTGGTAATCGTAATTGGGCGTGGTGACGCGGATAGCACGATCCATGTCGCCGATGCTGCGCCGCGCCGTCACCTGGGTTTCGGCGCCCGGATCGGTCTCCGCGAACAGCTCCGACATGCGGATGTTGAGCCGCTGGCTGAGCTGCAAGAGCTTGTCATAGGTCAGCGTCAGCCGGTCATGCTCGACCTTCGACAGGGTCGAGATCGGGATGCCGCTGCGATCGCTCATTTCCTTGAGCGTCCAGCTGTTGCGGGTCCGCAGGCTGCGCATCAGCGCGCCGAGTGTCGGCTGGTCGGCCTTCATGCGCGGAACGCCGGATCGATGTGAATGCCGTACGCGTCGGCGGAATTCGGCGTTTCTGTGGGGAGGATCATTATGTTTCGATCGGAACCTGTCGCTTCAACTATGCCGTTACATATGGTCTCCATGCCCTGTGTGCAATCGAACGGGCGCGATCGCACCGGAGTCGACCATGTTTCGGGCCGCAAGGCTTGGGGGAGCGGGCCCATCAGGTCGCCGCGCCGGGCACGGTGACCTGGCCGCGCCGCATCCAGAACCAGATCGCGAAGACGGTGAGCACGACGGGCACGACGATGCCGAATTCGCCGGTCGTATAGGCGGTGGCGCTGCCGCGCTCGCCGGTCAGCGGCGTGAAGATCGCCTGGATGAAGAGATTGTGGCTGGCGTGCACGATGGCGCACGGCCACAGGCTGTTGGAGCGAAGCCGCAGCCACGCCATGATCATGCTGCAACTCAGCACCAGCACCATGAAGCACGGCACCGAGACCCACCATTCGGTGCCCTGATTATAATCGCCGAACAGCAGCAGCGGCATGTGCCAGGCGCCCCAGATCAGCCCGACGATGAACACGCTGGGGGTGAATCCCGTCAGCGCCGCCATGCGCGGTGCCAGGAAACCCCGCCAGCCGATCTCCTCGCCCAGCCCCGTGGCGAGCGAGCTGACGAAGCCGGTCGTCATCATCACCAGCATATAGCCGATGACGACGAGTGCGGGCTTGGCATCCTGCCAGCCGAGCATCGCGGCCAGCTTGGCGACATTGTCGGCATCGGCAAAACCGCCCCAGCCGGCCAGCCACACGATCAGATAGGCTATGCCGGCATAAGCGAAGGGGATCAGATAGCCGGCCAGGTTCCAGCGATTTTCCCCCCAGCCCCAGCCGAGCGACGCCAGGTCCAGCCGGCGGATGCGCACCGTCAGCAATGCGCCGACCGCGGGCGACCACATCAGCCCCGTCACATATTGTCGTACGCCCGGCGCTTCGCCGGCGTTGAGGATCAGCACGTAGAAAATGCAGCTTATGGCCAGTGTCAGCACCAGGAACAGCGATATGTCGCCCGCCAGCCTGTTTCGTTCCATGTCCGCTCTCCCCGAGCCGGGCGATCTGGGCCGGCTTCTCTGCCCGAGCGTATGATGATGCCCGCATTTTTCCAAACGGAAATTTCAGGCTCGATCAGGCTGTGATTTGCGGTCGCAGAGGCGGCGGCACCCGGTCAGCAGGCCTCGCTCAACGGCACCGCCGCCGGGCCGCGGCGAAGGGCGAGGACGAATACCAGCCCTGCCGCGGCCATTGCTGCGCCGGCGATCGATACCGCGGGATAGCCCAGGCCGGCGCCGATCACGCCGCCGCCCAGCGCGGCGCCGATGGCATTGCCGAGATTGAAGGCGCCGATGTTCATCGCGGAAGCGAGATTGGGGGCGCTGGCCGCTTCGGTCATCACCCGCATCTGGAGCGGCGGCACCAGCGCGAAGCTCGCCACGCCCCAGAGAAAGATCAGCACGGCCGCCGGCACCGGCCAGTGCATCGCCCCGGCGAACAGGATCAGCAGCACCACCAGTCCGCCGAGTGCCGCGATCAGCGTGCCGTCGACCGAGCGATCGGCATAACGCCCGCCCAGCCAGTTGCCGACGGTCAGACCCAGGCCGTAAAGCACAAGCATCGCGGTGACGAACGCTGTCGACGCCTGCGCCTCCACCCGGAGGATCGGCGCGATATAGGTGAAGACGGTGAACATCGCGCTCGATCCGATGACGGTCAGCGCCAGCGCCGCAAGCACGGGGCCGCGCGTCAGTTCGCGCAGTTCGGCGCGCATGTCGGTCCCCTGATCGGCGGGAAGATCGGGCAGCGCGAAGCGCAACGCCGCCAGCGTCGCGAGGCCGAGCAGCGCGATGCCCCAGAAAGCGGCGCGCCAGCCCATCAGTTCGCCCGCCCAGGTGGCGAGCGGCACGCCTGCGATATTGGCGATCGTCAGGCCCATGAACATCGCCGCGACCGCGCCGGCGCGCTTGTCGGCGGGCACCACGCTGGCCGCGACCAGCGATCCCACGCCGAAGAATGCGCCATGATTGAACGAGGTGATGACGCGCGAGACGAGCAGCATCGCATAGCCGTCGGAGATCGCCGACAGCAGGTTGCCGACCGTGAAGATCCCCATCAGCAGCATCAGCAAGGTGCGGCGCGGCACACGCCCGGTGGTCAGCGTCATCAGCGGCGCGCCGATCAGCACGCCGAGCGCATAGGCGCTGACCAGCAGGCCGGCGGCCGGAATCGAGACGCCGAGATCGGTGGCGATCACCGGCAACAGCCCCATCGGGGCGAATTCGGTCACGCCGATGCCGAATGCACCGATGGCCAGCGCCAGGAGTGGCGGGTTGATCTTCATGGGACGCACCCTTTCATTTTTGATCCTGGCCAAATGGCGCTTGGCGGCAATGTCCGGTAGACGGAGCGGAGGCGAAGCATCTGTGCGTGAGAATCAACAATGGCGCGCGAAATGATCGATCGTTCGGGCGAGATGGAAGCATTCGTCGCGGCGATCCGCGAAGGCAGCTTCTCGTCGGCCGGGCGGGTGCTGGGGCTGACCCCCTCGGCGGTCAGCCGGATCGTCGCGCGGATCGAGGCGCGGCTGGGCGTCCGGCTGATCGTGCGCACCACGCGCTGCATGACCCTGACTCCGGAGGGGGAGGCCTATCATCTGGCGGCGCAGCGGATTCTGGCCGACATGGCCGAAACCGAGGACGCGATCGCGGAGCAGGCGGCGCCGCGCGGCCGGTTGCGCGTGAGTGCGGCGCTCGCGCATGGGCGGCTGTCGATCGTGCCGCTGCTGGAGGAATTCGTCGAACGTTATCCGGGCATATTGGTCGATATCAGCCTGGGCGACACATTGGTCGACATCGCCGGCGGCCGCGCCGATGTCGCCATCCGCTTCGGCCCGCTGCCCGACAGCCTGCTGACCGCGCGGAAGCTGGGCGAGAATGGGCGCACGATCGTCGCCTCGCCCGACTATCTGGCGCGAATGGGGACGCCGCAGATCCCGGAAGATCTGCTCGGCCACAATTGCCTGAACTTCAATTTCCGCCGCGCGGAGCCGGTCTGGCCCTTTCGCCGCGACGGCCGCGATTATGCGCTGGGCGTCAAGGGCAATATCGAGGCGAACAACGGCGAAACCCTGGTCCAACTCGCGCGACAGGGTGTCGGCATCGCGCGCGTCGGCAGCTTCCATGTCGTCGACGATATCGCGGCCGGGCGGCTGGTCGCGCTGCTCGAAGCCTATAATCCCGGCGACCGCGAGGATATCCACGCCGTCTTTGTCGGCGGGACGAACACGCCGACACGCGTCCGCGTCTTCGTCGATTTCCTGGCCGAACGGCTGGGCGCGGGAGGCGTGCGGCGATCGGGCTGAACGCTATCGCACCGCAATCATCCCGGCATTGACGGAAGCATTGCGCGCAACTGCGACAAGCAGGGCTTAAAGATCGCAAACATCCAAGCTGATGGTCTTTTACTGCGGCGCTCCGAACCAGGCACCCACCACGTCCCAATAGCGCTCACCGGCGCCGCCGGCGGTGTTCGCGAGCATCACGATCGCCGTCCTGTCGTCGGGATAGGTATAGAGCATGCCGTTGAAGCCGTTGATCGCACCGCCATGGCCGATGATGCGGCGCCCGTCGCGATTGCCGAACGCGATACCCAGGCCGTAGTCCAGCGGCGGACGACCGTCCGGATCGGGTTTCTGAACCGCGCTGGTGGGCCGGCCATCCGTCAGTTTCGCGGGTTGGGTCATCAGTGCCAGGCTTTCCGGCTTCAGCACTTTTCCACCCAGCAGCGCCTCTTGCCAGTGCAGGAGGTCCGCCGCAGTCGAGCGCATCGCGCCACCGCCGGCTGCCACGCTTACCGACAACGGCATCGGATAAGCCAGCTTGCCGTCACGAACCTGATACCCCTTGGCGCGGTGCGGCACGATGGCGCGTTCATCGTCATAGGCGGTGTCGGTCAGCCCCAGCGGCTTGGCGATCAACGCGTCCAGCGCCTCCGCATAGGGCTTGCCCGTCACTTTCTCGACGATGGCGCCTGCCATCACATAAGCGGAGTTGTTGTAGCGATAGTCGGTGCCGACCGGAAAATCGGTCAGACTGTCCTGTCGGGCGATGAAGTTGACCATATCCTCGGTGCTTTGCGCCCGCCAGGCGCGCAATCCGAGCGGCGATGTCGCCTCCCAGAATGCCTTGTCGGTATAGCCGTGGATGCCCGACGTATGATCCAGGAGGTGGCGGACGGTGATCCCCTCCGCCTTCGGGAAGTCAGGGAAATATTTTGCGATCGGATCGCTCAGCGACAATTGCCCACGATCGACCAGTATCAGTAGCATGGCGGCGGTGAATTGCTTGGTGATCGATCCGATGCGAAAGATCGTGCCGGGCTTTACCGGCTGCCCCTCTTCGAGGTCCGCCATGCCATAGCCCTTGATCAGGACGATCTTGCCGTCCTTCATCACGCCGATCACGGCCCCGGCCAGCTTTTGCGATGCCAAGCTATCCGCCATCATCTTGTCGATAGCCGCCACGGAGGTCGCGACCGGCGCGGTGCTCGCGGAACGCGCCAGCACCGGGGCCGGCGCCGCTGTTTGCGCGAGCATCAGGATAACCGGCGCAATACGCGCAAGACCTGCCATCTTCAGAGTTTTCATATCTTTACCTCCCCATCGCGCAAACCGGACATGTGCGATCGGCGATTGCCGTAACGCATGTCCGGCTTGCTCCCTCGCAGTTAGAATTTGAGTCGAACGCCGCCGGAAAAATAGCGACCCATCGCGTCATGGAACAACGCAGAGTTGCCCGAGAGCGGCGGATCACGGTCGAGCGCATTGTTGATGTTGGCATAGATCGAAAAGGCTTCGCCGATCCGATATTGCGCGCTCAGATCGAGATAGGCGCGCGCGGCGATCCGGTTGTTGACGATCGGCAGGGTCTGATCCTGATATCCGCGTCCGACATAGCGGATGCGCGCTTCGGTCGAGAAATCCTCCGTTTCCCAGCCCAGCATCGCCGTCATGCGCCAGGGAACCGCCCAGCTCGCACTGCCGATATCACCTACGCGTTCGCGCGTAATCACGCCATCGTTGACGATGAACTTGTCCACATAGGTACCGAGCAGCCGGAACCGCACGGTCCCCGGTATTTCGCCTATATTGACGGGCAAGCGATAGCCGATCTCGAAATCGACGCCGCGTGTCTTGTAGAATGCGAGATTCTGATAATTGCCATAGGCGAGCAGGCTGCCATCGGGCCGGCGCTCGATCGTCGCGCAGGCGACAGCGGATCCCGCAAAACATTGCGCGAGCGCATTAGCGATGGTGATCGTGCCGATCACGCCATCAATGTCGATCCGATAGGCATCGACCGACAGGTTGAGGCCCGGGACGGCGGCCGGCGTCCATGAGCCGCCCAATGTCAGCGTATGGCCGATCTCCGGCTGTAGATCCGGGTTGCCGCCTGTATAGCGTTGATAGCTGACGGGGTTGTTGCCATTGAATGGATCGGCGACGGTCCCCACTCCCAACGCCATTTCGGTGTAGAGTTCCGAAATGTTCGGCGATCGGATGTCGCGCGAATAGACGGCGCGCAGCCGGAAATCATCGAACAGCCGAGCAGTGCCGCCGAACTTCCAGGACCAGATGCCGCCGCTGTTGCTGTAATCGCTGTATCGCGCCGCACCGTTCACATCGATCGTCGCGATCCCCTCGGCATCCAGCAGGGGGACGGCGATTTCGACGAAGCCCTCCTTCACGTTGAAGCCGCCGCTCAGATTCGAGCGATTGTCGAAACCGAAGGCCCGCGCGAGCGACAGCGGATCGACATAATCGGTTACGATGCTCTCCCACCGCGCTTCGACGCCCGTGGCGATCGAAACCGGTCCCGCCCATGTCGAGAACAGGTCGCCACGCAGATTGATGCCCGTCGAATCCAGCAGAATCCTGTTGATCGAAAGCGAACCGCCAAAGGCATAGGCGATCGCTTCGGGTGAGGCGTTGTTCTGCCCCAGCAGGTTGATCGGCCGGCACGCGGTATTGGCATCGGTCAGCGCGATGCGGCAGATCGGCTGGCCCGTCGTCGGGCTGATGATGGCGTCGACGGCGTTGTTGAAATTGGTCGTGATCGTCTGATTGAAGGTCCGCTGCTTCGTGCGGTACTCGCCGTAATTGTAATAAGCCGAATAGCGCCAATTGTCCCCGATCTTCCCTTCGATGCCGATCGCACCATCCACCTGATCCCGCTGATAGGCGAGGGAGAAGAATTTGTTGGGTCCGATATCGTCGAGGAACCGGCCAAGACGGAAGCTCGTCGTCGCTCCCATCGCGCTTCGGATCGCCGGAGACAGGAAGGCGTTGTCACGCTGGATGACGAGGCCACCGCCTGTCGAGGTCGCGCGGAACACCTGCGGCAGGATGGTCGATGATCCACTGGTGCGCATCCAGCCGAAATCGACCCAGAGCTTGGCGGCGTCGCTGAGCTCATAGCTGGCGCGTGCGAACACATTGTAGCGATCATAGGGATTGATCAGCGAATAATGATCGTTGGAGCTGCGGCTGCCGCCCCCGATCATCAGATAGCTCGATGGATTGACCGCGCTGCCCAGCACAAGAGGGCTCAGCGTCCCATCGGTATTGAAATTCTGGCCCGCCAGCGGACCGCTCATGATGATCCCGCCCGGCGTCGCATTGGTGAAGTTGACATCCCGCTCCATGCTGAGCTGGCCCGACGTGCTGGTGTAGAGTGCGCCGTCGAGATTCGGTCGATTATTCGCCGTGCGGCCCAGGGCGCCACTCTGGTGGAGATATTCGGCGGCGATCATGAAATGACCGCGATCGTCTGCGAATTTCGTGCCCCAGCTCAGTTCACCGCGATAGCGCGCGCCATCTCCACGCGACGAGACACCCGATTCCGCGGCGGCGGAGAGGCCGGTCATCTTGTCGTCCAGGATGATGTTCACCACACCCGCCACGGCGCCCGAGCCCCATGCCGCCGACGCACCCCCGGTGACCACATCGACACGTTTGACCAGCGATTTCGGAATGAAATTCAGGTCACCGCCGGCCAGGATCGTGGTCACGAATCTCCGGCCGTTGATCAGCGAAAGCGTGCGGTTGACGCCGAGCCCACGCATGTCGGGCGTCGCCATTCCTGAATAGATCGAGACTGCCGTCGCCGTCGCCGTCGTGCTCGCCTTGAACTGCGGCAGGTCGTTCAGGACCTCGACGATATTGGGACGATCTCCCGATTTGAGCTCGGCCTGACCGACCACCGTCGTCGGCGTCGGTGCCTCATATCCCGCTTTGTCGATACGCGATCCGGTGATCACGATCGGATCGGCGGCGGCATCCGCCGCAGCCTGCTCGTCCGCGCCGCCAGCGCTCATTGCCTGCAATGCCGCGCCTTCGCCGTTTGCCGCAAGCTGGTGCGCCTTGATCACATAGGCGCCCCGCGATCCCAGCGTGGCACGCAGCCGCGATGCGGAGAGCAGGACCGCGAGCCCGCTTTCGGCGGTATATGTACCCTTCAGCCCCGGGCTGGTCTTTCCCTTGACCAGCTTGCCGTCGAACAGCACCGGCCGCCGCGTCGTCCGCGCGAAGGCGCGCAGCGCGCCGTCCAGCGACTGCGCCTCGATATTGAACTGAAAGGTCTGCGTCTGCGCAAGCGCCGGCACCGGCAGTGCCGCTGCGATCGCGGCCGACGCGCAAAGCAGCCGGCGGCGCCGGCCCATGATGATCCCAGACATCGATAATCCCCCTGCCATCTTCCCCGCTTCCGGGGCATGGAGGATGAGACGCACGGCGGTTCGTGACCCACACATGAAAAATGCATGACGTTTCGATTACGGAGTTCCCAGCCGGATTTCGTCACCCTCGTGCCGCGCGCGCAGCCCATAGGCATCGGCAACCGCTTCGACGAACGCGGCGGAATCCCCGGCATTGAACACGCCGTTCACCTGGATATCGGCGGTGGCGCCGTCGCCGATCACGATCTTGGTGCCGCTATAACGGTTGATCCGTGCCACGGCGGACGCCAGCGGCTCGTCGACGAAGTTGAGCTGCCCGCCCTCCCATGCCAGCGAGCGCGCGACATCGGCCTGGACGAGCTGGGGCGCCTCGGGCAGCGTCAGGTCTGCGATCAGTTCGTTGCCCGGCGTCACCGGCGTCGCGCGCCCGGCCGGGTTCGCCTTGATCGCGAGCAGTTCGGTTACCGCGGGCATCCTTCCCGCGATGAAGGCGACCTTGCCCTCATAGACGATCAGGTGGAGCTGCCGACCGAGCAGTTCGACGCTGAAAGCGGTGCCCGTCGCGATCACCGTGCGGTCGCCCGCCGTGACGGTGAAGGGCCGTGCGGCATCCTTCGCCACGTCGAACTTCGCGCGCCCGGCAACCAGGGTCAGCCTGCGCCGATCGCCGGCATAGTCCACCTCGACGCGCGTCTCTGCGTCGAGCGACAACCGTGATCCATCGGCAAGCAGCACGGTGCGGCGCTCGCCGACGCCGGTTCGATAGATGTCCGGTCCTGACATCAGCCATAGGCTGGAAACCAGCGCCACCACCAGCACTGCCGCGATGCCGACCGCCCAGGGCCAGCGCATGTTGAGCCGGCGGGACCAGCGCCTCTGATTGGCGCGGCGCAGCGCGTCCAGCGCGTCGGCGCGCTGGCCGATGATCTCCGGCGTATCGCCGATCGCCTGCAGTCCGTGCCAGACGCCCAAGGCGCGATCGAGCGTAGCGGCATTGGCCGGATCCCCCGCCATCCAGCGATCGAACGCTGCCTGTTCGTCGGGCATCAGCGATCCGGTCGACAGGCGGACGCACCATTCCCCCGCCTGTTCTTCGCGGCTGGGCGCGTCGTCGTTATGCGGCGTCGGGTTCATTCCAAAGCTCCGGTCTTCGCGATCAATTTTGCCATCGCCCTGAACACATGTTTTTCCACTGCACTGACGCTGATGCCGAAACTTTCGGCAATCGTCCGCTGGTCGATATTCTCGTAGCGGAACAGCAGGAAGATCTGGCGCGTCCGCTCCGGCAATTCGGAAAGGCCCGAGCTCAGCAGCGCCAGCGCCTCCCGGCCGGCGGCCACGCGGTGGGGATCGAGCATGTCGACGCCCGCGCCATCCACCTTGCGCGCGCCCGCCGCATAGTCGCGCCGCACCAGGTCGCGGCGCGCGCGATCGCGCAGCAGATTGGCCGCCACCTGGAAGATATAGGCATCGGCCTGCCGCATCGGCGCGTGGATGCTCCCGGCGATGCGGATGAACACCTCTTGCGTCAGGTCCTCTGCCTCGCTGTGATTGTGCACGCGCCGCAGGAAGAACGCCATGAGCGCGGGCCGATATTCACGGTGGAAACGGCTCATCTCAAGGTCTTCGCTGGATTGCATGCTCCCCGCCCGTTCATTGGCTCAACTGGGATAAGACGCACCACATCCCGACACCCACATCGGATGATGCAAAATTTCTCCCGTCGCGGCGAGGGGCCAATCGGGGGTGGGCGTAGCGGCGGGCTGGCAGATTCATATGCGGCGGTCGACCCGACCGGGATCGCATCCGAATCCCTCTTGCACTCGCGCGCGGATGCGCGATCCTCGTGCGCGAGAGGAGGGCCGCATGGCTGATCGTGCCGATCATGGCTTCAGGGCAAGGCTGATGCAGTATCTGCGCGCTCGGACGCGTGCCGGCGACGATGCCGAGGATATCGTCCAGGAAGCCTATACCCGGCTGTCCGCCCAGCCGCCCGAACGCCTGATCGTCGATCGCGAACGTTTCCTCTGGCGGACCGCGCTCAATCTTTCGGCGTCGCTTGGCCGGCATCAGCGCGTGCGCACGACCGCGCACAATGATCGCGCGGTGCTCGATCTGCTTCATCCGGCGTCGCCGCCCCAGGACGAGGTGCTGGCGATGCGCGAACGTCTGAGCGTCGTGGAGGCCACGATCGCCGATCTGCCCGAACGCACGCGGGAGATCTTCGTCGCCGTCCGGATCGACGGCATGACCTACAGCCAGGCCGCGGCCGCGCTGGGCATCTCGTCGAGCGCGGTCGAAAAGGCGATGGCGCGCGCGATGGCGAAGCTGACCCTGCAGGTGAACCGCATTGACCGCGAAGTCTGAACCCGTGGACGAGGAGAAGATCGTCGAGGCGTCGGTCTGGGTCGCGCGCCTTCAGTCCGACACGCGCGGGCCGGAGGTCGAACGCGATTTCCGCGCGTGGCTCGATGCCAGCGCGGCCAACCGCGCGGCGTTCGAGATGACGAGCGAGACCTGGGATCTCGCCGGGGGCGCCAAGGTCGCGCGCGCGCAGCCCATGCGATGGATCCGCAGGCCGCTTGCGCTGGCGCTCGCCGCCAGCCTGGCCGTCGCGGTCGGTTTCGGTGGCTGGTATGCGCAGCGTCCTGCACCCATTGCGACCGCGGTGGGCGAGCAGCGCTCGCTGCGCCTGGCCGATGGTTCGGTGGTGACGCTCAACACCGCGACGACGCTGTCGACTGCGTTCGACGGCGATCGTCGTCTCGTCCGGCTCGATCGCGGCGAAGCGTCGTTCGAGGTCGCGAAGGACTCGCTCCGGCCCTTCATCGTCGAGGCGGGCGGCACCCGCGTCGTGGCGGTGGGCACGGTTTTCGACGTGCGCTATGTCGATGGCGGCCTGTCGGTGACGCTGGCGGAGGGCAAGGTCCGCGTCGTCGAACCGCCGAAAGACGGCGTGGCGCCCGCCGAGATCGAGATGACTCCCGGCCAGCGGCTGCAACTGCCGACACCCAATGCGCGGCCGACGCTTCAGGCTGTCAATCTCCAGACCGCCCGCGCCTGGCGCACCGGACAGGTCGTGTTCGGCGATACCCCGCTCGGCGAGGCGGTGGCGGAAATGAATCGCTATACCGATCGGCCGATCGCGATCGACGATCCCGCCGTTGCGCAATTGCGGATCAGCGGCGCGTTCCGCGCCACCGACAGCGCGCAGTTCGCGCGCGCGGTGTCGGACATATACGGGCTGGCGCTGACCGCATCGCCACAGGGGCCGCGTCTCGGAAAACCCGGCCGCGCGGCCGACTGAGCATCATTCGAAAAAAAGGGGGTGGGGTGTCCATGGGGGCAACGCGTCTATGGCGTGTTGGCGAACGGCCAGCGTCATAAAAGACGGGGGATGGAATGGGGCAGCGGTTCTTGCGCGAGACGATCATGGCGGCGGCGATGGTCGCGACACTGGCGCCCGCGGCCGCCCATGCCCAGGCAATCGATTTCGACCTGCCCGCACAATCGCTCGAAGCGTCGCTGAAGGCGGTTTCGCGACGGACCGGCACCAACATCATCTTTGCGCCCGCAACGGTTGCGGGGCAGGCGGCCGCCCGGCTCAAGGGGATTTTCACCGCGCGCGACGCCGTCGCCCGACTGATCGCGCGATCGGGCCTGACCGCCAGCGTGAACGCCGATGGCACGATCCTGATCCGCGCGGCATCGGTCACGCGGATCTCCGACGAGGTGGCAGCGGATGCGGAGCCGGAAAGCGATGCCGAGATCGTTGTGACCGCGCAGAAGCGCATCGAGAAGCAGCGCAATGTGCCGATCTCGATCAGCGTCGTCGGCGGGCGCCAGATGGAGCAGTTCGGCACGGGGCAGCTTACCGATGTCGGGCCCTATATTCCCGGGCTTCAGATCGACAGCACCGGCACGCCGGGCCAGGCGACGGTGTCGCTGCGCGGCATCGCGCCGATCGGGGAGAGCACGACGGTCGGCACCTATCTCGACGACGCGCCCGTCGGCGCCAGTTCGATCTATGCGCGCAGTGCCGGCTTCACGCTCGACCTGCTGCCCTATGATATCGAACGGATCGAGGTGCTGCGCGGACCGCAGGGCACGCTCTATGGCGCCAGCTCGATCGGCGGACTGCTCAAATATGTGACGGTCTCGCCCCGGCTCGACGATGTCTCGGGCAAGGCCGGCGGGGAAGTGTTCGGCATCCGGGGCGCGGGCCATGCCGGCTATGCGGGGCAGGCGATGATCAATCTGCCGATCGTGCAGGATCGGCTGGGCCTGACCGCGAGCTACGCCTATCGCAAGGCGCCGGGCTATGTGGACAGCCTTACCACCGGCAAGCGCGATGAAAATGGCTATGAACAGCGCGGCGGCCGCGTCAGCCTGTTGTGGAAACCGACCGACGATCTCTCGGTGAAGCTGTCGGGGCTGTGGCAGACGATCGACGCCGACGGCAATGCCAATGTCGTCGAGGATCTGGTGACCGGCGAACGCATCGGCAACGGTCTGTCGAACAACAATTATCTGCCCGAGAGCTTTCGCAAGACGCTGAACTATTATGCCGCCACGATCGATTATGATCTCGGTTTCGCCGTGCTGACCGCGGCCGGTTCGTACAATCGCACGCGCACCCGCCATGTCCGCGATACCAGCCGCGCCTATGGCGTGCTGTTTCCGCTGTTCGGCGCGCCGGTCGGCCTGGCACCCTTCACGCTCGACCTAGACATGAAGAAATTCACGCAGGAAGTGCGGCTGACCTCACCCACCAATGACCGTTTCGAGTGGCTGATCGGCGGTTTCTTCACCCATGAGAAGACGGGGCAGGGGCAACGGCTCGGGGCGTTCGACATGAGCGGCAATCCGCTTCCCGGCCTCAATCCGCTCGCGATCGCCAGCCTGCCCGCCCGATATCGGGAATATGCGGTCTTCGGCAACGCCACCTACAAGTTCAGCGACCGGTTCGACGTCACCGGCGGACTGCGCTGGGCGCGCAACGAACAGCGCTTTCGCCAGATCAGCAGCGGCGCGATCGTGCCGACGGCGAACACCCCCGGAACGTCGGCGGAAAGCGTCGTCACCTACAGCGTCAGCCCGCGTTTTCACCTGAACCGCGACACCATGCTCTATGCGCGCGTCGCCAGCGGCTATCGGCCCGGCGGCCCCAATGTCGTCCTGCCCGGCGTGCCGCCGACGGTGGATTCGGACTCGCTGGTCAATTACGAGATCGGCCTGAAATCGCTGTTGTTCGATCGCAGCGTGACGCTCGACCTCGCCGCTTTCTACATGGACTGGAAGGACATCCAGCTTCTTGTCAATTTCGCCGGCGGCACTGCAGGCTTCGCCAATGCGGGTTCCGCGCGCAGCCAGGGTTTCGAGGCGACGATCGCCTGGCGGCCGATCGACGGGCTGACGCTGGGCGCCAACGGCGCCTATACCGATGCGCAATTGACGGCCGATGCGCCGCCCAGCCTGGGCGGGCGTGACGGCGACCGGTTGCCGCGGATCCCGAAGTTCAGCGGCGCGCTCACCGCCGATTACCGTTTTCGCGCGGCCGACAATGCGGAGATGCAGGTCGGCGCCGGCCTGCGCCATACCGGGCGGCGCCTGTCCGACGTGACGAATGCCAATCCGTTGCTCTATCCGGTCGTCGCGGACGCCTATAGCGCGCTCGACCTCAACGCCGCGCTGACCATCGACGAACGCTGGACGCTGCGCGTCTATGCCCGCAACCTGCTGGACAGCGATGGTGCGCTCACGCGTTCGCTGTCGCGCGACGCACTCAATCGGCCCAATTATGTGCTGGTCACGCCGGTCCAGCCGCGCACGATCGGCCTCGCGGTCGAGACGCGTTTCTGATGTTTGGGCGCCGCTGGTTGAAGCGCATCGGGCTTGGCGTGCTGGGGATGGCGGCGGTGATCGTCGTCGCCGGCAGCGGCTATGAGGCTCTCGAACGGCGGCAAGCGGCATCCGCTTATCCGCCGACCGGCCGGCTGGTCGATATCGGCGGGCGGCGCATGCATATCGATTGCCGGGGCAGCGGATCGCCCACCGTGATCTTCGAAGCCGGGCTGACGCTGTCGGGATCGCTGTCGTGGAGCAAGGTGTTCGATCCGGTCGCATCGTTCACACGCGCCTGCGCCTATGATCGCGCTGGCATATTGTGGAGCGATCCCAAATCGGGGCCGCAGGATGCCGCCGCGATCTCGCGCGATCTTCAGGCGACGCTGAATGCCGCAGGCGTCACCGGCCCGCTGGTGCTGGTCGCGCATTCGATCGGTGGCCCCTATGCAACGGTGTTCACGCAGGATCATGGCGACCGCGTCGCCGGGCTGGTCTTCGTCGACACCTCGCATCCCGACCAGATCGCGCGCTTCCGCCGCGTTACCGGCGCGGACATGCATCCGCGCACGATGGTGCCGACGATGAAGGCGATCGCGGCCTTGTCCTGGATGGGGGCGGTGCGCCTGGCGGTGGGCGGCAAGGAGCCGCCCAAGGGGCCGCCGGCGATCATCGCCGAGACCACTTCATTGTCGCACCGGTCGGTCGTCGGCGCGATCGCCGAACTCGAAGGGTTCGACCGGACGATGGCGCGTGCTGGCGCTTTGGGGGATCTCGGCAGCCGGCCGCTGTTCGTGCTCACCGGCGTCGCACCCTATTCGCCGGAGATATTGAAGGAGATGCGTCTGAACCCGCAGCAGGGCGTGCGTCTCCAGGCGGAACTCAGGGCGCTGCACGACGATCAGGCGTCCTGGTCGACACGAAGCTGGCACCGGGTGCTGACTGACGCCAATCACTATGTCCAGATCGACCGGCCCGATGCCGTGATCGGCGCGACGCGCCAGGTGGTCGATGCCGTCCGCCGGGACATGCCGGGAAGGCAGGTGGGCGCAAGCGGCGATTGACGCCGCTGGGGTCGGGCCGGCCGAATAGTCCGGGCGCGATCGCGACCTTTGCATCCTGGGCCGTTCGGGAATAGTGCCGCCCGGGAAGGAGCCATGATGCGTATTGCGATTGGACTGGTCATCGCCATTGGCGTGGCGGCATGTTCGGACGGATCGACCAACGGGCATAATCAGCGGCCGTTCGTACCGCTGGCATTCACCGCGGACACGAATCTGCCGATTGTGGTGAAGGCGCGCCCGACGCACGCCGTTTAATCGCGAGATTTCCACCCAGGGTATCGAAGCCACGATCTTTCCGGCATATTCGCGGGCATGCGCGCCTTGCTTCTCACCCGATATGGCGGACCGGACGCTGCGGAACTGAGCGAAGTGCCGCGCCCGGATGCCGGGGCAGGGGAGGTTCTGGTTCGCGTGTGCGCGGCCGGCCTCAACCCCGTCGATTTCAAGACGCGACAGGGCATGCTCAAGCCCGTCCAGCGCTACAGCCTGCCGGTGGTGATGGGCAATGAGCTAGCCGGTGTCGTCGAGGCGTGCGGTGACGGTGTGACGCGTTTCTCCGTGGGAGACCGCGTTTTCGCGCGCATGCCGAAGGGCGCGATGGGCGCTTTCGCCGACTATGCGGTCGTGCCCCAGGGTGTTCTTGCTCATATGCCCGCCTCGCTCGATTTCGAGGCGGCGGCGGGCATCCCGCTCGCCGGCCTCACCGCGCTTCAGGCGCTGCGCGACGAGTTGAAGCTCGCACCGGGCAGCCGGGTGTTCATCCCCGGTGGTGCGGGCGGTGTCGGTACCTTCGCGATCCAGATCGCGAAATGGCTGGGCGCTGAAGTGACGACCACTGCCTCGCCGCGTGGCCGGGCGCTGGTCGAGCGGCTCGGCGCCGATGTGGTGATCGATTATACGACGCAACGCTTCGAGGATCATGTCCGTGACATGGATGGCGCCTTCGATCTGTTGGGCGGGGAAACGCTGGAAAAATGCTTCGGCGTGGTGAAGCGCGGCGGCACGGTGGTGTCGGTGGCGGGCATGCCGGAGCCCCGGACGGCGCGACAGGATCTGGGCCGAGGCTCCGCGCTCGCCGCGCTGTTCTGGATCGTCAGCTATGGGCTGCGCGCGAAGGCCGCGAAGCACGGCGTCACCTATCGCTATCTGTTCATGCACCCGAGCGGCACCGAGCTCGCCGAACTTGCCCGACTGGTCGACGACGGGACGCTGGAACCCGTCATCGACCGCATCTTTCCCTTCGCCGAGGTCGACCAGGCATTCGCCTATCTCGAATCGGGCCGCGCCAAGGGCAAGGTGGTGGTGCGCATCGCGGATTGATCGCCGCCGGCCCGTGTCAGCCGCAGCCAGGCGATGAACCCATAAACCACCGCCAATACTGTCAGGTTGATCAGTTCCGGCGCCTGTTCGGTCATCGATGCGCCCATCTGGTTGGTGCCGACCATCAAATGAATGCCCGGCGTGCTCGGCAGCAGCCGCGCGGCGAGCACCAGCCAGCCCGGCGTCTGCTCCGCCGGCCATGACAGGTTGGCGAGGAAGAAGATCGGCAGCGAGGTCATGATCCAGAGCTGCACCGGCCGCTCGCGCGTGCGGAAGAAGCTGGCGAGCGCGAGTGCCGCCGCAACCGTCGCCGCCACGAACAATGTGCCCGAGACGATCAGGGTCGGCCCGTCGGCGCCGCCCCGGGGATAATCCTGGAACCAGAAGACGAAGCCGACATAATAGATCACCACCGCCGCGCCGATCGTGAAAAAGGCGAGCGCGGTGCCGAGCAGTCTGCGCGTCGTGAAGCGGTGCGGCCCGCGCCGCTCGACCAGGGTGGCAGCGAGCATCGCCAGACCCATCAGCATCGTCTGCTGGATGATCAGGAAGGTGACGCCCGGCACCACCGTGCTGCCATAGCCTTCGCGCGTGTTGAACAGCGGGCGCTGGATCATCGCGAGCGCGGGCGGCGCTGGCGCGCCCTGCGCCATCGCCTGGGTGACGGCCGCGTCGCGCCCGATCGCGGAGAGTGCCGACCCCAGCCCGGTGAGCGAGGTGCTGCTGCGCAACAGGAAGGCGCCATTGCCGTAAAGTGGCACGTGCCCCTGTTCGCCGCGCAGGATCGCGCGTTCGAACCCTTGCGGGATCAGCAGGATCGCATCCACCCGGCGGCGTTGCATCAGCGCCCTGGCTTCGCCCAGCGTCGCCACGCGCGCGGCGATCCGCGCCTGCTGCACCGCCCCGGCCCGGACGGCGAAGGCGCGGCTCGTCGCGCTGTGATCATTGTCGACCAGCGCCACCGGAATGCGGACCGCGACCTCGCCCGAATAGGCGGCGGGATAGAAGAAGGAATAGAGGATCGCCGATCCGACGAGCAGCAGCAGCACCGCCCGATCGGCCAGGATCGCGCGCAACGTCGCGAGGAATGACTGCCAGATCATCTCTTGCCCCACAGATCGGGCCGGGCGGCGGCGCGCGCATAGCGCGGCAGGCCGATCGCGGCGCCCGCCAGCAGGAAGATCAGCATGATCCCGATCTGCCGCAGCGAGACCGCAACGGGCGCCCCCATCACATATTGTTCGGACCAGAGATTGGCGAAGGCGGTATAAGGCAGGATCGCGTTCCAGATCCGCGCGAAACCCGATGCGGATTCGATCGGGAAGATCACCCCGGCAAAGGCGAAGGACGCGCCCGCATAAAGCCCGGAGAGCGACAGCGTCTGCGCCATCGAACTGGTCAGCCCGATCAGCAGCAAAGCGACCCCGGCATAGGCCAGGTACATGGCGGCATAGCCCGCCAGGATCAGCATCGGGCTGCCCGCGATCGGCCAGCCGCGAATGCCCGCCAGATAGGCCGTCACCACAAGCGACCAGACCATGAACGCCGCGAAATAGGGCAGCAGCTTGCCCGCCACCTGCGCCGCCGCGATGCCGGGTCTGGTCGACAGCCAGCCGCCGATCGTGCCGTCGCGCAATTCGCGCCCCAGCGCGCTCACCACCGCGACCATGAAGATCAGGTGGAGCAAGGCGGGATGGAGCAGGCCGACAAGCTGGAGTTCGTAGCTGCCCTGCGGATTGAACAATATTGCGGTCTGCGCGCCCACCGGTGGCGCCCGCACCCGGCCGGGCCCGGCCAGCGCCGCCACCTCGCGCACCGCCAATTGCCCGGCATAGGCCTGTACCGTCGCGCCGATCTCGCGCATCGCCGCGCCCGATGCGGTGGAATAGCTGGCATTGTAGAATGCCATGATGCTGCCGGTCTCGCCGCGCATCACGCTGCGCGACGCCTCGTGCGGGATCAGGACGACCGCATAGACTTCGCGCATGCGCACCAGCCGCTCGGCGGCGGCCATGTTGGCGGGCCGCGCCGTCACCGCCAGGCCGGGTGCGGCATCCAGCCGTCGCGTCAGCTCGCGGGCGATGCTGCCGCCATCCTCGTCGACCACCGCGATCGGCAGGTCGCGCAGCACGCCGTCGGCCAATTCGATCGAGACGACGGCCAGCAACGCGAGCGGGATCAGCCCCAGCATCGTGCGGTCCCAGAAGCTGGATGCGAGAAAGGCCAGCTCGCGGCGCAGGCTGGAGAGGAACGCGCCTCGCCTTTCGTCCGCCCCGGCAGCCTCCGCCGCCGTCATTGTGGCCAGTCGAACAATATGGTCATGCCTGGGCGTAGCCCGGTGACGGGCGCGGCGGGCACCGCACGCACCTCGAAGCTCTTGATGTCGAAGCCGCTCGACTGGCGCGTCGCGCGCCATGTCGCGAAATCGCCCGCCGGTGCGACGAAAGCGATACGGAAACGCGCGGCGCGATCACCCAGTGCCGGGATGCGGCCACCGATCACCGCGCCGCGCTTGAGCCCGTTCAACTGGTCCTCGCGCACCGTCAGGGTCACCCATGGTGCCTGCGCCTGGGTGAGCAGGAAGACGGGAAAGCCCTGCGGCACCAATTCGCCGGGCTGGGCCAGCCGCCGGCCGACTTCGCCATCGGCGGGCGCGAGTATGCGGGTCTCCGCTTCGGCCGCCGCCACTTCGGCCACCGCGCCCCGTGCCTGTTGCGCCTGCCCGCTGGCGGCGGCGCGATCCTGCGGCCGCGCGCCGGCCAAGGCCGCGTCATATTGTGCACGTGCCGCACGCGCCGCCTCGGCGGAGGCGACCGCATTGGTGCGCGCCTCGTCCGCCTTCTGCCCGGCAAGCACGCCTTCGCGGTAGAGCCGCTGCGTGCGCCCGGCGGTGTCGCGCGCCAGATCGGCGGCGGCCTGGGCGCGCCGCCATTGTGCCTCGGCGGCGCGGATATCCTCGGGCCGCGCGCCTTCATCGGCCTTGTCCGCCATCGCCTGCGCGGCGGCGAGCGCGCCTTCCGCCTGTTGCGACTTGGCGGCGACTTCGGGGCTGGTCACGGTGTAGAGCAACTGGCCGGCGCGCACCGCCTGCCCTTCCTCTACGAAGAAGCGGTCGATCCGACCCGTCACCTTGCTGGTTATGCGGATCTCGCGCGCATCGACCATGCCCTGAAGCTGGTCGGGCACTGGCCGGTAGCTGAGCCATAGGCCGAGCGCGAGCAGTGCGGCAAGGACGGTGCCCACGATGATCGGCCTGATCGGGCGCCGCCCGCGGTCGGGCGCGGCAGTTTCCTCCGGTGCCAGGTCTTCGGTGGCGGGCAATGCGGTTTCGGTCATGGAATCACCGTGTCGGAGTGTCCGAGATAGTCGGGTAGCCGGTCCATCCGCCCGCTCGCGTTGAGCAGATGGGCCAGCGCCTGGATATAGTCGTTGGCGGCCTGGGCGCGCTGGATACGCGCCTTGCCGAGCCCGAGTTCGGCATCGACGACATCGAGCGAGGTCGCCTGCTGCTCGCGGTAGGACAGCGTCTGCAGCCGCAGATTCTCCTCGGCCGAGGTGATGGAACTGGCCAGTAGCAGGAAGCGCCGCCGCGCCGCCTCCGCCTCGTTCCAATATTTTGTGACACCGATCTCGATCTGGGTCTGCGCCTCGCGCAGCCCGGCTTCGGCCTGGGCGGCGGTCTGCCGCGCCGACTCCACCATCTGGCGGCGTCCGGTGCCGGAGAAGAGCTTGTATCTGACGCCCACCCCCACCGACCAGTCGGGATCGGTCAACAGGCTGTTGCGGCGATCGAAATTATACTGGCCGAAGCCGTAGATGGAGGGGCGCAGCTTGGATTGCTGCAAGCTCACGCCCGCATCCGCCTGGTCGCCCATCGCGCGCAGCCGGTCGAGCTGGGGATGCTCGCCCAGCGCCGCCGCCTTGAAAGTCTCCAGCGGTTCCAGCGATCGGCTGTCGACCGAAAGCGGGCTGGTGGGCCGCACCCCGCCCGGCGCGCGCAGCAGTCCGGCGAGCACGGCATTGGCAGTCGCGAGATCGGAAACCGCCTTCTCATATTCGCGCGCTGCATCATCGCGCGCGACTTCGGCCTGCAGCCGCTGCGCACGGCTGATGAAACGCTCGCGCTCCAGCTTGACGGCGTCGGACACATGGCGCTCCAGCCCGCCAGCACGTCGCGGCGCACGCCCAGGGCGCGTTCGGCAAGCTGCTGCCCGAAATAGGCCTGGGTCAGCGTCAGCAGTTGGTCCTCGACCGCGATCGCGCGGTCGGCGCGCGCCTGCGCCACCTGCGCGCGCGCGCCGGCCTGCGTTGCCGAGATCTGCCCCCCGGCATAGATGGGCAGGGTCGCGGTCACGATCGGGCGCGTACTGGTGCGCTCCTGCTGGAAGCGCAGCGGATCGGCGATGCCAAAGCTTTGCGCGACCGGGGCGAGCGAGCCGAGCGGCAGATATAATGTCTTCTGATAGTCGAGCAGTTGCGCCTCGAAATCGACATCGGGCCGGTGGAGCGTACGCGTCGCCCCCTCCTGCGCCTCGCGGCTGCGGACATTCGCATCCTGCGCTGCGATCGCGTCGGACCGTTCGACCAGCCGCGCCTGCGCCGCGCGATAGTCGAGCGGGATCGACGGCGTGTCTTGGGCGGCGCAGGGCGCCATCACTGCCGAAACCAGCACCAACGCCGAAACAACATGGCGAGTCGGCATGACGACACACTCCGCGGTTCGATCACCTGCGTACATGCGATTGCCGTCGTCGATCAATCGGTTGCGGACAGACAGCCCGTGATCGGCCTCCCGCCGGAGACCCGATCCAGGCCGGGTGGCCTATCACCCCCTAGAAGCGGAACGACACCGTCGCCCTCACGCCATGGTCGCTCGCAGCCGAACCGATCGCCCCAGTATAGCCGATGCCGGCGGTCGCGCCCTTGCCCAGGGTGAAGCGGGCACCGGCCGTGAGCAGCGCCGCGTCCTTGTCGAGCGGGGTGCCCAGCACGGTGAAGGCAGTGCCGTTGCCGAAGGACAGGTCGGCGGCGGGCAGGCGGCCGCTCAGCGCGTGGCGCCAGCCGATCGACCCGTAGAGCAGTGCGCCTTCGCCCAGTGGCGCATCGCCGCGCAGACCCAGCGTCGACCAGCTCGCGCTTTCGGTCTGGCGATCGGCGCTGAGCGCGGCAGCACCACCGATCTCGGCGAAGGCGGCGGTGCGGAGGCGGGCATAGGCCAGGCCAGCGAACGGCTCGATTCCGGCATTTCCCAGGGCGATACGATGGCCGGCTTCGGCGAAGAGCTGCAGGCCGCGCGCATCGTAATCGGCGCGTGCCGTCTCGGTGAAGCCGGTGAAGCCGATGCTCCGCCGCGTCGAGACATCGTGCCAGGCAAGGGCCGCACCCGCCTGCATGCTGGTTCCGCCCCAGCGCCCGCCGATATAGGCGCCGACATGAACGCTGTCCGCCTCGGCATGCGATGCGCGGGCCGCAGCATCGGCCTTCGAGCGGCTGTATCCGGCGGTCACGCCGCCGCGCCAGCCGCCGCCGAGATCGGTATCGATGCCCAGCAGCAGCCCCATGATCGACCGGTCGAGGCGGGCGGCATTGCCGTCACTGTCCCAATCGCCCCAGGATCCCACCGCCTGCGCCCACAGGCCGGCGCCATCCTCACCCGCTGTCTGGGCGAGCCGCCCCTGAACCGCGTCGCGGACATGGCGGCCATCGTCGAGCAACATGCCCTTGAGCGATGCGTGGATCTCGCCCGACGCGGCGTCGAAGCCCGTGCGCGCGGTGGCGAGGTCGGCGACATTGGCCATCGCGGTGTAGAGCGGGCTCGCGGCGGTCAGCCCATCGATCCCGCGTGCCGCCGCGCGCTGGTTGAAGGTCAGCCCCGCACTTTCGAAGCTGACGCCGTTGCGCACCGCCTGGAGATAGACACTGTTGGCATCATAGGTGAGGCCGAGCGTGAGGAAGGGCTGGGTGAGCGGCGAGGCCAGATCGACGCCGGCATAGCCCGCGCCGCTGCGTCCGCCCTGCGCGGTCAGGATCGCGCTGCGATCGCCCAGCCGATAGCTGGCGCCCGCGACATTGGCGGCCTGGACGCGGCCGCCCTGGATGACGGCGGTGCCGGTCACGCGGATCAGGTCGCCGGGCTCATAGGCATAGGTCGATCCGGCAAGCTGCGTATAATTGCCCGCGATCGTCAGCGTGCCCGCGCTGTTGCCCGGCGCGATCGTGCCCGCGACGGTGGTCGTGCCCACCGTGCCGCTGCCCGCCAATGTCGCGCCGCTCGCCACCGTTACCGCCGAAGCCGCGATCGATCCGTTGACGTTCAGCGTGCCCGCATTGACCTGGGTCGCGCCGGTATAGTTGCTTACGCCGGTCAGCCGCAGCGTGCCCGCACCCGTCTTCACCAGGGCGCCGCCGCCCGAAATCGCGCCACCGAAATCGATCGTGTTGGAACGATTGAAGATCAGCGTGCCGTCATTGGCGATATTGCCCGCCACGCTGCCCGTGGTGCCGCCGTCACCGATCTGCAGTGTGCCCGTGGCGATATGCGTGCCGCCGGCATAGTCATTGACACCGGTCAGGATCAGCGTGCCGAGATCCTGTTTCTCCAGCCCGCTCGCGCCGGTCAGCGCGGCGGAGGCGGTCGCGCGCCAGACGGCGCCCGCGGCACTGCCGTCGCCGACGCGCACCACCGTCATGCCCGGCGCGGCCAGCGTCACCGGCGCGCCGGCAAGGCGATAGCCGTCGACTGCGAACTGCATGCCCTGCGTCGAAACGCCGGCTTCGGCGGTCACGACACCCGCCGTGCCCTGGAACACCGCGAAGCCGCCGTTCCAGCCATAGCTGGCGCTGCCATTGGGATTGGTCCAGTTGGTGAGCGGCCCAGACGTCCATGTCCCGCTGCCGCCGACGACGCTGCCCGTCGGGCTGGTCGTAGTGCCGTTCCAGAACTGCACGAAATCGGGGCCGGTCTTCACCTCGACCACCAGATTGACCTGGCCCGCCTGGCCGGTCTGCACCGTCGTGACCGTGCTGTCGGCCTGCGGGCGCTGGCCGATCGCCAGGCCGTTGTCGGTCAGCGCGCCGCCATAGTCGAACAGGCGATAGACACCCAGGCTATAGCCGCCCGCGTCGGAGACCTTGAGCGTACCGTCGAGCACCAGATTGCCCGCCACCGCGAACAGCCCGTTCCCGCTCGGCGCGCCCAGCGCGGCATCGATCACCGCGCCGTCCGCCAGGGTCAGCGATCCCATCGAGAGCGTGGTGCCGCTGCGGCCGGCAAGCGTGCCGCCCGAGGCGATCGAGACCGCGCCTGATGCCGTGCCCCCGCCGGTCAATGTCGCCCCGGAGGAGACGGAGAGCGTGCCGCCCAGCGTGCCCGTCAGGTTGAGCGTGCCCGCCTGCACCGCCGTACTGCCTGCGAAACCGCCCGAATTGCCGCCGAGCGTCAGCGTGCCCGCGCCGGTCTTCACAAGATTGCCCGCACCGCCGATCGCGCCGCCATGGCTGAGCGCGTCGGCACGGTCGAAGGCGAGCGTCGCGCCCGCCGAAACGGTCGCGGAGCCGCCCAGATTGCCGCCCGAGCCGATGCGTAGCGTGCCCGCCGAAACCGCGGTGCCGCCGCCATGCGTCGCCGCGCCGGTCAGCGTCATCGTGCCCGTGCCTGCCTTGACTAGGCTGCCCGCGCCGCTGATCGCGCCGCCAAAACCGAAGCTATCGCTGCGATCGAAGACGAGCGCGCCCTGGTTAACGATATCGCCCGTCACGCTGCCGCTGGTGCCGCCATCGCCGATCCGCAGCGTGCCGGCGGCGATGGTGGTGCCGCCCGCATAGCTGTTGGCGCCGTTCAGGATCAGCGTGCCCGCGCCGCTCTTCACCAGCCCGCCGCTGCCGGTGAGCGGCGCCGCGATCCGTGCCGTGGTGCCGTCCGTGCCCTGCTGGTCGAGTGCGATCTGCACGGCGCCGGAGAGCGTGAGCCCGCCGGCCGTGCCCGCCGCCAGGCTGTAGTTCGCACCGCTCAGGAAGCGCAGGCCCGTCACCGTCTGCGCGCCCACGATCGTCACCGTCGATGCGCCTGCCGCAGCGAACACCGCCTTTTGCCCGGCCCAAGGCGCGTTGATGGTGTTCGCCTGGTTGGTCCAGTTGGTGTTGGCGGCGTTCCATATGCCCGAATCACCGCGACCATTGGCCACGCCGCCCGGCGCCATGTTTGCGCCGTCCCAATATTGCTCGCCCGCCGCCTGCGCGACGATCAGGTCCACTTGCCCGGCATTAGCGGTGTAAATGCCCCAGTCGCCGGGATTATAGCCCAGCGGCACGGTAGAGATCACCAAGCCATTGTCGGTCAGTGCACCATCGTAATCGAACAGCCGATAGGTGCCGAGGCCGAAGCCCGTGCCCGCCGTCACGTTGAGCGCGCCGTCGAGCGTCAGCTTGCCGGCCACGTCGAACAGTGCGGTAACGCCCGGTGCGCTCAGCGTCACATCGACATTGCTGGTGGCGCTCAGCGTGAGCGACGCGCCGAAGTCGAGCTGCGCACCGGATCGACCGAGCAATGTCGCGCTATTGCCGATCGTCGCATTGCCGCCGATCGAACCGGTCCCGCCGACCCGGCCGGCCTCGGCGACGAGCGCACCGACGATCGATCCGTCGACAAGCAGCGTTCCGGCCTGCACCGTCGTCGTCCCGGCATGAGTGTTGGCGCCCGTCAGGGTGAGCGTGCCGCCACCCGTCTTGATCAGGCTGCCCGAGCCCGAGACGATTCCGCCGAAACTCGTGGCGTCGGAACGGTTGAAGACGAGAATGCCCTGATTGGCGATATTGCCGGTGATGCTGCCGGTCGTGCCGCCATTGCCGATCTGGAGGACTCCGGCGGCGATGGTCGTTCCGCCGGCATAGCTGTTCGCGCCGGTCAGCGTCAGCGTGCCGGCGCCCTGCTTGACGAGGCCGCCAGTGCCCGAGACGTCCCCGACAAAGCTGTAATCATCGGACCGGTTGAATGCGAGCACCGCATTGTCGACGACGTTGCCGGTGATGCTACCGGCCGTTCCGCCGTCGCCGATCTGCAGCGTTCCCGTCGAGACGGTGGTGTTGCCGGCATAGGTGTTCGTGCCGGACAGGATCAGCGTGCCCGCGCCGCTCTTGGTCAGCGCGCCGCTGCCAGTGATCGGCGCGGCGACGCGGATGGTCGTGACATCCGTGCCTTGCTGATCGAGCGTCAACTGGGTGGCGCCGCCGATGATGAGGCCGCCGGCGGCGCCCGCAGCGAAGCGATAGTCGCTCCCGCTCAGGAAGCGTATGCCGGTAACGGTCTGCGCGCCCTCGATGGTGACGGTCGACGCACCCGCCGACGCGAACACCGCATTCTGCCCGACCCAGGGCGCGTTGATCGTGCCCGCCTGATTGGTCCAGTTGGTATTGGCCGCGTTCCACACGCCCGATCCGCCGCGACCGTTCGCCACGCCGCCCGGCGCCATGTTCGCGCCATCCCAATATTGATCGCCGCCGGCCTGGATCACGTTCAGCGTTACCTGCCCGGCGGTCGCGGTGTCGATCGTCCAGTCGCCGGGATTGAAGCCGGTCGGCAGCGTCTGGATGGTGAGGCCGTTATTGGTGAGTGCGCCGCCATGATCGAACAGACGATAGGCGCCATAGGTGAAGCCGCCGCCATCGGTGACGTTGAGCAGACCGTCGAGCGTCAGTGCGCCCGTCACGTTGAACAAAGCGTTCGTGCTCGGCGCGCCGAGCGTCACGTCGATCGCGGTGCCGCTGCCCAGCACGAGCGAACCCATGTTGAGGAGCTGCCCGGCGCTGCCCTGCAATATCGTGTTGGTGGCGGCGAAGCTGACCGGGCCGGCGATCGTGCCCGCGCCGCCCAGTGTGCCGCGCTGCACGGTAACGGCGCTGTTCGTCAGGTTCGCACCGTCGAGGAACAGCTTGCCGCCATTGACCAAAGTCGCGCCGGTATAGTCGTTGATGCCGTGCAAGGAGGTCACGCCGCTCAGGAAGGTCGCGGAGAGATTGCCGGTCATCAGCGGTGCGAACGCAAGGTTCGTGGTGTTGCGATTGTCGAATTCGACGCTGCCGCCGCCGACACCGCCGCGCACCGTGGTTGCCGTCACGATGCCGTTGCCGGCGTCGCCCCAGATCTGGAGTTTGCCGTTGCCGCCGGCATTGCGGCCGAGCACGATCTCGCTTGCCTTGATCTCGGATATGGCCGTGATCAGGCTGCTATAGACGCGCAGCACGCCGACGCCCGATGCGCCGACATCGATGGTGTTGGCGCCGGCATCCCAGCTGCCGCCGCGCTGGATGAAGATGCTGCCCGCGGTGTTGGCGGCACCGCCGACCGATCCGCCAGCGCTCGTCATCTTCGCGCCGCCGCTTGCCAGCAGCCGCGTCGGGAAGGCGTCGGTCCCGGTGCCGCCCACGGTGATCGCACCCGCGACGTTCAGCGTCGCCGCCGCTTCGGTCGCCATCATCACGCCCTGCTCGATGGTCAGCCCGCCATCGATCTGGGTCTGGCCGGTGAAGAAGAAGGAGCCGAGGCCACCCTTGATCAGGTCGCCTGTCGCATGGATGACGTTGCTGGCGTTGAGCGTGCCGGAGCTGTTCGAGGTCGGTTGATTGACGTCGATCCGCGCATCGTCGGCCAGCGTGATCTTGCCGCCGGCCAGGGTCACCGGCACGTTCAGCGTGCGCAGACCCGTTGCGGAGACCCCTGCTGCATCGACGGTGACAGCATAGCTGGGGCTGGTGCTCGATCCGTTGACGCAGGCATTGTTGGGGCATGGCCCGAACACCGCGATGCCGCCGGCCCAGGGCGCGTTGATGCTGCCGGCCTGATTGGTCCAGTTGGTGCTGCTCGTGTTCCAAATGGCGGTGCCGCCGCGGCCGTTCGCGACATTGCCGGGGGTCAGGTTGGTCCCGTCCCAATATTGTTCGCCCGGCCCCGCCGCGACGATTAGGTTGACCTGGCCGGTGGTGCCGGTGCCGATCGCCCAGTCGCCGGGGTTGAAGCCCTGCGGCAGCGACTGGATGGTGAGCCCGTTATTGGTGAGCGCCCCGCCATAGTCGAACAGGCGATAGGTGCCGAGCGCGAAGCCGCCGCCATTGGTGACGTTGAGCAGACCATCGAGCGTCAGTGCGCCGGTGACGTTGAACAGCGCGCTCGTGCTCGGCGCGCCGAGCGTCACGTTGATCGCGGTGCCGCTGCCCAAGGCGAGCGATCCCATGTTGAGCAATTGACCGGCGCTGCCTTGCAATATGCCATTGGTCGCCGCGAAGCTCACCGGCCCCGCGAAGGTGCCCGCGCCGCCCAGCGTGCCGCGCTGGACGGTGACCGCGGTGCCGGGCAGGCTCGCGCCGTCGAGGAACAGCTTGCCGCCATTGACCAGGGTTGCGCCGGTGTAGTTGTTGATGCCGCGCAATGTGGTCACGCCGCTCAGGAAGGTGGTGGAGAGGTTGCCGCTCAGCAGCGGGGTGAACACCGAGGCGGTCGTGCTGCTCTGATTGTCGAACTCGACGCTGCCGCCGCCCACGCCGCCGCGGATCGTTGCGGTGGTGAGGATGGCATCGACGTCGTCGCCCCAGATCTGCAACAGGCCGTTGCCGCCGGCATTGCGGCCGAGCACGATCTCGCTCGCCTTGATCTCCGACACTTCGTTGATGAAATTGCTGTAGACGCGCAGCACGCCCTTGCCCGACGCGCCGACATCGATCGCATTGTCGCCCGCATCCCAGCTGCCGCCGAACTGGATGAAGATGCTGCTCGCCGAATTCGCCGCGCCGGCGACCGAGCCGCCCGCGCTGGTCAGCTTCGCGCCCGCAGTCGCGACCAGCCGGGTCGGGAAGGTGTCGGTTCCCGTGCCGCCGACGGTGACCGCGCCGCCGACAGTGATCGCGGCCGAGGCCCCGGATGCAGACATCACGCCCTGTTCGACGATCAGCCCGCCATCGACCCGCGTCTGACCGGTCGACAGGAAGGATCCGGCGCCGCCCTTGGTCAGGTCGCCCGTCGCATGGACGGTGCCGGCGGTGCTGATCGAACCGGATCCATCCTGGGATTGAATCACGTCGATCCGCGCATCGTTCGCCAGCGTGATCGGTCCGCCCGCCAGCTTGAGCGGCAGGCCCAGCACGCGCAGCCCCCGCGCCAGAACGCCCGCCGCATCGACGGTGACGGTATAGGCGCCGTTGCCCGTGCTGCAGACATTGCCGGGGCATGGCCCGAAGACCGCGATGCCGCGCGCCCAGGGCGCGTTGATGCTGCCGGCCTGGTTCGTCCAATTGGTGCTGCTGGCATTCCAGATACCGCTGTCGCCCTGGCCGTTGGCGATATTGCCGGGCGTCGTGTTCGGCCCGTCCCAATATTGTTCGCCGGGTCCACCCGCGACGATCAGGTTCACCTGGCCGGCGGTGCCGGTGCCGATCGCCCAGTCGCCGGGATTGAATCCCTGCGGCAGCGACTGGATGGTGAGCCCGTTATTGGTCAGCGCCCCGCCATGATCGAACAGCCGATAGGTGCCGAACGCGAAACCGCCGCCATTGGTGACGTTGAGCAGGCCATCGAGCGTCAACGCGCCATCCACCTTGAACAGCGCGGTTTTGCTCGGCGCGCCCAGCGTCACGTTGATCTGCGATGTCGGATTGAGGATCAGCGAACCGAAGCCCAGGTCGCTGCCGGCCGCACCCAGCAATATGCCCCCATTGGCGATGCTGCCCGCGCCGCTGAACGCGCCGCCGCCGCCCAGCACCGCACCGCTCGCCACGTCGACGCCGGTGTTGGTCATCACGCCGCCGACGGTCAGCATGCCCTGCTTCACCGCGAAGATGCCATTGAGGCCGCTGCTGTCGCCCGTCAGCGTCCAGGCGCCGGCGCCGAGCTTCTCGCCCGCCTCGAAATTGCGGATCTGGGTGGCGCCGAAATTGAAGGTAGCGGTGGTCCCCTGACCGCCGTCGAGCGCGAAGGTGTCGATCTCCGCTGCCTGTGCCGGATCGGTGCCGCCGTCGACATCGCCGATCAGCGTGTAGCTGGGCAGGAAAGTGACGCGGTCCGCGCCGTCGTTCAGGCCGATGGCGACGCCGACACCGCCGCGAGAGACGGTGCCCGCCACCACCAGAGTGTCGATCACTTCGGGGAAGGTGCCCGCGCCGTCGTCCTGCGCATAAGCGACATTGCCGGCAGCGTGGAGCCGTCCGCCCGCGCGGATCGTGACGTTGGCGGTCACCGGCGTCTCCACCGTCTCGCCCTGCGCGCGGCTGGCGGAGATAAAGAGCGCACTGGCGCCGCCGAGCTGCTCGACATTGCCGCCGATGTCGATCGTCAGCGCGCCGTTCCCCACCGATGTCTGGGTGTTGTAGAACAGCGCCCGGGCGCTGCCGCGCGTCGTGATCCGGCCGGTCGCGCCCACCGTCAGCGTATCGCCGATGCCGCCGAAGATCCCCTGGGCCAATTGCGTGTCGATCACGCCGTCGACGATCACCGTGGAGTTGCTCGGCACCCCCGAATTGAAAGTGCTGATGCCGATCCCGCCGCTGCCCTTATTGCCCAGATTCTGGGTGTTGCCGGTGACGATCGAGCCCGTCGAGAGCAGGCGGACGGTCGAGTTGGCGCCAACCTCCACCCCCACGCCGCCCGAGGAGTTGGCGATCGCGGCATCGCCGGCCGAGCGGATCGTGCCGGCCAATGTCAGGTCCGCATTGTTGCCGAGCTGAATGCCGCGGCCGATGCCGTGCAGTTCGATCAGTGATCCCACCCCGGTGAGGATTGTGACGCCGGACTTGCCGAATCCGTCGATGGCGTCGGCGGTGTCACCCGACAGCGTCGTGATCGATCCCGTGGTGTCGATCGTGATGATGTCGCCATTGCCCGGGCGGATGCCCTGGCCGCTGGTGCCGGTCGCGCGGATCGCGCCATTGACCAGATAGGTATTGCCGCCGGCGCGCCCGTCGATCGCGGCGTTGAGCGCCGAGCCGTTGGTGACGATCTGGCTGCCGGCATTGAGGGTGATATAGGCGCCGGAAAGCCCGGTGGAGCCCGAAACCTGGGTCGGCCCCGTGATGCCGCCACGTCCGCGGATCGTGCCGTCGAGCGTGACCGTCGCGCCATTGCCGAGCAGCACGGCATAGCTGTCGATGCCTTCGTTGCCGGTGACGCTGCGCACGCCGAGATCGAGCTCGGCATTGCTGCCGAGCCAGATCGCCGGGCCGCTCGAGGGGATGACGGTCGCGTCGGGCAGGACGTTCACGATCACGCCCGTGCTGGCCTCGGCGACGACGCCGGCGGTACTGGCGCCGTCGCAATTGACCGTCGCGTTGCTGGCCGGGGCGGTCGCGGAGCAGGCGGCGGCCGCCGGGTCGGCGGTGATTGCGGTCAGTGCCAGCACCGCGCTGCCGAGGCAGAGCCGGCTGCGGAGTCCTCGGAAAATCGGCCGTCCGTTCGCGTTCGAGAAGCTGTCCGCCACCTGTCCACCCCTTGCTCACAAGGTGCAGGCACGCCCTGCACAGTGATCAAGGCGCAATCGGACGGGAAAAGGGGACAGCGACTCTATCGTTCGGCATATTTTTTTTGGGGGAGGGCCCGGTTCAGGCACCCCTGCAATATCGCGCGCGCGCCTCGCCGAGCAGCCGATAGGAATAATCCCGGTCGAGATCGATGAACTTGCCGTCGCGCTTCAGCCGCCCGAACATGATTTCGGCCTGATCATAGGTCCGGCAGGCATCGGTGGTGCGGCCATGCTCGGCCTGGAGATCGCCGAGCGCGGCGATGGCGATGGCATAGTCGCGCAGCCGCATCGCTTCTCCGGCCTGCGCCAGCCACGCCTGGCGGCGCTGCTCGACATTGACCTTGAGCATCGCGATGGCCTCCTCCGCGCGACCGACGCCGCCCAGAGCCTGGGTGTAGGCGATCTCCTGGATACGCAGCATCCGCACGGCATCGGCATTGTCGCGGTCCTGCGCGATCATCGCGCGGATCTCGGTCAGGCCCTGTTCGAGCAACGGCAGCGCTTCGGCGAAGCGGCCGAGATCGATCAGGGTGGTGCCCAGCGCCCAGGTCGCGCGTGCGAAGTTGCGGCGGATCTTGGCATCGTCGGGCCAACGCTTCCGGGCGTCGGTCAGGATCGAGAGCTGTTTGCGATATGGCGCCACTGCCGCCGCGTGATCGCCGCGATAGAAGATGCTCTCGGCGAGGATGTCGGCGATGCGCGACGACAGCAGCGCCGCTTCGCGCGGGTCGGCGGGCAGGGGCTGACGCATCGCGGACCGGGCGGCCGCGATCGCCGCGTCATAGCGGTTCTGCCAGGCGCGCAGCGTGGACAATTCGGTGAGATAAGTGGCGCGCAACCGGTTTCCCGTCACGCCCGCCGTGTCGAGATCGGCGAGGGCGCCGGCAAGCAGCGTGTCGGCGCGGGCGAGCGCATGGTCGTAGATCGTGACCTGCCGTGCCAGCGCCATGCCGATCCGCGCACGCAGTATGGCGGCGTCGGGGCCGGCCAGTCCACGCGTGAGATTGGCGGCGCTCTCGAGATTACGGCGGGAATAGGCCGGTTGTCCAAGATTGGCCTGGCCCGGATCGCCCTGTTGCTCGGCGAGGCGGAGCAGCCCCTCCGCCGCTTCCATCCGGATCAGCGGCGTCGCGCGGCGATCGGCGGCCATGCGATCGAGATAGAGCTGGAGCCGCTCGGCGATGCGCGTGCGCATGGCGAGCGAATTGGGCTGGCGCGCCATCTCCGCCTGAAGATCGAAGAGCAGATAATGCGAGACCGAGCGAAGATCGGCGACACGCTGCGCTTCGGCTTCGCGCGCGCTTTCCGCACGGATATGGCCGATCACACCGATCGCCGCAGCGGCGAACATGGCGAGGATCGCGATGCCGCTCGCCGCCATGCCGAAGCGATGGCGTTTGGCGAAGCGCCCGAGGCGATAGCGGATCGAGGGGGGATGTGCGCGCACCGGCCGGTCGGCGAGCCAGCGGTCGAGATCGGCGCCCATCGCCTCCATGGTGGGATAGCGATCGGCCGCGGCGGGCGCAGATGCCCGCGCGACGATCGCGGCAATGCCCGGATCGCTTGGCCGGTCGGCGGCCAGATCGCGCAGCACCACGCCCAGCGCATGGATATCGTCCGCGACGTCGGGCAGCGCGCCCGCCACCCGTTCGGGGCTGGCATAAGCCCGGGTCATCGGCTGGAGTCCGATCGGCGCTTCTGCGCTGTCGTCGATCAGCCGCGCGATGCCGAAATCGACGAGCTTCACCCGGCCGTGCGCCGTGACGAGCAGATTGCCCGGCTTGATATCGGCATGGACGATCAACTGGCCGTGCGCGGCCTGGATCGCGCTCGCGGCTTCACGCACCAGCGCCGCAATCTGCCGCAAGCTGTCGCCATCTGCCGCAACCCGCTGCGCGATCGGTCGGCCTTCGACCAGTTCGGTGACCAGATAGGGCCAGCCGCCCTCGCTCACCCCGCCATCGATGATCCGCGCGACGCCCGGATGGTCGAGCCGGGCGAGCAGGCGGCGCTCATCGGCAAAGCGCGCCTCGGCCGCGGCGGAGACGATGCCGGGACGGATAAGCTTGATCGCGACGCGATGCTCGAACAGCCCGTCGTCGCGCGATCCGCGCCAGACCTCTCCCATGCCGCCTTCGCCGATCAGCGCCTCAAGCCGATAGGCGCCGACGCGCAGCGGCCGTTCGCCGGGAAGGATCGGTTCGTCGCCGTCGAATGCGGTGGCGAAGCTTTCGGCGCTGCGTGCCTCTGCCGCTTCGAGTGCTGCGACTTCGGCCAGGATCTCGGGCGACTCGCCGTCGAACAGGGTTGCGCGCTGTGGTGCGCCGGGAGGAAGGTCGAGCAGCCGCTCGAAGAGCAGCAGCGCCCGGCGCCTGGCCTCAAGCGTGGACAACGGCCCCGTCCGTTTCGAGATAGCGCTGCAGCCAGGCGCGCGCGGCCTGCCAGCGGCGCTTGACCGTCCGGGTGGTGATGCCCGTCGCGGTCGCGGCTTCCTCGACGGTCAGGCCGAGTGAAAAGCGCAGCTCGACGATCTCGGCATGTTCGGCGGACACCTCGGCGAGCGCGCGCAGGGCGTCGTCGAGGATATCGAGCTCGATCCGGGTGCGGCCGCCGCCCGGCCATTCGGTCAGCGAGTCCGGCGCCTGACGCTTGGCGGCCCGTGCGCGCCGGATCTCGTCGATCAGCGTCTGGCGCATCACCCGCGCCGACAGCGCCAGCATATGGCTTTGGCCGTTCACTTCGATGCGATCCAGCCCCATCAGCCGGATCGCCGCTTCATGCGCGAGATCGGTGGGCTGGAAGGACAGATCGCTTTCACCGCTGATCATGGCACGGGCGGTGCGGCGCATTTCGGCATAGCAATCGATCAACAGCATGCGCGGCGGTGCGGCGGAGTCCACCCCTGCGTCCTGTGCGGCCGCGATATGCATGCGATCGAGTCCCCGGCGATTGACCCCGGCGCATAAGATGCCGCCAGCCCAGACCCGTCAAGCCCGATAGGTTTCCGTTCGGATTCCGGGTTAAACCTGTCGGATGTTGAGACGATTCGCACCTCTGGCGCTGCTGTGCCTTGCCGTCCCCCCGGTCTTCGCCCAGCCGCCTGCTCCCGCACCCGCCGCCCAGCCGGCTCCTGCCGACGCCCCGAAGCCGGCGACCGTCCGCGTCACGCTCCAGACCAGCGAAGGCGCGATCGTGCTTGAGCTGGAAAAGGAGCGGGCGCCGATCAGCACCGCCAATTTCCTGCGTTATGTCGATCAGAAGCGCTTCGACGGGATGAGCTTCTATCGTGCGCTGAAGGTTGGGGAGGGCTATGGCCTGATCCAGGCGGGCATCAGGAACGACCCCAAAAAGCTGCTGCCCAAGATCAAACACGAACCGACCACCCTGACCGGCCTGTCGCATCTGGACGGCGCGATCTCGATGGCGCGCGATGCGCCGGGCACCGCCACGTCCGATTTCTTCATCACCATCGGCGATCTGGTTTCGCTCGATGCCGATCCGACCAAGCCCGGCGACAATCAGGGCTTCGCGGTCTTTGGCCGGGTGGTCGAGGGCATGGACGTAGTCCGCCGCATCCTCCAGGCGCCGACCTCCGCGACCCAGGGCGAAGGCGTGATGAAGGGGCAGATGATCGCCGCCCCGATCAAGGTCACCACCGCGCGCCGTGCACCCTAGAAATGTGGATGTATCGATATGGATCGGGTGTGCGGGGATATCGCTTGGCTAACTTGGCCTTAATCCATTGGCGCTTATCGTCGATCCGATGAGCAGGGTGCCATCGACAGGGGCAGCGGATTGCCGGGGTGCCATATGATCCTGCACCGACCCGATCCGACTCGTTCGATCCCGCTCGATATGCGGTGGGGCCGAGCCAGCGCCGCGCCCGACCTGCTTGCTCGCGCGACGATGCTTGCCGGGATCGGCGCGTGGGAATGCGATCTTGCGACCGAGGCATTGAGCTGGACCACAGGCGTGTTCGATCTGTTCGGCATTCCGGAGGGATCGGAGATTACGCGCGGGGATGCCGTTGCAATGTATTGCGACGAATCGCGCGAAGCGATGGAACGGCTTCGCATGGAGGCGATCAGCCGGCGGCGTTGTTTCAGCATGGATGCGCGGATCAGGCGCATCGACGGCGCCCATCGCTGGATGCGCCTGACCGCCGATGTCGTGTGCCGGGGTGAGCGCGTGACTCATCTGTACGGCCTGAAGCACGACATCACCGAGGAAAGAGCGCGTTGGGAGGCCATGCGAAAGCTGGCCGAACGCGATGCGCTGACCGGGTTGGTCAATCGCGCGATCTTCCAGGGCCGGTTCCTCGACGGACGTCTGGCCGATCCGGAGATGTCGCCGTTGGGCGCGCTGGTCCTGTTCGATATCGATGGTTTCAAGCAGATCAACGATAGCAGCGGCCATGCCGCCGGGGATGCCTGTCTGGAAGCGGTTGCGAAGCGGCTTTCGGCCGGATTTCACAATGCATTGATGGTGGCCAGGATCGGTGGCGACGAATTTGCGGTGCTTGCCCGTCCGCATTGGCCCCCGCAGACGCTGGATCGGCAGGTTGCGGACCTCCTTGCCAGCCTGGCCATGCCGATCTTCTGGCAAGGCCGCCTGTTGGAGCTGAGCGCCTCGGCGGGCATCGCGCATACCGCCGACCCCTTTGCCTATGATGCCGAGGCGATGTTCGTCGCGGCCGACGCCGCGCTCTATGCGGCCAAGCGCGCGGGCCGGAATACGCTGCGGTCGGCCGACGCGCTGAATTAGGGTCCGGATCCTTAACCACACTTCAACGCGTGTCGATTAAGACTGGTTCGATGCGGATCAGCACCATCACCAACTGGGCCTATGGTCTCACCGTCGTCCTGACGGCGGTTTCGGGCGTCGCCTTCCTGCTTTCGGCCAAGGCGGCCACCGACGAGCGCATCGCGATCGAGCACAAGCTGACGCTCGAGGAATTCGGTGAGACGCTGGCGCTGGAATCGGAGAAGCGCGCCGACGAGGCTCGGCTTTACGTCATGCGCGGCGCCGACCGTCATCTTGCGGCATTCCTTCGCGAGGAGCGTGAGATCCGTGCGCGCGAACGCGCCATCGATGGCCTCAAGCGCCTGGGTCTGGCGCCGGCCGAAAGCGCGGCGCTGCATCAGGCCGAACGCAATCTCGACGAGCTCGACGCGATCGAGCGCGCCGGCGTTGCGAAGATGCAGGCCGGCGACCGCGACGGCGCCACGCAATTGCTGTTCGGGCCGGATCATGAACGCGCGCAGGCGGCGGTGCTCGATCCGGTCGTGCGTTTCCGTGACCTGGTCGCCGCGCGGTCCGACACGGCGGTGGCGCAGGCGCAGAAGACCAGCGATGCGCTGAGCCTGGCCGCGAAGATCATGCTCGGGCTGACCGCGGCCTTGTTCCTGGGCGTGCTCTATTTCGTGCTGAGGCGGCGCGTCGCGCTGCCGCTCGTGCGGATGGCGGGCATCGTCACGCGTCTCGCCAATCAGGATTATGCCGTCGATGTTCCGCCCGCCCGTCGACGCGACGAGATTGGCGACATGACCACGGCGATCGAGGTCTTCCGCAACAACGGGCTCGAGCGCGACAAGCTCGACGCCGCGCAAAAGGCGGATCGCGAGACCAAGGATCTGATCCTGCAGATGATGCACCGGCTGCAGGCGTGCGACTCGCAGGACGAACTGGCCGAGGTCGTCACCTGTTTCGCGCCGCAGATCTTTCCGGGCCTGCCGGGGAATCTCTATGTGCTCAACGACAGCCGTACGGGCCTTTCACGCGTCGGCACCTGGCTCGACCCTGTACAGCCGACTACCGCCTTTCCCTCGACGGCATGCTGGGGGCTGCGCCGCGGCCGTCCGCATGTCAGCAATCGCGAGAGGAGCGATGTCGCCTGCCCGCATATCGGCGAGATCGACGTGGCGAGCCTGTGCGTTCCGCTGACCGCGCAGGGCGACACTGTCGGCCTGCTCTATTTCGAGGAAGCTGCCGGACATGAGTCGGCGGAGACGACGCGGCTCTATCTCGAACTGATGGCGGAGAATATCGGCCTTGCGCTCGCCAATCTCCGCCTGCGCGAGCGACTGACCAATCTTGCGATCAAGGATGCGCTGACCGGCCTGTTCAATCGCCGCTCGCTCGACGAGGCGCTCAATCGGCGCACGCGCGATCGCACGGGCGAAGGCCTGGCTTGCCTGATGATCGATATCGACCATTTCAAGCGGTTCAACGACGAGTTCGGCCATGATGCCGGCGATGCGGTGATGCAGCATGTCGCGCAGATCATGCTGGAAGTGATCGGGCCGGCCGGCAGTGTCTATCGGTTCGGCGGCGAGGAGTTTTCGGTTCTGCTGCCCGATGCCGATGCATCGTCGGCGCTCAACCTGGCGGAGCAGCTGCGCATCGCGGTTGCCTCGGCGTCGCTGGCCTATCGCGGCCGGATCCTGGGCAATGTCACGGTTTCGGTGGGCGTCGCGGCGTCGCCGGAGGACAGCCCGCCCAACAACCTCATCAACCGCGCCGATGCGGTGCTGCTCGAAGCGAAACGTCGCGGCCGCAACCAGTCGCTGCGTGCATCCAGCCTGTCCGGAACCCAGGACAGCGCAGCCGCCTGAGCGGCTGCGGATCCGTTTTGCCGCAAAAATCAGAATGGATCATTTTGCGGTTTGACAGTGATAATGTTTCTCAATAGCATAACAAAAGAGGCAGCAAATAGCGGCTTTGAGCTCTGACTGTTGCTTGTAGCGATAAGGGGGTGGCCGGGGCTTGTCCCTCTGTCGCCGGCCATTTCCCCTTTGAGGGCATTCATGCCCGAAGCTCCCCCGGCAGGCGGTCCCTCCCTGCCGGGGGTTTGCTTGTCCGCAGCGCGGACGCCTTCATGTCGCCGCACGTCACGAACGAAATCTGCGCGTGCCCCGATTTCGGCGGGTGTCGTCGGTCTGCCCGGCAGTTTCGCCGTTTCCCTCAATGCATCGTCGACCGAGATCGGGGCGGCGGCCCAGACAAGGCCGTGCCTGGAGCCCATGGAATCGAGCGTCGCGGACATGAAATTAGGAATGTCTCGCAATAGCATTGACAGTGAGAACGACTCTCAATAGCAGGCCCCGCAGACAATAATGGGGGTTTCACCGTGTCCAGAAAAACATCGGCCGCAGCGCCAGCCTTTCTCGCTCTGTCGTGCGTCGGAATGCTGTCTTCGCCCGCCTTCGCAGCCGATGATACCGTCCCCGTGGATGAACAGCATGGCGATGCCGAGGCCAAGCCGATCATCGTCACCGCGACCAACCCCCATTCGGAGCTTGAATCGCCCAAGCAGGTACGGCCGCTGCTCGACACGCCGCAGACGATCACCGTCGTCAGCAGCCAGACGATCCGCAAGCAGAACCTGCTGACCTTGCGCGACGTGCTCGCCACCGTTCCCGGCATCACCTTCGGCGCCGGCGAAGGCGGCGGCGGCTATGGCGACAGCATCAACCTGCGCGGCCAGAGCGCCAATACCGACATCACCATCGACGGCGTGCGCGACAGCGCGCAATATAGCCGCACCGACCCCTTCAACCTCGAGCAGATCGAGGTCGTGAACGGCGCCAATTCAGTCTATGGCGGCTCCGGCTCGATCGGCGGCACCGTCAATCTGGTCACCAAGCGCCCGGGCGCCGACGATCTGACGATCCTGCAGGCCGGGGTCGGCACCGACGATTATTATCGCGCGACGGTCGACAGCAATGTCCGCGTGTCCGATCTCGCCGCCGTCCGCGTCAACGCGATGTTCCATCGCAACGACGTGCCCGGCCGCGACTTCGACAAATATAAGCGCTGGGGCGTCGCGCCGTCGGTCAAGCTCGGCATCGACGGGCCGACCTCACTGACGTTCCTCTATATCCATCAGGAGGACAAGAATACGCCGCAATATGGCGTGCCCTATTACAAGAACGCCCTGTATGACGGCCCGCTGCCCGGCGCTTCGGACTCGGGCTATTACGGCTACAAGAATGTCGACGTCCAGGATCAGACCGTCGACCAGGCGACGATCATCTTCGATCACGCGTTCAACGACACTGTGTCGATCCGCAATCTCTCGCGCTGGCAGCGCGTCGAACAGAAGCTGATCGTCGATCCTCCGCAGGGCAGCTATTGCCTCGCCAACGGTACATTGCCGACCGGTGCGGCCTGCGCCGCCGGCCAGCTGCCCGGCATCTATTATCCGAGCGGGCCGCGTGGCGGCTATCGCAACTCGGTGAACCAGACGCTCTACAACCAGCTCGACGTGCGGCTGAACTTCGACACCGGCGGGCTCGAGCACACCATGGTGATCGGCGCATCGTTCCTGGTCGAGGATTACATCCTCAATAACGGCAATGTGCAGCGCAATCCCGGCGGCGCCACCCCCAATCCGGTGCTTGATCCGATCAACATCGCCAATCCCAACGCGATCTATACCGGCCCGATCAACGCGATCCGCACGGGGCACCAGGACGGCGAAACCAACAACAAGGCGATCTACGTCTTCGACGCGATCAAGATCACCGACCAGCTCGAACTCAATGCCGGCCTTCGCTACGAGAAGAACAAGGCCGATTTCCGATCGGACACGATCACGCCCGACGCGCTGGCGATCCCGGCCGGACAGACGAGCCGTTATCTGACCGGCGTCACCCAGAGTTCGGACGACAGCCTTTTCTCCTACCGCGTCGGCCTGGTCTTCAAGCCCACGCCCGCGTCGAGCCTCTACATCGCCTATGGCAATTCGAAGAATCCGACCTCGACGAGCGTGCGTTCGGGCTGCGGCCTGGCGGCGGCGACCAACCTGAACGTCAATCCCTGCAGCCTGGCGCCGGAACAGGCGGTGAATTACGAGATCGGCGGCAAGATCGACCTGTTCGACCGCAAGCTCCAGCTCACCGCCGCCTTCTTCCGCAACGAGCGGACCAATTACCGCGTCACCGCCAACGATCCGTTCGTCGGTAGCCTGCCGGTCAATGACGGCCGCAACCGGGTGGACGGCATCTCGCTGGGCGCCACCGGCAACATCACGCGCGAATGGTCGATCTTTGCGAACTACACCTATCTCGACAGTGTCGTGAAGCAGAGCATCACCGATGAGTGCCTTGCCAATCCCGGCGCGACCAAGGTGATCGGCGGTACCACCTATAGCTGCCCGGCATTCGATCCGCAGGCGGGCAATCCGCTGACCAACACGCCCAAGCATTCGGGCAGCCTGTTCACCACCTATACCTTCCCGTTCGGGCTGCAGGTGGGTTACGGCCTGACCTATCAGGGCAGCTTCTATCTTAACAATGCCCGCACGACGCCGACGACGGTGCTGTACAAGGCGGACAGCTATCTGACGCACCGCGCCTTCCTTTCCTATCCGGTCACCGAAGGGCTGACCGCGCAGCTCAACGTCCAGAATTTCACCAACGAGAAATATTACACCAGCATCCGCAACAATGGCTGGGCAATGCCCGGCGAGGGCCGGTCGGCGGTGCTGAGCCTCTATTACAGCTTCTGACGAACAGCGATGGCCGGCGACTTGTCCCTCTGTCGCCGGCCATAAAGCGCGCTGGGGCGGTCATGTCAGACGCTTGATTTCCCCCTTCCTTGTCATTACCGCGTAGGCGGGAATGACAAGGAGGGTTGCATCCCGCCGGATCAAGCTCCGGCCCTCTCGCCCCTTCAGTCGAGCATTGCGCGCATCGCGGAGGACATCGCCTCGCCACCGTCGCTGACGATCAGCGCGGCGAGCTTCTGCGTTTCGGCCATGGCCATGCCCGCATCCGGCCCGGCGATGGTGAGCGCGGTCGCCCAGGCGTCGGCGCGCATGCAGCTGGGGTGAAGCACCGTCACCGATCGCACGCCATTGGTCGTGGGGCGGCCGGTCGCGGGATCGATGCTGTGGGCATAGCGGTGGCCGTCATGCTCGCACCAGCGGCGATAATCGCCTGACGTCGCGACCGACAGCTCGTGCAGCGCGACGCGGGCGGGCGCACATGCGATACCGGGCGGCGCTTCCAGATCGATCCACCAGGGTTGGCCGTCGGGCTTGAGCCCTGCGCCGCGCAATTCGCCGCCGACCTCGACGAGGAAATGTCGTACCCCGCGCGACAGCAGCAGTTCGGCGACGCGATCGACGCCATAACCCTTGGCGATGCCGGAAAAGTCGAGCGCGGCATTGCGGGTGCGACGCGCGCGCAGGCCGAGCATATCGAGCTCGATCCGGCGATGGCCAGCCTGGTCGCGGGCGCGCAGCAGTGTGGCGTCATCCGGTGGTCCGGCGATGGGACCCGAGGGGCCGAAACCCCACAGGTCGACCAGTGTGCCGATTGCCGGGTCGAACGCGCCGTCGCTGTCGCGGGCAATGGTGAGCGCGGCGTCGAGCACGGTCGCGAATTCTGGTGGAAGCATCCGCCAGACGCCCGGCGCGGCGCGGTTGAAGCGGCTGATTTCCGATCCCGCTTCCCAGTTGCTCATCTGGGCGACGACCTGATCGAGCACGCTCTGAATGTCGCGTGCGATGCCTGTCGGCGGGGATATCGCGCGCACCGACCAGTTCGTGCCCATGGTAAGGCCGTTCAGCGTCACAATGGATCCGGCCGCGTCGCGCATGGCGAACGCGGCCGGGGAAAGTGCGCGGGGAATCAGGATCCGCGGATCGCCGGTCAGGGCGCGAGCACCTCGAGCGTCGTCACATAGCTGGCGCGACGCTGCGGCGGGCCGGCGGGTGCCGCCGGCGGCTGACCTTCTCCGGCACCGGGACCGCCCGGACCGCCGGGGCCACCCATGCCTTCGCCACGACCGCTGCCGGTGGTGACGTTGAGCCAGTACATGCCGGGTTCGGGCCAGGTGATCGTCACCTTGCCGTCGGCGCCGGTTTTGGCGTCGATCTGGTTGAGCGCGTTGCGATAGCGGATGCCGCCGGGGATGACGGTGACCGGCAGGTTCGCTGCTGGCTTGCCGTCGAGCAGGAACTGGAAGGTCGCGGCTTCGCCCGCGATCAGATCGTTGGGATGGGTGACCGGCACCAGCTCGATGCCCTTGCCGACCGGTTTGAATACGGTTTCGGTCGGTGCGCCGACGGTCACGAAGATCTCGTTGCGATTGCTGCTCTCCGCGGTCTGGACGTTGGTCGCGCCCGCCGGGATCGCCTGGGCGAGATTTTCGGCGGTGGTGCCGCGCGGCAACCGCTCGGTCTTGCCGTTGAGCGTATAGCTGCCCATCAGCGCATCACTGACCGACGCGATCTTGTAGGTGCCCTTTTGCAGCAGGTGCACGTCGAAGGTGCTACGATAGCGCAATGTGGAGGCGTTCTCGATCTTCACCTCTGAGCCGTCGGGCGCCCACGCCTTGACGTTGGTGGTGCGCATCGGCTGGTGCTCGAAATAGAACAGGTCGTTCGAGACGGCGGCGTCGACCGTCACCCACACATCGTCACCCGAAAGGACGGTGGCGGACGGCATCATCCATTGGCGATGCGCGGCGGCGGGAGAGACGAGCGCAGCGGCGAGCGCCGCACCTGCGAGAATGCGTGCGATACGGATCTTCATTGAATCCTCCCCCTATTAACGACGGAAAGCGACGCTGACGGCGCCGAGTTCGGCGGTGCCCGCGGCGCGTGCGGTCTGGCCGGGCTTGGGTGGCCAGGCGAAGGGCAGGCGGAGCAATTCGCGGCCGCCGACTTCGCGGGCGGCCTCGATCAACAATGTGTACTGGCCCGGCGCAAGCGTGCCGAGCGGTCCGCGTCCGGCGGTGAAGCTGATCTTCTGCGCGCCCGGCGCGCGCGTCGCGCCGGTCACGCCATCGGCGGGAAATTGCATGCTACGGCCCGAGGCCCGCCACCATTGGCGCACGTCGCGCAGCCATTTGGTGCCCTCGTTATTCTTCATGTCGAAATCGTACCAGACCGCAATGGTGCGCGGCGCGCCGGCGGCGGGTTCGATCCACATCGCCACATAGGGCCGATGATATTCGGCCACGGTCAGCCGCGGGATGGTGACGGTGACGTCCATCGTCTGCGCCGCGGCGGGAGCGGCGAGCGCCCCGACTACGCCCACGGCCAGCGTGGCGCCGGTCAGGACGATACGGTGGGAAAGCTGCATGGTTCCTTGGCTCCCTAATGGATGAAGACGATGGCGATGGCCGCGGGAATGGCGAGCCCCAGACCGACGATCGGCCAGGTGCTCCGGCGCTTGGCGGCGTGAAGCTGGAGCAGCACCAGGCCGGTCAGCGCGAAGACGAGACAGGCAAAGGCGAAGATGTCGATGAACCATTTCCAGGCGGTGCCGGCATTGCGGCCCTTGTGGAGGTCGTTCAGGTACGAGATCCAGCCCCGGTCGGTCTTTTCGGTGGTCGCGGCGCCGGTCGCACGGTCGATCGCGACCCAGCCGTCGCCGCCGGGGCGCGGCAGTGCCAGATAGATCTCGTCGGCGGACCATTCGGCGGTGCCGCCCGATTTGACCGAGAATGTCTCACCCACCCATTTCGCGACGGCGGGCGGCAGCGGCTTCTTGGCGTCGGGCCTGTCGTCGGGGGCGATCTGCGGAAGCAGGGGCGCGGGGAGCTGGCCGCTGCCCTCGGTCACCACCGGCGCGCCCTCGATCTCGGCGGCGTGGTTGAGCGTGAATCCGGTGATGGTGAACAGCAACAGGCCGATCAGGCTGACCGCCGAACTCATCCAGTGCCAGGTATGAAGCTGCTTGAGCCAGAATGCCTTGCGGTTGCGCTTCGGCGGCGTTCGTGTCGGCGTCGGTTCGGGCATCGGCGCCGCATCGGTCCTGCTATTGGGTGATGAGAATCGCATATCGAGAACGATTCGCATTTACAATATCGAAAAGTGTCGCAAATCGTATCGGCGCGTTGGCATTGCCGGTCGCGCATGTCATGACCCGCGATCATGCTCATGCCTGTCCTGTTCCTGCCCGGGCTGCTGTGCGATGCGACGCTGTGGCGCGCGCAGATCGACGATCTGGCAGACATTGCCGCGCCCGTCGTCGCAGACCTCACGCTCGACGACAGTGTCGCCGCGATGGCGGCCCGCACGCTGGCCGCGGCACCGCCGCGTTTCGCGCTCGCGGCGCTGTCGATGGGCGGTTATGTCGCGTTCGAGATCATGCGCCAGGCGCCGGAGCGCGTGACGCGGCTTGCCTTGCTCGCGACCAGCGCTTCACCCGATGACGCGGCGCGCGCGACGGAACGGCGCGGCGCGATCGACTCGCTCAGGCTGGGCAAATTCATCGGCGTCACCGCACGGCTGCTGCCGCAGCTCGTTCACCCCTCGCATGTCGAGGGTGCGGTGGGGGAGGCGGTGACCGCGATGGCGCAGCGTGTCGGCCGCGACGCCTTTCTCCGCCAGCAACAGGCAATCCTCACCCGGCCCGACAGCCGGCCGACCCTGTCCACGATCACGGTGCCGACGATCGTGGGCGTGGGGGACGGCGACCGACTCACCCCGCCGGCCGCGTCGCGGGCGATCCATGCGGATATCGCCGGTTCGGCGCTGCATGTCTTCGAAGGATGCGGCCATCTGCCCGCGATGGAGGCGCCCGGCGAGACGAGCGCGCTGCTGCGGGGCTGGCTTCAGGGATAGGCGGAAGCCAGTCGTCCCGACCGCCTACGTCAATCTCTCCTCTCCGCGTCTCCGCGGCTCCGCGTGAATCTGATGAATTGGGACAGGCACCGTGTATCGGAATGGTTCGCGCGGAGCCGCGGATACGCGGAGGGATCGGGCGCGGCTACCACGCTCGCGGGTATAAATATCCTGCATTGTCATTCCCGCGTGCGCGCACTGGTGTCCGGGATTTTGCTCGGTACTTGGGGCAACGAGACTTTCTCCTCCCTGCGCTTCAGCGCGGGGAGGGGGAGTGCCGGGTTGGATTGCCCCCGGCAATCCAAGACCGTGCCGGGGGCACGATCGACCCGTCACTCGGCGCGAAGCGTCGTGGTGGAGGGGAATTGCGATACGTCATTCCTCCCCGTATCTCACAGAAATCGCTCCATAAGCGCTAGTTAAAGGCCCTGCGCGACGTCAATATCGCATTTCCCCTCCACCACCGGCCGTTGGCCGGCGGTCCCCCTCCCCGCGCTGAAGCGCAGGGAGGAGAGATCACATCCAAATCATGTCTCGACAACGAGAAGAGCGACCCATCACCCAGAATTCCCGCTTCGCACCGGACGCCTGAAATGAAATCCCGGACAGCAGTGCGCGTTCGCGGGAATGACAAAAAGGGGTGGTTTTACCGCGCCAGCAGGATCCTGGCCTGGTTCGCGATCTGTGCCAGCATCGCGGTGGTCGGGACCGGTGCGGTGCGGGCGCGGTCGATCAGGGCGCGGAACTGCGCGATGCGCGCGGCCTGGGCATCCAGCCAGCTATCCGCCACGGCCTGCGGATCGCCGCCTTCGGCGCGGGCCAGGAAGTCCATGCGCAATTGCTCGAAATCGCGCGCGAGGCCGGCGGCGAGCAGCTTCTCCCACGGATCGGCAGTTGCGCAGCGCAGCGCGGCGGCCTTTGCCCAGTCGAGCCCCAGCGCCTCGCCGAGCCGGACATAGGCCTTGGTCGCCTCGATCTCGTCAAAGTCGCGGTCGCGGCAGAGATCGGCGATGCCGACCGCGCCGTCGAGCTCGTCGAGCCGGACGATCCGGTCGACGATCGCGGCCGGCGCGTCGAGCGCTTCCAGCCGGGCACGCAATGCGCTCGCCTGGCTCTTGGCCTCGGCCTTGAGCAGCTTGTCGGTCTGGCGGTCGAGCCGGGCAATGCCGGGGCCGAGCCGCTCGGCGGTCTCGCCGACCAGCGAATCCTGCCGGGTCGCGCGCAACAGATCGCTGACGTGGAGCCGGGCGGCGGCGGCCGCCGTCACCAGCAGTTCGAGCCGGGTGGTTTCACTGACCGTCGCGGCCTCGATCGCGTCCCACAAGGATTGCAGGCCGAACATCGCATCGGCGGCGAAATAGGCCATCGTCACCTGAGAGAGCGGTGCGCCTTCCTCTTCGGCCAGCTCGAACGGGGCAACGAGCCCCATGCGGTTGACGAAGCGGTTGGCCATTTCGGTCGCGATGATCTCCGAACGCAGCCGGTGCGCGTCGATCGCCTTGGCGAAACGCTTGCGCATCGGCTTGGGGAAGGACTGGTGGAGCAGCGGCGTCAGCGCGCCATCCTGCGGCACCGCGCTTTTCTCGATCGCGTCCTGGAGCGCGAGCTTGCCATGGCTGAGCAGGATGGCGAGTTCCGGGCGGGTCAGTCCGCGATTGTCCTGCGCGCGGCGCAGCAACTCGTCCGAGCTTTCCAGCCCCTCGACCGCACGATCGATCCGGCCCGAGGCCTCGAGGATCTCGAGCACGCGAACCTGCTGGGGCAGGGCGTTGGCGCCGCCGCGTTCGGCGATCGACAGCGCGAGCGTCTGGAAGCGGTTATCCTCGAGCACCAGCGTCGCCACGTCGTCGGTCATGCTGGCGAGGAAGGCGTTGCGATCCTCGAAGGACAGCCGCCCTTCGCGCATCTCGCGGTTGAGCGGGATCTTGATGTTGACCTCGTTATCCGAACAATCGACGCCCGCCGAATTGTCGATGAAGTCGGTGTTGATCCGGCCGCCGCGTTCGGAGAACTCGATGCGGCCCGCCTGGGTGACGCCCAGATTGGCGCCTTCGCCGACGACGCGGCAGCGCATGTCGCCGCCATTGACGCGATGCGCGTCGTTCGCCGGATCGCCGACCTCGGCATTGCTCTCGTCGCGCGACTTCACATAGGTGCCGATGCCGCCGAACCAGAACAGGTCGATCTGCGCGGTCAGGATCGCCGAGATCAGCGAGGAGGGATCGAGCTTCTTGGCGCTGATGCCGAGTGCGGCCTGGATCTCCTTGCTGAGCGGGATCTCCTTCTGGGTGCGCGGGAAGACGCCGCCGCCCTTCGAGATCAATTTGGCGTCATAATCGGCCCAGGAGGAACGCGGCAATTCGAACATGCGCGCGCGTTCGGCCCAGCTCGCCGCCGGATCGGGATTGGGATCGAGGAAGATGTGGCGATGGTCGTACGCCGCGACCAGCCTGAGCGATTTCGACAGCAGCATGCCGTTGCCGAAGACGTCGCCCGACATGTCGCCGCAGCCTGCGACCGTGACCGGATCGCTCTGCACGTCGATGCCCATTTCGGCGAAATGCCGCTGGACCGAGACCCAGGCGCCCTTGGCGGTGATGCCCATCGCCTTGTGGTCGTAACCCTGGCTGCCGCCCGATGCGAAGGCGTCGCCGAGCCAGAAATTGCGGTCGAGCGCGATGGCGTTGGCGACGTCGGAGAAAGTGGCCGTGCCCTTGTCGGCGGCGACCACGAAATAGGGGTCCTCACCGTCGCGCACGACGACGCTCTGCGGATGGACGACCTTGTCCTCGACGATATTGTCGGTGACCGACAGCAGCGAGCGGATGAAGATGCGGTAGCTTTCGGTGCCCTCGGCAAGCCAGGCGTCGCGATCGGTGGCGGGGCTGGGAAGCTGCTTGGGATAGAAGCCGCCCTTGGCGCCGGTCGGCACGATCACCGCATTCTTGACGAGTTGCGCCTTCATCAGGCCGAGGATCTCGGTGCGGAAATCGTCGCGCCGGTCGGACCAGCGCAGTCCGCCGCGGGCGATCGGCCCGCCGCGCAGATGGATGCCCTCGACGCGCGGCGAATAGACCCAGATCTCACGCCAGGGGCGCGGCGCCGGCAGGCCCGGGATCGCCGCGCTGTCCAGCTTGAACGCCAGCGCCTCGGCGGCGGCGGGGGAGAAGGCGTTGGTGCGCAGCGTCGCCGCCACCACCGCGCGGATGCGCCGGAGGATGCGGTCGTCGTCGATCGCGGTCACCTTGGCGAGCGCGGCGTCGATCGCCGCCTCGGCCGCTTCGGCATCGGCCTTGCTGGCCGGATCGTGCAGCGCGTGGAACAGCTCGATGATCCGGCGTGCGACCGTCGGTGCGCGGCGGATCGCCGCGGTGAAGGTGTCGAGGCCATAGGCGAAGCCGGTCTGGCGCAGATAGCGGAACCAGGCGCGGAACAGCACGACCGATTGCGGATCGAGCGCGACGGTGGTGATCAGCTGGTTGAACGAATCATTCTCGGCCCGACCCTGGAGCACCGCCGAGATGGTGGATTCGATCACATCGGCGCGTGCGAGCAGATCGTCCGCATTCGCGGTCGTCTCCAGCAGGAAATCGTGGATATAGCCGAGCTTGCCGGCATCGAGCGCGGTCGGGATCTCCTCCAGCACGCGGAAGCCGAAATGTTCGAGCGCGGGGACCGCGTCGGACAGCGGGATCAGGCCGCCGGCATGATAGATTTTCAGGCGGAGCTGGTTGGGCGCATCGCCCTCGCGACGGAACAGCCGCGAACCGCGATCGCTCGTTTCGGTGAGCGCCCCCAGCCGGGCGATATCGCGCGCGCCTTCCTCCGGCCCATAGGCATTGCGATAGCCGTTGGGAAAGGCGTTGGCGTAGCGCATGGCGAGGCGCGCCGCGCCGCGCTGTCCCTCACCCAATTCGCCCAAGGCCGCCTCGACGCCGGGCAGCCAGCCGCGCACCATCTGCACCAGCCGGCGATCGAGCGCGGCGTTGTCGGGCAGGCTGCCGCCGTCGCGCAGATCGAGCGCATAGCGGATCAGCGCGACATTGCCGTCGTCGAGCTCCATCGCCCAGCTCAGCACCGTGGCGTTGGCCGCTTCCTCCAGCATGGTGCCGATGGCGACGCGCCGTGCGGTCGAGACCTCGTCGCGCGGCAGCCAGACCAGCGCGAACAAATGCCGGCCGAGCGGGCTTTTCTGCAGCAGCAAGGCGGGGCGCGGACGATCGGCGAGCGACATCGCGGTGAGCGCGGCTTCCTCGAGCTGCTCCAGCGTGAAACCGATCAGCAAATCATGGGGCAGTTCGGATAGCGCATGCGCCAGCGCCTTGCCGGCATGGCCGGTGGCGCTGAACCCGTATTTGTCCTGGATATAAGCGAGGCCATGGCGCAGCACCGGCACCTTGCCGGGGGCGGCCGCCAGCGCGGCGCTGGTCCACAGGCCGCTATGGATGGAAAGGCCGACGGTCTTGCCGCCACGGACGACGGGCGCGATCAGCACGTCGAGCGGCGCCCGGCGATGGACCGAGGAAATCCGGTTGGACTTGACGACGAGCGGGGCCTTGTTGCCCTTGGCCGCAAGCCATTTGCGCGCGAGATCGAGCGAGGCATCGGCCAGGATCGCGGCACCGTCATTGCCGGCGATGCCGAGCGACGATTCGATCGTGCCGTCATTGAGGCGGACCTGGTGGCCGAGCTGGGTGAAATTGCCGTCGAGGAACCAGCGCAGCAACGCCGCGCCCTCGGTATCGCCGAGCGATTCGGCGTCGCTGCGCAACGCCACCTGCATTTTCGGCCAGTCGCGCACGGCGGCGCGGACATCGCCCAGCGTGTCGCGGATCGCCGACACCAGTGCGCGGCGATCCTTCGCGTCGGCGCGCTCGATTTCGACATAGACCAGGGATTCGGGCGCGGCATCCTTGCCTGCCTTCTTGCCGATCGCGCTCAGCCGGCCGTCCTTGTCGCGCGCCACCGGCACGACGGGATGGAGCAGGCGTTCGATGGCGAGGCCGAACGATGCGATGGCGCCGGCGATCGAATCGACGAGGAAGGGCTTGTCGCGGTTGATCACCGCCAGCCGCATGCGGCGGAGACCCCCTTCCTCTTCCGCGCCGATCGATTCGAGGGCGATCGCGGGCGTCTCGGGCCGGCGTTGCCATGCGGTTTCCGCGATGAACGCCGCTGCCGCCGCACGTGCGGCCTTGCCGAAATTCTGGGTTTCGCCGGGCAATGCGCCCTCGACGAGTGCCGCCGCTATGGGCGCATGAAAGGGTTTCGCGAGCGCGCTGGGCCGCACTTCGATCGAGTCCGTCATATTACTCCGCCTGCAAGTCACGCGGTGATTCCGCGCAATATTATTACGCGTCTATGCGCCTATGCGGTGGCGATCTCAACCCATAACGGGCGTCGATTTGGCCATGACGGACGTTGATTTGAGCTATCGGGGTGCTTTGGCGGCCTTGCGGAGCGCGCGGTCGAGCATGTCGGAATCCTCCACCGCATCGATGACGCCGATGGTGCCGTCGCCGATGCGGCGTGCGATCAGCAGGACGAATTCCGCATCGCCGGTTTCCATGTCGATGAGCCCCTTGGGCGCGACATCGCGAAGCCTGGCCCGGCCGGCCTCGGCGCGATCGGGCCGGGGCGTCGCGTGCGTGCGCAGGGCGCGTTCGGCCTTCACGATCGCTTTCAGTCCGCCCCTGGCGCTTTCGAGGAAGCCGCGCAGTTCGCCGGCGCCCAGAGAGAGGCGGCGGCCATGGCTCAGCGCCGCGGCGAATTCGGTCAGCCTGCCCTTGTCATAATCTATGCCGAAGACGAGCTTGACGATCGGCGTCATCGGCGCGCGTGCCTGCGCGGTCAGGCCGGCATCCTCGAGCAGTTCGGCATATTCCTCCGCCCGGCGTTCGGCGACGAGCGCAAAATCATAGCAAAGGCCAAGCGCGCGATAGAGGGCGGCGCGGCTGCGGCTGTCCGCGCCGCGAAATGCGATGGCGCCGTTGCGCGCAACGTCGAGCCAGTCGGCGAGACCCGCATCCTCGGGCAGCGCCGCGATATCCTCGAGCGCTTCATCCTCTTCGCCGAAGCCGTCGTCGTCGATCCCGTCGCCAAGTGCGGATATGGTCTCGCCATTGGGGCCGTCGGCCCAGATCGGTACGGCGGGCGCCACGGCACGCGGGGTGGTGCGGATCGCCTGATCCATTTCGAGGACGAGTTCGTCCTCGAGATCGGCGGCCGCCATTTCCTTCCAGTTGATCACGCCATAGATGAAATCGATCGCTTCACCCGTCGACGAATAGGGCATCAATATGCCGCGATAGAGCGTGTTCGATCCGCGCCCGTTGACGAATTCGGCCTCGAAGCCGATCGGCGCACGGTTGGCGATGATCTCGAGATAATGATCGGTCAGCCGCGACAGCAGCGAGCGACTCGGAATGTCGGTGACGGTGGCCGCCCGATCCAGTTCGCATTCGTCCTGGAGCTTGCGTCCGAGATAGGCGATCGACGGATTTTCGGCATCGGTGGTGAAATCGAGCAGCACGCTGTGCGGGCCGAAATCCTCGAGGTCGGCGGGCTGGAGGTCCGCGATCAACGGATAAGGGCGCCCTTCGAGCAAAGATGCCCAGTGATTATAGGCACGCACATGCATGCGGCGTTCGTCGGTGCCGATCGAAGTCTGCGCATGGGCGGTCCCGTCGTCCGCATGGCTGCGGTCGAACGCATCCTGCTCCTCGATTGCCCGCATCGTATCCATTCCGCGCTCCAGGGCACGTCGCCCATCCGTCTCAGTGCACCCATATGGTTGAAGAATGGTAAAGTGGGGCATGGTGACGATCCGCATCTTCGATGCTTGTGCAACGCGCAAAGCGCTGCTAATCGCCACCCGCCCGCAGATCGGCGCGGGATGCAGTGGGCCGCTTTAGCTCAGCCGGTAGAGCATCGCATTCGTAATGCGAGGGTCAGGTGTTCGAGTCACCTAAGCGGCACCATTCAGTCCCCGTCTCCGCAGTTCAGAGCTAGCCCCTCAGGGGCAGACCGAATTGTCGCCACTTTACCGTGGGTTGGCGGAGCGAGAATTCTTAGGTGTCCGCGCGAGACGTTGTCCTGGCCGAATTGCTCCAGAATAGCTGCTTTGGCTCCGGTGCTCCGATTTTTGCGCACGCACCTGCGCTCGCCCACATATGCGCGCCGTCTCCGATTGTGTTCAGTCCCACTGAGTCCGTCGGCGAAAGGCGAATTTTGGTCCGTCTGCAGACCGGCAGCTATCGGGCGTCACATCGTGCAAAGCCGGCATTTTATTAGCTCGGCGGTCGAATTTCTAAGGTCTATCGGTCGCTGAGCGGCAGCTGATGGAGCTCTGGATCAGTTTGTCGGAGGCTTCCCAAAGACGCCGTGCGATTGTCTTGTCCAGTGCAGCCGGCGGAATCCGAGCGGGTGAGGGATATCCGCGCGTCTCGCCCAGTGCATCCGGGCCATAATAGCCGCCCGGCTCGGCGTCCGCGGATGTCCCCGCGAATAGCGTCGGGAGCGCTCCTTGCGGGGTCGGCTGGAAAAGAAACCATAACAGTGTCCGCGCCAGGCCCATTCCGCTCCAGCGACCCGGAGCATTGTGCAGGAGGTCGGTACGCGCGACGCCGGGATGCGCGATGATGCTCGTCACGCCCCAACCGCCGGCGGTGCTGCGGCGCTGCAACTCGAGGCCGAACATCAGGCAGGCGAGCTTCGATTGGCTGTACGCCGGCATCGGCTTGTAGCCCTTCGCGCTGTTGAGATCGTCGAGGGCGATCGCGCCGCTGCGTGCGGCGACGCTCGAAAGCGAGACGACCCTTGCGTTGCCCGCCCTGCGAAGCAGCGGAAGCAGGTGGTTCGTCAGCGCGAAATGCCCGAGGTAATTCGTTCCGAACTGAAGCTCGAAACCGTCCCTCGTCTCCTCACGCTTGGGCGGGACCATCACGCCGGCATTGTTGATTAGTAGGTCGAGCTTCTCCTCCTGGCCTTCTAGTTGGGCCGCGAACGCCGCGACGGAAGCCAGGCATGCCAGATCGAGCAACTCGAACCGCACGCACGCGGATGGAAGCTCGGCGGAAATCCGGGCCGCCGCGGCCGCCCCCTTTTTCGCGTTGCGGCCGGCGATGATCGTGTTCGCGCCCGCGCGCGCCAAGGCGAGCGCCGTCTCGTAACCGAGGCCTCCCGTCCCGGTGACCACCGCGACGCGGCCATCCTGCGAGGGAATATCTGCCACCGTCCATTTACGCATGTTTTATTCGTCCATATATATGCACCGAGTGCAGGATAATATTTGCACTCAGTGCATATTTCAAGAGGGGCATCATGCCGGCGGCGTCTACTGGTGCGAATTCGGAGGAAGGCCTGAGGGCTCGCAAGCGCCGCGAGACCATGAAGCGCATCACCGAGGCTGGGATACGCCTCTTTCTCGATCGCGGTTACGAAGCGACCACGCTGGACGATATAGCCGCCGCGGCCGCAATCTCGCGTCGAAGCTTCTTCCATTACTTCAAGTCCAAGGACGACATCCTCATTTCCCTGCAGAGCGGGATGGGGACCACGATCGCCGAGGCGATCCGCAAGGCGCCCCCTGACAAGCGCCCGATCGAGGCCGTGCGCGACGCCGTCCTCGATGTATGCGCCGCGGTCCCCCCCGACGACATGCTCGCGATCGACCGGTTGATGCGATCGAGCGAAACCGTGCAGGCCCGCAAGCAGGCCAGCTATGTCGAGCAGGAAAGAACCTTGCTCGCGGCATTGCGCGAACGCTGGCCCGAACCGGAACGGCAACCCGCGCTCAAGCTGGTCGCGATGATCGCGATGGGCGCCATCCGCCTGTCCACCGAAGCGTTCAACCAGGAAGCCGGCGCGCGCACGATGCCCACTCTGTTGCGAGAAACCTTCGGCACCCTGGAGACGGAGTTGCTCACCCGCCGGTGAGCTCGGGATCGCTACAAGCGACGTTGCCTACATCAGGCCGCCTTCGACCGCTTCGCGGACTGTGCGCACGCTGGGCCGAAAACCGAGACTGCGTGCCAGGGATCCATCCACATGCAGATACCATGGGTCCGACATCGGTTCTGACGACGTATCCATATCCTTACCGACGAAGCGCACCAGTTCGTAGAGTGTCGTCGCTGCGTCGTCCGCGATATTGACGATCTGCCCGTCGAACGTGCCGGTCAACGCCAGTCGGATGGCCGCGGCAATATCGATGTGGTGGACTGTACTCATGCGCTGCGCCGGGTGGAACGCGAACGTGTCCAGGTGCGACGGCAACGCCTCAAGATGACCGTCACCGTCGCCATACACAAAGGGGAAGCGCAGGACGGACCAGCCAAGGCCACTGCCCTGCAGTGCGCGCTCGGCAGCCAATTTGCTCGCGGGATAGGCCTGCTGCGGATCCACGACATCGCTTTCTCGACCCGGATGGGAGCCGCTCCGACCGTAGACATGCGCCGTGCTGGCCATGATGAAGCGTGCGTCGGGAGCCTGCGCCTTTGCTGCGGCGATCAGGTTCTGCGTCCCCTCGAGATTGCTCTTCCAGATCAGATCCGTGTTGGCGGTGCGAAACACAGCGGCAAGATGCACAATCGCCGAGATGCCGTCGACCGCCCTGGCGAGCGCATCGCGGTCGAAAAGGTCGCCCTCAAAAACCGTGGCACCGACAGCGACGGTCTTGCCCGCCCGAACCAGGGCGCGGCAGCTCACGCCGGCTTCGACGAGCCGGGCTAGCAGGCGCTCTCCGACAAGACCGGTCGCTCCCGTCAAAAGGATCGTCATCACATTCCTCCTTCGGATCTTTGAGCGAGGCACTCGGTCGCAGTCCGAAGCACCCGCACCACGATCGCCGCATCGGCCTCGCTGACGCTGCCGAACGCGTCTTCGTGAATGAAACTGAGATCAGGCAGCTCGTCCCACAGCTTCTCGCCGACGGGAGTAAGGCGAAGCAGCTTCTGCCGCAGGTCGACGGTGTCCCGCACCTGCTCGACGAGATGCTTGGCCACGAGTGTCCCCACCACTGCGCTCAGGGTCGCCCGTTCGACCTGGAGCGTTTTCACAAGGTCGCGCTGCTTCGTGGGGCCAATGGTGGCGAGTTGGTGCAGGACGTACCATTGCGTGGCACCGAGCCCGTGGACGCGAAGCGCGTCCTCCATCACCGTTCGTCCGGCGAAATAGCATCGCTTCGCCCAGATCGCGATGGATCGCGGCTCACGTTCGTAATTATTGTCAGGCACCTAACAATATTGTCAGGGGGCTAACAATGTGTCAAGCACTTCTAATGTCGCCCTCTCGTCAGAAGGGGCAGCGGCTTTTGGGCCGGCAGGAGACTGTCCGGTTTGCAATGGTCGAAGACGGAAAGCTGCCGATCGGCAGTCGACCAATCTCGGAAGTAGACGATGCCAACCGCTCTTCCCGGAAGCCGCCATTCTAAAGGACAAGCGAAGTTCATCTGTTCGATCAGTTACAGCCTATCGGAGATGATCGCTGGCGGGTCGCTTGCTGGAAAGCTTTCTTCCAGCGCTTCGTCCAACTGCCCTTCACGATGGTCCTTACGATCTTCAAATGGCTCCCGGCCGGCCAGCCACAAAGTAACGTTCTGGACGTAGCGGCGTATCGACCGCTGAGCCTCTGGCGATCGCGCAAGTGCAGCGCCGGGCGTCTCCTCGACGAAGCTTGGGCAGCCCGCTGCGGGGTCCCAATTGAAGTCGGCAAAATGGTGAAAGGTCGACTGGGCAATGCCCGGGCCACCATCCGCCGACGGCTCGAATGTGACGATCAAATTGAACTGCCTGCCGCTGGCCTGGCTGGTTCCCGTCGCGATCACCCGCGCGGTTTGATCATCGATCGGCGCCCCTACCGCTCCCTCATGCGGATGGGCCGGCAGATATCGGATCAGCCCTCCCGATACCGTCGGATCAAGCAGCACCGGATGCGGGGGGCCGATGATCTCGATTTCTTGGAAGTCGCCATTGGCCCCGGAATGATAATTGGGCCACAGAATGTACGACGTCTCGCGGTCGTCGATGACGCGGCGCGCCTCGTCGGGATCGACGTTCGTGCTGTGGAAATAATGCGCGCGTCCGATGCCGCCTAGCGAGCAGACCGATCTTCCAAGATCCATATGGTCTCGCGTAACCAGCAAACCGCCGCCGTTCGACCGGAAGCGGCCTATCGCAGCGCAATCCTCAGCGTGAAGGCCGTCGCCGGTATCGACCGCAAATAGCCAAAGCTCGTCGAAGTCCGATCGATCCATGGTCGACAATATGGGATCAGGGCGGCCGGGCTCAAAACGGTCGCGTGCGGTGACGAGGCAGAGCGGCGAGCCATCGTCGTTGGTCAAGTTCGCGAGATAGTCTCGCATCATCGAGAACCGCCCGATATTCCAATCGTCCTCGATCGACGGAATCGTCGTCTGGAGCAGAACGCGAATTGGTGAAGCTGTCATGCCGTCCTCCTCAAGCTCCAAGATGAGCCTTAGGTCTACGTAGCCGGCTGGACTTCCAACGCGGCCATAGCGGCATTGAGCTAGCCCGGCAGCTTGTCGGCCAAAACATCTGCCTTGCGGATCTGAGGCGACGTGGCCAGCAATTCTTCCGCATTCTCTATTAGTGCGGCAGCCACCTTGCCGGAGAGGTGGGCCTCGCGACCGGCGTCATCATCAAAGGCATCGAAGATCGCGAACGTGCTTTGATCGAAGCGAACGGCGAACCAGCTTATCGTGCCCGGTTCGGCATCGACCAAGCCTCTCGCGCTTGCCAGGAAAGCCGCAACTGCGTCTTCCTTCCCGGGCTTTGCTTTGAGTTCTACATAAAGCGCCAAGGCTGTCATGGTGTCCTCCTGTGCACCCCCCGGCCGAACGCTGCATAAACCTCTTTGAAGAGAATAGCTCGGGAATTGTGTGGCAGATTGAAAACCGCGCCGGCAGGCCTTCGGACGTTCGTATTCCAGTGATACGTGCAAAAACCCCTAAATTCTTGCCCCGCGGTTTGGCAGCGCAATCGTCAGATAGTTAAGGGGTTTTTGCACATGTCACCGAAATGCGATTAAGTTTATGTGCTTTTTCGATTCTTCAAGATAGTGAAGATCTCTGTGACGATCCATCCGTGCTCGTGCGTCTTATGTCATGCGGGAATCACGAGGGCGGAATTGCATGACCGGCGCGCTTGAAAACAGGGCGAACTTTACCCAGTTGAACCGGCGATTCAGGCCGGTGCTCATGGCGTATTTCCTTCGCCGCCTGCGCAACCACTCCGAAGCGGAGGACATGACGCAAGAGGTGTTCCTGCGCCTCGCCGGGCATGATGAAGTCGAGATGCAATCGCCCGAAGCCTACATCTTCCAGATTGCCGCCAATCTCCTCCATGATCGGGGGCGGCGCGAGAAGGTTCGCAGCGAATATCGCGCGGGGGTGTCGATGATCGAAGGCCGCGGCGTCGATCCTCTCGATCCGCTCCGCATAGCCAGCGACCGCGAGGCGCTTTCGATCCTGCGCAAGGGCGTGGCGGAATTTCCGGAACGGACCCGTACGATCTTCCTTCTGTGCCGGCTTGAGAACATGGATCGCAAGATCGTTGCCGAGGCGTTCGGGGTCAGTATGAGTACGATCGACCGAGAACTCGCGCGGGCATTGGCGCTCCTGACGAGCCGTATCAGAGGGGAGGCGTGATCATGACGGCATCTCCCGATACAGCGGACGGCATGTCGCTCCTCGAGGAAGCCGGGCTGTGGTGCATCCGCATGGCCGATGGCAGCATGACGGACAAGGAGCAGGCGGCATTCGCAGCCTGGCTCTCGCAATCGGACCAGCATCGCCTGGCGTTCGAGGATATTGTGCGGACATGGCACGGCATCGACGAAATCAGCCTGCAGCCGGATATCATTGCTTTCCGCGCGGAAGCATTGGACGGATTCGGTGCGACCAATCGTCGCCGCTGGGCGGGCCGCTTCTCAGGATATCGACAGATTTTCGCCGTCGCCGCGTCGCTGGTCCTGATGCTGCTTGCCTATGGCATCTACGCGCAGTTCGCCTTTGCATCCTATGTCACCGCGACCGGCGAACGCCGCGTCATCGTGCTGGACGACGGATCGCGCATATCGCTCGATGCCGACACGAATGTTCGTGTGCGCTATGGTGGCTCGCGACGAGAATTGCAGCTCGTCCACGGGCGCGCCAAATTCGACGTCGCCAAGGATCCATTGCGGCCTTTCACGGTCACCGCCGCTGACAGGATGGTGATTGCCACAGGCACCGAATTCAGCGTCGAACTGCTTGGACGCAAGGTACATGTCATTCTCTACGAAGGTCATGTCGCCGTGATGAGCGATCGGGGCAAGCGGCTGGGCGCGGCACCCGTAAATGCCTCCGGCACTGAATCGCGCATGTCGGATGCTGCACTTATGCCGGGTCGCGAGCTGGTAGCGGACATTTCGACGGATTTGACAAAGATCGTGCCTGCCGACCCCGCACTCACTCTGACATGGGAAGCGGGCATGCTCAGCTTCGCCGACGAACCGCTACAGTCCGCAGTAGAGCGCATGAACCGCTATTCGAACGAGAAGATGGCCGTCGGCACCGCAGCAGCGGCGCGCACGCCCGTAAATGGTGTCTATTCGGCTGGAAATTCAGCTGCGTTCATCGAGGGCGTCACCAGCGTTGTGCCGCTGCGCGTCGAAGACCGCGCAGGCGTCAAAACCTTCATGCGTTAATTTTGCGGTCGAATGACAGTCGCCCGGATGTGGCGCGTCTTATCCTGTAGCGCCAATAAAGATCAGCCTGGCGCGACAAGGGGGAAGCATGATCGGAACTCTGCGCAGAGCGTGTTTTTTGGCGAGCGGAGCCTTCGCCGCGACAATGGCAGCAATGCCCCTCGCGGCTTATGCCCAGGAGGCGACCTACCGGTTCGACATTCCGTCTCAGGACATGGCAAAGGCGCTCCGCGCATTCGGCAAGGCTGCCCGTCAGCCGATCTCTTTCGACGGCGGCCAGACGCGTGGAAAGCGTTCGGTGTCCGTCAGTGGCTCGCACTCCGCCGGTGGTGCGCTTCGTATTCTGCTTGGCACTTCGGGCCTGACTTATCGCCTCAGTCCGCAAGGCGTGTTCATCGTGGCTGCCGCAGTGGGGGGCGCCGGCTTACAACCGGCATCGAATTACAAGGAAGGTTCAGCAGCAGACGATGCCGCAGCATCCGAGGACAATGCGATCATCGTCACCGGATCGCGTATCGCGCGGACGACATACGATACGCCCAGCCCAGTGACGGTCGAGAATCGTGCGGACATCGAGCGGAAAGGCTTCAGCAACGTCTATCAGGCCTTGAATCAATTGCCCCAGTTCGCTCCCGGGCAAGGGCCGGGCAATGACGCATTTGCTGCCCCTGCCGAATTGGGCGCGCAGTTCCTGAATCTTCGCGGGTTGGGGACAAATCGCACCCTGGTCCTGATCGATGGCCGCCGGCGCGTTTCAGGGGGAAGCACCACAGCCGCGACCGATCTTTCGTCGATCCCGTCGAACATGATCGAGCGAGCCGAGGTGGTCACGGGGGGAGCGGCGGCCATTTACGGAGCGGACGCTGTATCGGGTGTGGTCAACGTCATTCTACGCGAGAATGTGGACGGTCTGGAACTCAGCACACGCCAGGGGCTGTCGAGCCGCGGAGATGGATACAGCTATAGCTATGGCGGTATATTCGGCGGGAAAGTCGGAGAGCGAGGTCGCGTCACCATAGGTGTCTCCTACAATCACGATAACATGATCAACTGGACGGATCGGCCCTGGACCCGGACATTCCAGATTGCTCTGGGAAATCCTGCCGACACCGGCCCGGCTGACGGCATCCCGAACCAAATCGTCTACGACAATTTTCGGTACCGGCCAGGCACTCCGGGGGGCTCGTTCAAGATCGGCGAGCTCCCTCGAATGACGTATGAGAACGGTGCGCTAAGGGCACTGCAGAATGATTCCACTTATCCTTATGCCGGACCTGCCGACGACCCGATAATTGCCTTTGGCGGAGACGGGTATAATCCCGCCGATTTCGTTTTGTTACGGGGAAGGCTGTCAACGATATCGGCGATGACGCATTTTTCATATGAAGTGCTTGATGGCGTCAATCTCACCTCCGACCTTCAGTTTGGACAAACCAAGGCGCTCAATCTTGCCGATCCATACTATCCGGATATCGAGTTGCATCACGAGCCGGGTCGCGACAATCCGTTTATTCCGGCGGCGATCAAATCATTGATGGACGAGCGCGGCCTTACTTCGCTTACGGTCCAGCGCACCGGGAATGATCAGGGCCGTACTGGATTGGCCGTCACAAGAAGCATTTACACCGGGACGGTTCGGCTCAACGGTAGATTGAACGATCGTATCGCCTGGCAGGTATTTGGCCAATATGGGCGTTTTGACAATCGGTCTTTGTCATTGAACGACAAGATCACGTCGCGCGCAAGCGAGGCAACTGATGTCGTGCTTGACCCGGAAACCGGACGCCCGGTCTGCTTCAGCGCGACTGCCCGTGCGGCTGGTTGCAAGCCCATCAATGTCCTGGGAATCAATTCCATCGATCCGGCGGCGCTGCCATATTTCAATTATAATGCGCGCACGCTGACGACCAATACACAGTTTGTGAGCGGGGGCGATCTTAATGGCAGTCTGTTTGATTTGCCCGCGGGATCGGTCAAATTTTCGGCCGGCGTCGAGCATCGCCGGGAAACCATCGACGTCCAGGGTGATCCATTGGCAGCCCAGGGCTTGCTGGCGTTGAATTTCGGACGAGGCATAAAAGCCAACTTCGACGTCTCCGAGGCTTACGGTGAACTTGTCGTCCCTATTCTGCGCGATGTGCCCTTCTTTCAGGCATTGGAGATCGATGGCGCAGCGCGGCTGTCCGATTATTCGACAATCGGCAGCACTTTTACCTGGAAGGCCGGACTGGTGTGGGCCCCGGTCTCCGATGTTCGGCTCCGGGCCACGATATCGCACAGCGTTCGCGCTCCGAATCTGAACGAATTGTACACCCCGGCAACGGTATCGACGTCGACGCTGGCCTTGTTCGATCCGTGTGACGCCACCCAGCTTGGCGCAACGGCCAATCGAGCCAAAGGGTGCGCCGCAAGCGGCGTTCCCGCGAACTTCCGAGATATTGGCAATGGTGGGATATACGGAGCTCCAAAAGCTTTGATCAGTGGTGGCAATCCAAATCTTAAAGAGGAATCCTCCGACAGCCTCACGATCGGCGCTATATTCGAACCGCGCTTTCTGCCCGGATTTAGAGCCGCCATCGATTACTTCCAGATCAAGATGACCGACGCTGTCGAGAACCTCGATTTGGACAGTGTCATTCGTGCTTGCTACGATACGGATCCGCCCGCGAGCACAGCTTGCAGCCTCATCACGCGCAGGGCGGATCATTCGATCGAAAAGGTGCTGGCATCGTCGGTCAATATTGGTCGGTTAATCTATCGAGGCATTGATTTTTCAGCCGATTACCGCACCGATGCCGGTGTCCTTTTGGGAAGGCCGGTGACGATCTCGGCGTCGTTTGTCGGGAGTTACAATTTCAAATACGATCAGACGCCCGACGCGACTCAGCCTGATAACGTATTGAAGTTCCATAACTCCGCATTGATGCCAAATTTCCGAGGCAGTTTGACGTTGGGCGCGGACGTTGGAAAGCTGAAGACAAATTGGACGTTTCGCTATATTTCAAGTTCAAAGAACGACGCGGACGCGACGTCGGAAGAATATGATCGGAATCATATTCCGTCCCGGCTCTACAACGACGTTTATGTTACATATAATTTTACTGAAATCGCTACCGTCGGCATTGGCGTCAGTAATCTTTTCGACACGGCCCCTCCTTTCCTGAGGTCTGGGTATCACGATGCCCTTGGTCGTTCGTTTTTCCTGACGGCAAATCTGAAGTTCTAAGGCTCGGTTGAGCGACCTGTCGAAGATGCGGGGCTGACCACATGCAGCGCCGGGGGTGATTTCGCATCCGGCGCTGCTGCCGCCCGGATGGGGCCCCGCGTCTGCCGCCGCCGCAGGAGCTGATCGGAATGGAAATGATCCGGCTGGACGCGATCTTCTGCCATCTGCTGACGATTGGAGAATGAAGATGATAGGTTTCGCACGTTTTCCGAGATACGGCGCCTTCCTGTTGGCGTGTGCGGCAACTTTCCTTTCGCAGTCAGCCATCGCGGAGAAGAGTAATGCGTCGAAGGCGGAGCCGATCCTGCTCGGTCAGCGCTTCGCCATCCATTCGAAGCTGCTGGACGAGGACCGGGAGGTGTTGATTCATCTGCCCAACCATTATGCGCAGTCGAAGCAGCGCTACCCCGTCCTGATCGTGCTCGATGGCAACAAGCATCTGCTTCACGCGTCCGGCGTCGTCGATTTCCTGAGCGATAACGGCCTTATCCCCGAGATGATCGTGATCGCCGTGCCCAACATGCGGCGCCGCATGCGTGACCTGACTGCGCCGATTTTGCACGACGAGAAGCAACGGGAAGAGGACAAGCACAGTCCGGTCGGCGGCGCGGGCGTTTTCGCCAACTTCCTTGCCGATGAACTGATGCCGTGGGTGGATTCGCACTATCGCACCGCGCCTTATCGCGTGCTGACGGGCCATTCGCTCGGCGGTCTGTTCAACATGATCGCGCTGCTCGATCGGCCGGATGCATTCCAGGCGCATATCGCCGCCAGCCCGTCCTTGTGGTGGGATCAGCAGGCCTATGTAAAGCTGGCGCAGGAAAAGCTAACGACGCTCAAGCAGCCGCATTTCCTGTTCATCGGATGGGGCGACAACGAGAATACGATCAGCGGTTCCGGCCAGAAGCTGGTCGACTGGCTCACCACGAGCCCGCCTGCCCACCTGACCTGGAAGCATCGTTATTACCCGGACGATACGCATGGCACCACGCCGCATCGCACGCTCTATGACGGCCTGACCGCGCTGTATCAGGGCTGGGCGCCCGATATGAACATGCACGATCTTGAGGGGTCGGACTTTGTCGGGAGTAAGGATTTTCCGGCGTTGCTTGCCGCGCATCAGGCCGCGCGATCACGCAAATATGGTTATGATGTAGCGCCCCAGCCCGGTGAATCCGACGCTCTGACCGAATGGTTCGTCAAGCAGAAACGTTACGATGACGCGCTGGCTGCGGCGCGGCGCAACGTCGCGCTCTTCCCCGAATATTCCGGAATGAAGGAACGCCTGGGCCGTGTGCTCACCGAAATAGGGCGGCCTGCCGAGGCCCTTCCATATTATGAGGCGGCTGCAAAACAACCGGGCGAATATGATGATATCTGGAGCAATGAGATCAAGCTGCGCAAGCTCCGGCAAGACGCAAAAAAGGGCATTGTCGGGCCAGCCAAATGATCCGCAGCAACGGCATTGATCGAATGGATCGGAAACGGCCGTACGACGCACTTCGGCTGGTTTTGGGTGGCTGTGAGGCGCGCTCAGTGAAAACCGGCGCTGGAGCATCCCGAACATAGACACCCCTTGCCCGGCACCTCCTTTTCCGAAGCGGTCGCTCCGGCCTCGGCGTTCTGTAGCCCCGTGTGCTGGTCGGGTATCAAGGAGGTGCGGGTTTTGTCCGCGGCTGCGTGTTAGGTGTGAGAACCGGCTGCATGGGCAACCGGGAGCGCAACCGCGCAATGGGTGGGTGAGGCGTGCAGAAGCGGGACATCGGTCCGACATCGCCCGACGAGAATGCCCGCATCGCCCGGTTGCATAACCGTTTCCGATCGTCGCTTCGTCGCTATTTCTCACGCCGGGTCAGCAAAGCGTCCGACGTGGAGGATATGGTGCAGGACGTGTTTGAACGGCTGCTGCGCCGTGGCGAGATCGAGAATGGCGACGATGTGGATGGGTATGTCTTCAAGACGGCCAGCAACGTCCTCGTCGACAGGAGCCGTCGCGGGCGGGCGCGGCACGAGGCGTTGCACCAGCCCTTCGACCCCGATCTGCATTCGGATGTGGATTTCTCGCCCGAGCACGTGCTTGCCAATAGGGAACAGTTGCTGCGCGCGACGGCGATCCTGCTGGAGTTGCCGGACAGGACGCGGGCGATTTTCGTGCTGAGACGGATCGAAGCCATGCGTTATCTCGACATTGCGGCTCGGCTCGACATTTCGGTCAGCGCGGTGGAAAAACATATGCAGCGCGCGACCCTCCACATTGCGCGCAGGATGGACGAAGAATGAAGGGGCTTGTCCGCCAGGAGCCGACGCTCGGCATGTCGCCCGAGGAGGCCGCAGCCTATTGGCATATCCGCCAGGATCGCGGTGATCTCACGCCGGCCGAACAGGCGGAGTTCGACGCCTGGCTGAATGCCAATCCCAATAATGCGTCACAATATGCCCGCATGGAGCGGGCCGCCGGGCTGTACGATGCCAATGCCGATGATCCTGCCTTCTCGGCCCTTCGGCAAAATGCGCTTTCACACGGGCCTGCGCCGTCTGGCCGTCGGTGGAAATGGGCGATCGGCGGCGCTCTGGCCGCATCGATTGCCGGAGCGCTGTTTCTCACCGGGGTGCCCAATGTGATGGATGCGCCCGTTCAGGGCGTCGCATCTGCAATTGCGTCCAACGCAGCCAATCTTGCCACTCGAAAAGGCGAACAGCGTCGCGTTCAGCTTCCCGACGGCAGTGCGGTGACCCTCAATACCGATACCGTGATCCGTCTTGCCTTCGACTCGGAACGTCGGGTCGTGCGTCTGGTTCGTGGTCAAGCCTTGTTCGAGGTCGCGCATGACCCGACGCATCCGTTCGTGGTCGAGGCGGCGGACAGGCAGATCACGGCGCTCGGTACGGTGTTCGAGGTTCGGCTGGATCCTGGCCGGATGCAGGTAACCCTGGTGGAGGGCAAGGTTGTCGTCGACCGGCTGGCCGTATCCAGCGCCACGCTCGGCCCGATTTCCCCAACGACACTGGTGCCCGGACAGGAACTGGTGGCTGAAATGGGCGCCGCGCAGCAGGTCTCCGCCGTCGATCTCGGTACGCAGTTGCGCTGGCGGGAAGGCTTTGTCGAGTTTGCGGATATGCCGCTTGGAGACGCTGTCGCGGAGATTAATCGGTACACGACAAGGCCGCTGGTGATCGCCGATGATCGGGTCGGTGCATTGAGGGTGAGCGGTGTTTTCCGTACAGGCGATCCAGAGCGTTTCGCGGCGATCGTCAGCGAATTGCTGCCGGTGGAGGCCCGACCGGCACCGGACCGGATCGATTTGGTCGCCGGCACGAAACACAAATAGTCCCGCCACAAAAAATTCATGCTCCGGTGTGGGTTTTTGTTTTTGCTGCGTGCTTCCGAAAGGGAGGGGCGACGCGCTTCCCCGGAGAGAAACAAAAAGGGGGGATCATGGTGAGCGCTCGCGAGACGACGACCGGATTTTCAATGATCAGAATGGCCATGATGCTCGGAATTGCGCCGCTTGCGCTTACCGCGTTGCCGGCGTCGGCGCAGGCTCAACGCGCCGTCTCGGTGGATATTCCCGCGCAAAGCCTGTCGACGGCAATCCGCCAGGTCGGCCGCCAAACCCGCACGGAGATCATCTTCAGCGCCGCCATCATAGGGGCGCGTCGCAGCCCCGCGGTGCGCGGCAACCTGACCGCATCCGAGGCATTGAGCCGCCTGCTCGGTGGAACGGGTCTGACGGTCCGGGCGACGTCTCAGGGCGCGTTGATCGTAGAGCAAGCGGCGGGAAACGGGGTCGGCGGGCCGGACACTGGCAATGAACGATCAACTGCAGACCAGTTCAATGGCGGTGAGGATATTGTCGTCACCGCGCAAAAGCGCTCCGAGCGTCTGCAGGACGTGCCGGTACCGGTGACTGTCGTCAACACGACCCAACTCGCACAGACGAACCAGCTACGGGTTCAAGACTATTTTTCGAAGATCCCGGGCGTGAGCTATCAGGCAGGCGGTCTTGAAGGCCAGGAAAGCCAGGCGATCATTGTCATACGCGGCATCTCGACGGGTGGCGTGGGTAACGCGGTCGTCGGCAACGTGGTGGACGACGTTCCTTTCGGTGCGTCCGCCAGCCCCTCTTTCGCGGCGGTGGTGCCCGACATCGATCCGGGCGACCTTGAGCGCATCGAAGTCCTGCGGGGCCCGCAAGGGACGCTGTACGGCGCGAGCAGCATGGGCGGCCTGTTGAAATTCGTTACCATCGATCCGTCAGTTGGCGCGGTGAGCGGGCGCATTCAGGCGGGCGTCAACACGGTCCGCACCGGGGAAATGGGCTATAGCCTGAGGGGCGGTATCAATGTGCCGATCAGCGATACCATCGCGGTCAGGGCCAGTGGCTTCAGGCTTCGCGATCCCGGCTATGTCGACAACCCGCTGACCGGGAAAAACGACGTGAATCGGCGTGACGGCAAGGGCGGGCGCGTGGCATTGCTTTGGCAGCCCAACAGCGAATTCTCCGTCAGGTTGAGCGGTCTTGTTCAAGAGAGTCTTACCGCCGGCGCCGACGTCGCCAATGCGACCTTGAGCACGCGCAACGACTTGCAGCTCAGCGGAATTCCGGGCGTCAACATCTACAAGCAGAGGATCGAGAATTATTCCGCAATCGTCACGGGTAAAATCGGAAATGTCGAACTGAAGTCCATAACGGGATCGTCCTATCTGAAAGTGGTTTCGGCGCCGGATTATACGGCTCCGTTCCTGGGCGGTTTTTTCAGCGACCTGGCGACGACATTCTTCGGGGTGTCCGGCGTGGCGGTCTACGGTGCGAATACCGCAAAGCGATTTTCGCAGGAACTGCGCGCTTCAATTCCGCTGCAGATCTTTGGCGGTGAATCGACCTGGCTGATCGGCGCTCTGTACAATAACGAAAATATTGACGATTCCAGCGACTTCCAGGCGGTCAATGCACAAACCGGCGAGTTCGTGGGCACATTGCTCACCAACGGATTGCCGTCAAAATATAAAGAGACTGCGTTTTTCTCGAATCTGGACCTGCAGATCACGGACAAGTTCGATATTCAGTTTGGCGGTCGCCTTGCTTACATCAGGCAGGAAGGTGCCAGCGTGTCGCGAGAAGGCCCACTCGTCCGGATTTTCTTCGATCCGAACAGCGATACATTTCAGACGCCCACTCTTAAGGCCAAGGACAGTCCCTTCACCTATCTGATTTCGCCGCGATATAAAATCAGCCCCGATATAATGGTTTATGGCCGTGTTGCATCAGGTTACAGACCGGGCGGTCCGAATTCGAATTGCGGCGTAATGGGTGTCCCGTGTCAATATTCGCATGACACCACGACAAATTACGAGATAGGCACCAAGGGTAAAATCCTGAATGGCGCGCTTTCCTTTGATTTGTCCATCTACAGGATCGACTGGAGCGATATCCAGCTGGGGCTGACGGTGCCGACAACTGTTCTGGGGTATAACGCCAATGCCGGCACGGCACGAAGCGAAGGTGTCGAACTCTCCCTCGAAAGCCGTCCGATTGCAGGTCTGACCGTGGCCGGTTGGGTGGCGTATAACGACGCGCGGCTGGTAAAGGCGCTTCCCGCGACGGCGGGAGACCTTGCCAATTTGCCGGAAGGATCCCGCCTGCCCATGAGCAGCAGATGGTCTGGAAGTGTATCGATCAATCACGAGTTTGATCTGGGGCCCGATTTGCGCGCACATGTCGGTGGATCGGTCAGCTATGTGGACGACCGTATCGGAGGGCTCGTGCTCGCCCCCCTTGTCTATCCATCCTATGTACAGGCCGATTTCAGTGCGGGCGTCGAATATCGCACGTTCAAGTTCGATGTGTATGTCAACAATCTGACCGACAAACGAGCGTCACTGTCCGGGGACCCTGTTTCGAGCAATCTGATCGTATATTCCAGGCCGAGAACGCTGGGATTGACCGTCACTAAGAATTTCTGACGCTCTCGAATGTCCGAAATTCCGGATAGCAGGCGGGGGAGGCGATGGCCCTGACCTGCTATCTCGAAAGCGATCGGGACGCGTTTGTGCGAGATCGACATGGCTATAAAAACCTGCCTCTATTTCCGCCGCCTTTGCATGGCCGCTCTTCTCGGGTGGATTTGCCTTCAAGGCGATCCGTTACTGGCTCGCAAGGCGCGCGCGCAGGGGAAAATTGTCGCGGTCGAGCGGCGCGTTTCGAGTGAAAATGCGTTTATCGTCTGGGCGCGCGAAAATGCGGCACCTGTCGCGCTGCAGGATCCCGCCATCACCGGCGCGGAGGCGCGCGCCGTAAAAGCGATCGTCGGAAATTCCAGGGTCGTCGCTCTGGGTGAGGCGGCGCATGGGGTCCACGAACCGCTGGCGTTTCGCAATCGCCTGTTCCGATTCCTCGTTGAGGAATGCGGCTATACCGCGATCTCTCTGGAGACCGGCTTCACCGAAGCGCGTCTATTGAACGATTATGTCCTTGGCGGCGCGGAGGATCCACGCGACGTTCTGCAGCGCGGGTTTACGTGGGGCTTCGGTCGCGCGAGCGAAAATCTCGAGTTGCTTCGATGGCTTCGGAACCACAACGCCGTGTCGGAGCGCAAGGTCAGGGTCTACGGGATAGACATTAGCGGTGGGAGCGACGCGGGCGAGATCGAGAATGCCCGATCGACGCTGGATGGTCCGTTGGCCTTGATGACAAGATCTGGGGTCGAATTGCCCCGGGAAACCCGGCGCACACTGGAGCAGTTCTTGCCCCGGTTCTCGCAAAAGGGCTATTCGTCGTTTTCGGCAGAGGAGCGGGCTCAATTCCGGAGCCTGCTGCGCGCGCTGGCACATGCCTTCGAAGGAAGCCGTCAGGCCATCGTCGCAGCCAGCTCTCCCGACGACTATGATTTCGAGCGTCGCAATCTTGTCGTTGCGGAGAAAATCGAACAGATGTTCGCAGTTCTGCCTCCGGACCCGCCTGGCGGCGGGCTTTCACCGGAATTCTACAAGCCGTCGAGCGTTCGTGACGCCGCAATGGCGGCCAACGTCATATGGGCGCTGCAGAAAGAAGGGCCGCGCGGGAAAATGATGGTCTTTGCGCACAACGCGCACATTGTTAACGCCTCCCTGCGCAGCGGGCTTTGGAGCGTTTACCGCAAACCCGCAGTCATGATGGGTCAGCATTTGCGGAAAGACCTTGGAAGCGCGCTTCGGATCATTGCGACAAGCTCGGCGACGAATGACGCCGATCTCGGAGAACGGAATCGCACGGCCGGTCGTGTAGATATGGCGCTGCGAGCCGCCGATCCGAACAATTTCATCTTGAGTCTCCGTCTTGCGAAGCCGGCGTCGGATGTCCGGAAATGGCTGGGAGCTTCGCAGACGCTGAGAGCGAACTTGAATACCGAAATCGCTTTTGTTCCAAGCTCGGCCACCGATGCGATCGTTCATTTTTCCGCTTTATCCCGATCCAGGCCAATGCCGAGATAAGCCGAGAATATCTTGTCGAGGCGCCATGTTCCGACAAATGGATCGTCGGCCGGATTGGAGGCGATAGGAGATTGAGGCGTCGCGACATGCTCGTGGCAATACCGGCCGGTCCGCTGTAGGTGGGCAGCGCAAGTTCAGGCAAATCAGGTAGACGCATGGCCCGCAAGCATCCGAAACATGGTCCCTATGGCGACTTGCATCGCGAGGAGGAGGCTCCGGCGCCGGTGGTGCCCTGCTGGCTCTGCGACCGGCCTACCGGCAAGACCATTGTCTGGCATCATCCCGTGCCCAAGAGCCGGGGCGGGCGCGATACCGTGCCCATGCACCCCATTTGCCAGCAGACGCTGATCGCCAATTTCACCAATTCTGAACTGCAGCGCCATGGGATGGTTGTGGAGGGCCTGCTGGCCAACCCCAATGTGCGCAAATTCGTCGATTGGGTGGCGAAGAAGGATCCGGACTTCACCGCGACCACGGCCAAGAAGCAACGCTGATCAGGCTTTGGGCCTAATTGCCGTCGGCATCGACCGTGAACACCATCGGCTTGCCACGCGACGCCGGCTCCCATCCCGCCAGCAAGGCTGCGCGAATTCCCCTGGCGACGATCGCGTCGTTGATCTGAAGGCGGCCCCGCTGCAATCCTTTCAACAGGCGCTTCGGCGGAGGGAATTCCAGCAGCGCCCCACGCTGCATATCCTTTTCCCGCAACGAGATGCTCATGCCCTTCCAGCCATCGACGTCGCTCCACTGCGGCTCTCGCTGGAGTTCCCACTCATATTTAAGTCCGTCGACGTCGACGATGCCGGCAAGGCTGCGCATTTGAACCATGTCGATGGCCGTAGCATGGTTATGGTCGCAAACCTTGCCACAAATGACCCGTTACGGCGGATCCGATGCCGCGTCCTTCGGCTCGGCGGTCGTGACCATGTCGCTCTTCACCTCATCGGTTTCGCCGAAGGTCAGGGCGGAGAGGTCGACGATCAGGACGGGCTGACCGGTCTCCGGTGCCGAAGCGATCGGGGGCGGGGGCACCGGTGCGCTGTCCGCAACGCGCTCGACCTGTCCTGAAATCATGGTTGGCCTGGTGCGCGATGGGCCGGCCTTCACGTCCCGCGCGTCGGCGAAGGCGTCGACGCTTGGCGCGATCGGCAGGAACGACGTCAGTCCCCGAATGCGATTCACCGCCGAGTGCCCGGCCTCATCCCCTCCAACGGCGATCGCGGCGAAATCGATGCCTGCAGGCGTCGCGATTGGCGTCGGATCGGGCGCCGCCGCGGCTGCCGCCATCGGCGCGGATGCCACGCGCATTTCCGGGGCCACCGCCGGGCTGTCCGCGACCTGCTCGACATGCCCGGAGATCGCGGCCGGCCGGGGGAGGAAGCGGCCGGTCTTCACGTCGCGCGCATCGGCGAAGGCATCGCTATGCGGCGTGATCGGCAGGACGGATGTTAGCCCGTGGATGCGGTTTGCCGGCGGATATCCGGCCCCATCCTCGAAGGCGATTGTCGCGAGATCGATTCCCGCCAGTGCCGCCATCGAGGAGGGCTCCGGGCTCACTGTCGCCACCGCTACCGGTGTTACCGCTGCCACCGGCGCTGCCACTGCCACCGGCGCTGCCACTGCTACCGGTGTTGCCACTGCTACCGGCGTTGCCACTGCTACCGGCGTTGCCACTGCCACAGGTATTGCCACTGCCACCATTGCCGGCGTCGGCACCGGCAATGCCGCTGCCGCTGCCGCTGCCGGCGCGGTCGTTGCCAGGGTTTCCGGGTGTGCTGCCGCGCGCGCGTGTTGCAGTGCCTGCAGGTTGTGGTGCGCGCGTTCGGTGTCGGCACTGTCTTCGCCGAATTGCCGGACACGCGCATCGATCACCCTGCGCAGCATCGCCTCGGCTTCGTCGAACCGGCCGCGAAGCTGATAGAGGCCGGCCAGGTTGGTGAGCGAGACCAGGGTCAGCGGATGATCGGGACCATAGACGCGCTCATGCGATTGCAGCGCGCGCAGGAACAGCGGTTCCGCCGCGTCCAGCCGGCCGAGCGCGTCGTAATTGAGTGCCAGGTTGTTCGCCGACATGATCGTGCGCGTATCCTGCGAACCGAAGCGTTTTTCGGCAAGTGCGAGCGCTTCCGCGCCCAGTTCGGCGCCGCGCTGATATTGCTGGTCGCGATAGGCCTGCTGCACCTGGGCATTCAGTTCCGCCCAGGCATCTGCCGGGCGCTCGGCGACCTGCGCGAAACCGTTCGTGCAGGTCGCCAACAGCAGCGCCGCGATGGCTGGCAAGCTAGACGATGTTGGCCAGCGCAAACAGGAAGACCGAACTGTCGGCGTCGCCGGCATAGTCGTGCCCCGGTGATGTGCTGCCCGTATTGTTATACGCGTCCAGCTGGTTGTGCATCGATGCGGCCGAGACGAACGCGCCATAGCCGCCGTCACCCGGCGCGCTCCACTTGGCATCGCTGGTCTTTATCGCGTTCGCCTTTGCCAGGTCCATTATATTGTCGTGATTGGCGTCGGCATAGGTTTGGAACCAGTCCACGGCATCCTGGAGCAACGCCTTGGGGCTGTTCGGATCGTTCGCCTCGCCGATATTGTTGCCGGCCAGGTAATTGAGCCAGGTCGCCACCGTATCGCGGCCCAGCATCCAGCGTCCGTCCTGCTGATCCTTTTGCGACGCGTCGATAAGCTGCTGGGCAAGCGCGAGCGGAATGAAGATCGTGTCCTCGCCGCCATTGGTCAGCCCGTTCATATCGAAATCGCCGAGCAGGAAGCCGGGCGCATCGCCTGCGCCGATCGATCCGTTGCGATTGGAATCGACGGCATAGAGCAATTCGTGATCGGCGAATCCGGGCTGGCCCGCTTGCTTGGGCAGGCCGGCCTTGCCGTCCCAGAAACCGAAGCCGAGATTGGACCAGAAGCCGGGCGTGCGTACCCCGGGCCCGTCATTGACCAGCCCGAAATAATGCGCGGCATCGGAGTCGGTGGCGCCCTGTCCGGTGGTCACCGACGCGGTGTTGACATGCTGTCCGGTCTCATAGGGCAGGGAGTAGAGCAGGATGCCCTGTTCGCCCGGTGCCAGCGAGGTGACGACCGTGGTTTCGTCGGCGTCGAGCACGCTGTCCTTGTCGGCATCGAGATAGAGCGGCGCGCCGGTCAGGTCGTATTTCGTGTCGGTCAGCGCGATATCGGTCAGCGTGACATTGCCGGTATTGGCGACGGTGATGCGGAAGATCACCGGCGCATTGAGGCTGGTGGTCGGGCCGGTCGGATTATCCTCGTCGGTGAAGGTTACCCCGCCATCGACCGAGACATATTTTTCGAGATCGACTTCGGGGTCGTAGACCAGAGGGGTTTCCGCGTCGTCGCTGTCGGGCGGGCTTTCGGTGCTGTCGGCGGTGGCGGTGTTGACGAACACGCCGGTGCCGTCGCCCTTCGCATCGAGTTCGGCCTGGGTGACGGTATGCGTGGCCGAATAGGTCCAGGTCTCGTCGACCTCGAGCAAGTCGTCGCCATCGTCGAGCGCGGAGGGCTGGACGGGGATGATCCGCTGGATGCTGCCCGGATCAGCGGCGGGATCGGTCACTGTCACGCCGGTCAGCGTCACATTGCCGGTGTTTTCGACGATGATGTGGTAGTTGATGACATCACCCGCCTTGTCGGCGCTGCTGCTCTTCGTCTGATCCGAATTGGTGACGTCGACGAAATCCTTCTCGATCGCCAGCAGCGGATCATAGACGAGCGGCGTTTCCGCGTCGTCGTCGTCCGGGGGACTTTCGGTGCTGTCGGCAGTCGCTGTGTTGACGAACACGCCGGTGCCGTCGCCCTTCGCATCGAGTTCGGCCTGGGTGACGGTATGCGTGGCCGAATAGGTCCAGGTCTCGTCGACCTCGAGCAAGTCGTCGCCATCGTCGAGCGCGGAGGGCTGGACGGGGATGATCCGCTGGATGCTGCCCGGATCAGCGGCGGGATCGGTCACTGTCACGCCGGTCAGCGTCACATTGCCGGTGTTTTCGACGATGATGTGGTAGTTGATGACATCACCCGCCTTGTCGGCGCTGCTGCTCTTCGTCTGATCCGAATTGGTGACGTCGACGAAATCCTTCTCGATCGCCAGCAGCGGATCATAGACGAGCGGCGTTTCCGCGTCGTCGTCGTCCGGGGGACTTTCGGTGCTGTCGGCAGTCGCTGTGTTGACGAACACGCCGGTGCCGTCGCCCTTCGCGTCGAGCTCGGCCTGCGTCACGGTGTGCGTGGCGGAGTAGGTCCAGATCTCGTCGACTTCGAGCAGGGCATCACCATCATCGAGTGCCGATGGCTGGACGGGGATGATCCGCTGGATGCTGCCCGGATCGGCGGCGGGATCGGTCACCGTCACGCCGGTCAGCGTGACGTTGCCGGTGTTCTCGACGGTGATGTGGTAATTGACGACATCACCGGCCTTGTCCGCCTCGCTGCTTGTCGTCTGGTCGTCATTGGTGACGTCGACGAAATCCTTCTCGATCGCGAGCAGTGGGTTGTAGACCAGTCCCGCCTCTGCGGAATCGTCGTCCTGCACTTCGGTGGCGTTGTAGAAGGCGCTGCCCGTCGCGGTGTTGTCGATATCGCCGTCACCGCCGCCATTGCTGTCGAGCTCGCCCTGGGTGACGAGATGCGTGGCGGAGAAGATCCAGGTCTCACCCACCTCGAGCACGCCCGCCACGCCGCCATCGCCGCTGACATAGGTGATGCTGCCCGCATCCGCATTGGGATCAGTCAGCGTGACGTTGGTCAGCGGGACATTGCCGGCATTGGCGAGCGAGATCAGATAGTGGATCACATCACCGGCACTGTCGGCCTTGTTGTCCGGGGTGCCGCCCGTGACCGAATCGACCGTCTTGTCGACCGTGATCGCCTTGATGATCGGCATGTTGCCGACCTCGACGGCATAGGCCTGCGCCGCGGAATAGGTGACGGCATGATCCCCGGACGCATCGCCCGTGGTCAGCAGCCAGTCGGCTTGCTGCGCGGGCGTCAATGCTTCGCGTATGATCACCGTCACGGCGCTCTCGCCCACCGGCAAGCCATAGAAATGGAAGACGCCGCCCGCGCCGCTGACGGTCGATGCCTCGCCATTGTCCAATATGTTGTTGTTATTGGCGTCGATATAGACGGTGAAGCCCGCGACACCGGCCTCATTGGCGTCCTTGACGCCGTCGCCGTCCAGGTCCGCGAATTTGATGCCGCTGATGCTCGCGGCATCCTGCGTGCGCCATTCCTCGAAGCCGCCATCCTCGTCGGGATTGGGGCCGAACTGGCTGACGAAGGTGACAAAGGTCGTCGCGGGATCGCCGGAGAAGGCGCTGACCGCAATGTAGAACGCATAATCGTCGGTGCCGCCGCCCGTGCTGTCGTCGGACAGCAGCACGCGGCGATCCTCGCCCGCGTCGAGATCGTAGACGGTGGTGAACACGCCGGGCGCGGTGAAGCCGTTATTATAATCGGCCAGGCTCGCTTCGCGCGTCGCGGTGTAGATCCGCAGCTGCTCGAGCGCGACCTGGCGGTTGTCGTTGTTCGGCTCGTTCACATCGAGGCGGAATTCGTAATAGGCGACACCCGCCCGATAGATGATCGGGATATTGGAGAGCCGCAGCGCTTCGGTCTGCGAACTGCCTACGTCCAGCGGATTGCCGTTTTCGTCAGAATTATATCCGATCGAAAGCGGGCCGTTGGAATCCTGGTGGAGGAAGGGTTGATAGAGCCCCGATCCGGAGGTCACGCGCTCCCCCGTCGCCAAATGATGGACGATCAGTCCGCCGATTGTCTGCTCGACATAACCGGTTGCATCGTAAGTTGTCGCCATGACATCCTCCACTGTTGTGTCGCGCGAGCTGGAGGCAGATCGGTCCGCCTCTCTGGCGCGACTCGGGGCTAACGCTATTTTAACCCAATTACGTTGCAAGGTATCCATTTTAATACTTATGTTCCGAAACGGGATTTCGTAGAGTATTTGATCTATTACTTTGCATGTCTGGAGTTATATCTTTGCGTAACTGGTCATATATCTTTCGATATTGCTTGTTGTGAGGGGCGGGTCCATTGTCGGTGCAACCGATGGCTTTGCGATTTGTTAAGCATGTTGAGGCACCATGTCGGTGCGGATGGAACAATCTCCGCCTGGCGAAGTAGGGACGGGATGGAACGGCTCAGGAATCGCTTTCACGCGAAAAGCGTGACGCTTGTCGGCCAGCTTCAGGCCAATATCCGCACCCTCGTGCTCATCTGGGTCGCGCTGGCGAGTGCGCTGTGCGGGTTGAGGCTCGGCGTGCCGTTGACCGCGATCCCCTCGGGCGGCGCGGCGCTGGCGAACGCGCTGCCTTATCTTCTCGTCGTGGCGGCGCCCGTCATCTCGCTGTTCCTGGCATTTCACTGGTTTCCGCGCGGCGCGCTCCTGGCCCAGCCCGAAATCCGCCTCGCGCGCTTCGGTGCATGGCGGACGGTCGATTGCGTGACCCAGCGCCATCTGCCGCTGTTCGGCGCGACCGGGCTGATGGCGTCGCTGCTGATCGGCATGCTGCTCAACATTCCCGTCCGCACCGTCGAATTCCTGACCGCGATGCCCGCGCCGGGCGGCTCGGCGCCGGTCTGGCTGGACAGCCTCTACGTGCTGATGCTGGCCGATGTCGTCGTGCTCACCAGCCTCTATGCCATCGCCTTCGTCATGGCGCTGCGCCATGTCCCCTGGTTCCCGCGCTTCCTGGCGCTGGTCTGGGCATTCGATCTGCTGGCCCAATCCTCGATCGCGAAGCTGATGGCGGCGGTGCCCAACGTGCCGCCCGCCGTCGCCGCCGCACTCGATGGACTGCTGACCGGCAACAGCAAGAAGGCGCTGATCAGCATCGCGATCTGGCTGCCCTATCTGCTGTTTTCGCGCCGGGTGAACCTGACCTATCGGAGCCGGGTGCCGGCCTGACCCTTGTCCACCTGACGGTCGTGACCGAGGATGATCGCCACCGCACTGACGATCATCATGATGGGATATGGATAATAGAGTGTTCCGTCATAAAGCGAAAAGGTCAGCAAGCCGGCAATGACGCCGATTGCCGGCGCGGTTGCCGAGGGCGCCGCGTCCACGACGCGCCTTATCCGTGCCGCCAGCATGATGGCCAGAATTGCGACCAGCGCGAGGCCGACGACGCCCCATTGCAGGAGGATCTGCAGCACGGCGTCATGAGGATGGTTCGCCGAGCGCAGTGCTTCGGGAACCTGGCTGCGAAACTGGCTCTCGCCCAGGCCGAGCCAAGGCTGCTCCGCGATCTTGGTGAGCGTCCCGCGCCACATCGCGACGCGTCCGCTGCTCAAGGCGTCGATCCCGGACTCAGCCGTGGCGGCCGATGAGATGACCCGCTGTATCCCGAAATAAGGATGGGGTACCGGCAATGCCCCGGCGAGCAGCGCGCCTGCGCATATGCTGACAAGCCAGGCTATAACGGGAAATCGCCCTCGAAAGGACGGTGAGGCAAGCGCGCAAAGCGGCAGTGCGGCCAGAATGGCGAAGACCGCGCCGCGTGATCCCGTCCAGAAGCCCAGGCCCGCGAACGCCGCGGCGATGGCCACATATCCCCAGCGACGGACGCGCATCGGATCGGTGATGGCGAGCCCGAGCGCGATCAAGCCGCCGGACGCCGAATAATAGCCCAGATGGCGGACATTGCTTCCGGCCAATCTGAACCGCGACCAGTCGAAGTCTCGTATGTCCCACATGGTGAGGACGAACGCCGCGACGACGATGAGAAAGGCCAACTGCCCTGCGAGCAACACGCGCCAGATCCGATCAGGTGATATGAGGTGGGCATCGCGGACGAGTGAGAACAGGGCGAGGCCGAACAGCATATGGATTGTGGTACCATAGGCACCGGCCAGGGCCGCTGACTGATCGGGTGCGCGGAACAACGCCGTCGCCCACGTCAGGGCGATGAGCATGACCATCGCGGACTTGGGCGCGGTCGGCAGATGTTCGAACATGTGAATTGGCCGAAAGCCCCAGGCGAGCGACATGCCGATGACAAGCATCTCGATCGTGACAATCGGCAACGAGTACCGGTTCAGAAGTCCTGCCACCGCCCCAGGGGCAGCGAACGCCGTCCAGCTTGCCAGTGCATAGATTGGGGGTGCTGCCGCGATTAGGATCCAGACGAAAAGATGGTTCACCGGCTCATCGGGCGATGGGGCTGCTGTCATCTCGCCATGCTCCACTATACGGCCGGAAGGAGCCTCTGCTATATTCGGGCGTCGGGCAAGCGGGGGCACTGTCCGTAGATGGGGTG
>NZ_JBYSZM010000016.1:0-137396 GCF_058787155.1 Sphingobium sp. FW305-3-2-15-F-TSA7 | reverse complement strand
TCGACAACAGCCCACAATACGACTCACCATCGTCGGACACAGGGGCCATCCACCGCATCAGTCCTGTGCGAACCGCTCTCCACCGGGCATTTTGCGGTCTTTGAAGCTGGCGGTCTAGCTCGCAAGGATTTGCCACTCAGCCAATGCGGCTGAGCGGCGCTCTTTGTACGTTTGCCGATCGACGAGATGGCGCTCCAGGTTGAAATGATTATGCACGTTGGCGTGGACCGAGGCGAATTTCTGCAGCGATTTCATCCTTCGGAATCTCAGCATGGCTCGCTCGCGTCTGCGCAGAGGTAAATGGCTGTTTTCAACGCGATTGTTGGCGTGTCGGCCGATCTGCTGCTTTTGGCGATTGCCAAGCTGGTCCATCGCTGCGCCATATGATCGCAAGCCATCGGTGGTAATCGCCGCCGGTGTTCCGTGGCGCTTGAGCGCCTTTTTCATGAACGCGAGCGCGGCAGCTTTGTCTCGGGCTTTCGTGACATAGCTTTCCAGGATTTCGCCTTCGTGATCGACGGCCCGCCAGAGATACATCATCTCGCCGTTGATCTTGACGTACATTTCATCGAGATGCCACCACCAGTGCCGGAAACCACGCATTCGGCTCACGCGCTGGCGACGGATATCGCCGGCAAACAGCGGCCCAAATCGGTTCCACCAGAACCGAACGGTCTCGTGGCACAGATCAATGCCCCGCTCGAACAGCAAATCCTCGACGTTCCGTAGCGAGAGTGGGAAGCGCACATACATGAGGACAACCAGCCGGATCACCTCGGGTGATGAACTGAAGCCGCGAAAAGGGCTGGGCGGTTTCGCCCGGGATTTGCGTGTCATTCAGTTCCGGTAGCGACAGCCAGCGCCCCATGCCACACAGGTCTGACAAGACCCCGCATCCGGCTCACACGTTGCCGACGGATCTCGCCGACAAACATCGGGCCGAACCTGTTCCACCAGAACCGAACCGTCTCGTGGCACAGATCAATACCCCGTTCGGTGCTGTCAGTCTAACGCGAACCGCTCTCCACTTGGCGGGCCTCTGTCTTTGAGGCTGGCAGCCTAGGACGCCAGGATTTGCCACTCAGCCAGGGCGGCTGAGCGGCGTTCCTTGTAGGTCTGTCGGTCGACGAGATGGCGCTCCAGTGCAAAGTGATTGTGTACGTTGGCGTGGACAGAGGCGAATTTCTGTAACGACTTCATCCGTCGGAATCTGAGCATGGCACGCTCGCGTCTTCGAAACGACAGGTGGCTGTTCTCGCATCGGTTGTTTGCCCAGCGTCCAACCTCCTGCTTCTCGCGATTGCCGAGTTCGGTCATCGCCGCGCCATAGCTGCGAAGGCCGTCAGTGGTGATCGCCTCAGGCGATCCGTGGCGCTTCAGCGTCTTCTTCATGAACGTCAGCGCAGCAGCCTTGTCGCGGGTTTTCGTGACATAGCTCTCGAGGATCTCGCCCTCATGATCAACCGCGCGCCAGAGGTAGACCATCTCACCATTGAGCTTCACATACATCTCGTCGAGGTGCCATCGCCAGTGCTTGAAGCCGCGCATCCGGTTCACGCGCTGACGCCGGATATCGCCGGCGAACATTGGACCGAAGCGGTTCCACCACAACCTCACCGTTTCGTGGCAAATGTCTATCCCGCGCTCAAACAGCAGGTCTTCCACATTCCTGAGCGATAGGGGAAAGCGAACGTACATCATGACCACGAGGCGGATCACGTCGGGCGATGAATTGAAGTAGCGGAACGGGCTCTGCGGCTTGCTTGGACGGGGCATCAAGCCACGCTAGGCGGTTGCCGTTAATGGCAGGTGCAATTCGTTTGACAGAGCCCATAGTCGCCATCTTCGAAGAAAGTCTGCGCCCGGCGATTGCCGCGCTGGGTCACGTGGTGGGGAAGTCCCGGCAGGACGAGGCGGGGCAGGCGGACCATGCGCATAGCATGTCACAATTGGTGTATTTAGTAAACTGGCACCGTAATGCAAACTGGCACCGTAATCTCACTCCACACCTGTCACCGTAATTCCTTTATAGGTTTACGACCTAGGTGGTCCAATCGTCGAGCGGGTCGAAATATGTATATTTTGTAAATTCCGCCATAGTATTAAAGAGTCTTTGTGGGCCTCACTTGCAAAACAGGTAATACGGATTAGTAATCAATTCTTTCTTCTCTGGGCAAGCCGAAATTTACAAAAAAGGCGCCGCTGAAACCATTGGGAAGTAGTGAGTTTCGTACAACTTCATCCGCAAATGCACGCAATTCTTCATCTCTCATGTCGGGTGCATCCATATGAATATAGTAAGCGAGATCTTGGTGTTCAGTATCATCTGATATCGCTAAATCTATAGTCACGCCGCCAAAAATTCCCGAGAAATAGTGGCCATCAACGTAATTGCTGCTGAATCTCTCGCCAAAAGCCTGCATGCCTGTAAAATTTTCAAAAGACTGCCGAAATGCGTCAAGTCCATTTGCATATTTGTAATTAAGCAATAGATCTGCTGTTGCCATGTCAATGTACCAAAATCAGAGGAGTAGATGGAAGAAATCCTGACTTAAATCCCGCCACTTTCACCTTGTAGCCGACGTTATTTGTCCATCTTTCGTTCCAAGATTTTATCGCCGAATGCATCTTTTCCACTTTGTCAGGGTGTAGCATGCCGGGGGTGCTGCCTGAGATTCTACCGTCGCCGACGAATTTGTCGCTGACAACGAAAAAGTCAATATCGCTTGTGTCGTTGAACACAGTCCCTTTTTTATCGCTGAAGCCAACAACCGAGCTACCGCGAACGCCGATGCGAGCATCATCAATTCCCAATTGCTTCGTCAGATCCCTCAGTTCGGAGAGTGCATCATGGAACTGGCCTTTGTTTTCGAAGCCGAGGGGGAAGTTACGCTCCGCGCCGTTCATGCGCATTGTGAGCACGCGATCAGAGCTAAAGACCTTGCCGGTCACCTTTCCAGCGACATATAGCTCAGCTGCCGAATAGGATAGATCTGTCAGAGCGGCAACGTCTCCGGAGGCCGCCAACCTCGCAGTATTAGCAAGGTTATCAACGGATTGCCTCGTTGCAGCGTTGAATTGAGATTCTCGCGCGGCGTAAATTTTAACGTCATTATATCTTCCACTCATTTGAGCGGCTGCCATTCTATCGAAGTTTTCACTCCGTTCGTAAGACGCGCTCCAATCACGTATAAATTGGCCTGACGCAATGTTATTGTAGGTATTCTGTATTCTCTCAGATATTTTTGATCCAATCACCGTAATCGTATCGCTGAAATCCGTCAAAATCTCGTTCGACGATCGCCCGGTGGCGGCCTGAACGAGGGCGCTGAAGCCTCCTCCAACATCGCCCCAGCTCAGTCCCCCGCTGTTGTCAAAGTCGTACCAACTGCCATAACGTGGACGATGGGTTGGCGCAGGTTTCCGGAGGCTGAAGTTTGCCCCGGGATCCGAATTAAACTCGGCCTTCCAGGCTTGCTCCTGCACATATTTTGGTATCCCCCGATCGGCGAGCTCATCACTCAAAAGCCTAGGACGCCTGTCGCTATCCGTCTGGCCGGCACGGCGCTCCACTGAGAGAGCTTCGCCGAATTGATGACCGATGGTTTGCCCGATAGCATCGGGCAACGCACGCATCAGGTTGTCGCCGAAACTTCCACCAGAGAGCGCAGAGCGTGTCGCCGCGTTTGCCATCGCCGATGCGGTATTGCTTGCGAGCCTATTCCCAAAGCTGCTCAAGCCAGCTTTGACGCCGAACAGGCCATTCTTGCTCGCCAATCCGCGCGAGATGCCGGTGCCAACTGCAGCGCCGACGCCCGCTGCGGCCACCCCAGTCCAACTGAACTTGCTCTGCAATCCGGTCGCAACGCCGATGCCCTGGGTTATCACGCTTGCTGTAACGCTTTGAGCTGCTGCGCTCACCGTTGCGCTCTGTATGCCTGACACGCCTGCTGTGAATTTCCCCGCGGCGTCAGTAGCCCCAAAAAGACCATTGCTCCCTTTGAAAATCCCACCGCCAGGTCCAAGGCCTGCGGTAACGGCGCCGCTGAGAGCCGAGAGTGCAATGCCCTTGAAGTCGAACTTGCTTTGAATGCCTGTCGCGACTCCAACGGTCTGCGATGCCGCGCCGCCTGCAAGGCCTGCAAGCGCGCCCTGCAATATTGTCGGGCTTGCCCCAGTAGGAAGGGCGATAATCGTCACGGCGACCGCGATGGCCATAAGCAAGACCTGTCCGAAAGTCCCACACTTGTTGGGTTTCTTCGGCTTCGGGCTGGTGGGCGATACATTGCCGATCGCATCGTTCGCATCGTAGGGCTTGAACGTGCTGGCGTTGTACGATGAGCGGACCACGCCGGCAGGCACGCTGAGCCGCTGTCCCTCGATCAGCACGGCGTCCGCCTGCAGTCCGTTTGCCTCGGCCAGCTTGTACCAGAGCGAGGCGTCGCCCCAGAGGTTCATGGCTGCGGCGCGCAAGGTCTCGCCGGACGCCTGAACCACATAGCCGCCCGCCATCGAGCCCTGATTATAAGAGTTCAGCGCCTCATAGGAGCCGCCGTTCGTATCGGAGGTGATGCTTCTGTATATCTGCCCGTTGCGGAAAGCGCCGGTGTCGGTAAGGACGCGGCGGTCGGCGATCGCTTTGTCGGCAGCGAGATTGTCGGTGCCGTCATTGCTGACAAAGCCCAACTCCCGACCGTTGAAGCGATACCAGATTTCGTGTGGATCTCCACTATCGGTTCCGATCAGATCGCCATCCACTTCGTCACGGCGCAGAATCTGCCCGTCGACGTCATTCTTGAAATAGATGTTACGATCGCGCGCATTGGCACCGGCACTGATATCGACATCGACGTTCACCGAGTTCAGCTGCCCGAACACGTTGTAGTAGAATTTCGATCGCCCGATCTTGCTGGGCGTGGACGTATCAGCGACCGCGTCGATCGTATCCTGCACCGCGCTGTCATACCAGGCATAGCTGTTCGTGGTCAGCGTGTTCTTCGTGGTCGTCCCGGTGATCGAGCTCGTGCCCGTCACCTGATAGATCGCACCCAGAAGATATTGTGACCCATTCACATAGCTGTAATTGGACGTCGTCCCATAGGTCTTGCCGTCGGTCTTGATCGTCGACGTCGATTCGGTGAGCAACTGCCCGATCTTGTTGTAGGTCGCGGTTCGGCTGAATGCATATGGACTTGCACCGTAATCCGTCTGGCTGGTCTGACGCCCCATCAAATCATAGGCGAAGACCGAGATGTCCGTGCCGCCCGTCGTCGCCGCGGCCGGGACCGTAGAAGGAAGCTGCCAAACATTGGGAGAAGTTTCTACCTCATATGCGGGATCGCCATATGTCATGGCGATTCCGGTCAGCAGCCCGTCTCCGCTATATCGATAATTTTCGCGCTGCTCCTGCAGATAGCCGGGGGAATAATAGGAGCCGCCGAAGCCGTCGTCCACCATGGTCCCTGCCACGAAAATGGTGTGCATTACCGCCTTGCGATTGCCCGCTTCATCATATTCGATGCTCTGAGACGCCGGCCGATTGTTGTTGCGGATGATCGTGGTTCCGCCCGCGCCCGCCGTACCCGACAATGTGCCCCTGTCGACGACCAACCTGTTCATGCTGTCGTAGCGATACCAGAATGTCTCGTCAGTAATCGTAAACTCGACGGCACCGGCCCCGTCCAGCGTGCCATAGGTGCTGATCGTCTGGCGGATATTGCCTACTGCGTCATAGAAATACCGATTGGAAATGGCCGAGTTGGAATAGGTCGTTCCACCATTGACGTACGAGGTTGCTGCCTGGCCATATGTCTCCAGCCGGCCGAGTGCGTCGTAAGTGGCCGTCGCATTCTTGACCGTCCATCCGCCGCTTACCAGCACGTCGGTCAGCCGGTTGCCAACTTTATCATAGGTATAGTCGGCTGTGCCGGCGAGACCGACCGACTGCTTCAGCAGGCCGGTATTATACCATTGCCAGGTCTGGGTGGTTGGAGCACCAAGTGGGTTTTCGGTGATGCTGGCTGCAAGTCCGGCGTTGTTGTAAGCTGTGGCGAACACATGGCCGCCAAGGTCGGTCTTGTACACTTCGCGGCCGTAGATATCGCTCTTGACCGTGGATTGCAGCGTCGAGTCCGAAAAAGTCCTGGTTTCTGCCCATCCACCGTAGGTCAGAAGACCACCGGTCGCCAGTGTTCCATCCCAGCCATAGGCGATGTTGGTGACATGGTTTTCCATATCGGTCTGGCTGGTGATCCGACCGGTGGCGTCATAGGCGGTCTTCTCGATGACCGAGCCGCCATATGCATTGGTGGTATGCTGGATGCGCTGGCCGAACTGGTCATAGACATAGTTGTCGACCAGCCGGGTGCTGTCGTCGGTGACGGCCGTCCGCCGCGCATGTTTCAACTGGATGAGCTGGCCCAGCCGATTGAAGGACTGCTCGGCATAAGCAAGCGTGGGTGCCCCCGATCTGAACAACTCACTGAGCAGCACGCGCGCGTCGCCCATGCGATCGTAGAGTGTCTGCTTCTTGCCGCCGTCGCTATGGAACTCGGTGGAGATCAGCGACTGACTGCCATCATAGCCGGTGCCCGCCAGCAGGTTGTAGCTGACCAAATTGCCGCTATTGGCAGCCTTGCTCGTTGCGGCGCCCGAGGTGCTCCCGGTTTTCGCGTAGGTGCCGTTCGCGTCGCGCGTGGCGATCAGGCGTCCACCGAGATCGTAATAATAATCCTCAGAAGGTTTCACCCAATATTCGGCGCCAGTTTCGTCCTTGATGCGGACCGCGGGGCTTTCGGAGCGGATCATCCGGCCCATCGTGTTATAGGTGTAGGTGATGGTACTGCTCAGCGCGTCGGTCTCGCTCGACTTTTCCCCGAACGCATTATAGGCCCGGTTGGTGGTCAGCGTTTCGCTGGTCGCTGACGAACGCTTGCGTCCCTCCTCGACCACCTGCGTTGCAAGGCCGCGCTTATCATAGACGGTCCAGGTGCCGTTCACATCGTCGCCGCTGACCACACCCAAGGCGGTTGCGAAGTTGGTGCCGGTATAGCTGGCGCCCGCCGAGGTGATGACACCGGTCTGGTTGCCGACCTTGTCGTAGCTGTAGAAATCCCAGATGCCGTCGCCCGCGTTGCTGGCAACGAGATTGCCAGCGGCGTCATAAACGTTCGTCACCTGATACAGCGCCGACCCGCTGTTGATGTCGGACGACGAATTGCTGCCCTGGCCCTGCTGGGTGACCTGATCGAAGACGTTATACTGGAAGCTCATATAATCGACGAGTTTGAAGGTCCCGCCGATGGTGCTGTAGACGCCTTTCTTGGTGGCGCGGCCGGCGACGTCATAGGTGGTGGTGACCGCCTCTGTGACGGTGGTCGTCGTGGCGGAGTTCGACGCCGTGCTGGCGTTGACGATGCGCGTATAGCCGTCCTTCTTCAGCCGGCCCACCGCATCGTAGAAATAGCTGTGGAGATTGCCTTCGGCGTCGGTCGTCGAGATCAGGCGGCCGCCCTCGCCATAGCGATAATTGGTCACCCGATCCGCCGCTGAATATGTGCCGGAGTTGCCCGATTGGGTTTGCCGTGTCAGGTCACCGATCGCGTCATATTCATATATGGTGGTTGGCGTGGCGGTCGTGCCGTTGGCGTCCGAATAGGCGGCGCGCTGCTCGTTCTCCAGCCGTCCGGAATTATGGTAATTATAAGTGGCAATTAGCGTTCCAGCGATCTTTTTCGTGATCACCTGATTCAATGCATTATAAGTATATTCGATCAGTGCACTGGTTCCCGCCGCAGTCACCGCGCCGGTCGAAGCGTTGACGGTCCAAGCGGTGACGTTCGAGCGGGTTTCGCTGACGCGATTGCCGTTCAGATCGTAAACATAGGTCGTGATCCGATCGTCACCGTTGGTGCTGACCGTGGGTGGAGTGGACAGGCTGGGTGAACCCGCGAATTGTGTCGCGTACCGGGTCTCGACGAGAACATTGCCTTCGGCGTCATAGTCCCATTTCGTGAGATAACCTTCGGCATCGAGCTGATGGGTCTTGCGATTCAGCTTGTCGTACCAGCTCCAGACGACGTTGGTGTTCGCGTCGGTCAGCTTCACGACATTGCCATTGGCGTCGTATTGATATTGGGTTTGCAGGTTGCCAGTCACCGTCGAATAGCTGGAGCCGTTCCAGCTGCCCGTGGTGATGACATTGCCGGTGTTGCTCACGATCGTGCTGGTGAGCATGCGGTCGACATTGTCATATGTGAACGTGGTCTCGCGAAACACACCCGACGGTGCTGCCGGCGCGGTCCCGCCAGCTGTAGACGGCACAGTCACCATGGTTTCATAGACCTTGGTCGACGATATGTTGCCGTTATTGTCGTAGGTGTAGCTGGTGTAAACGCCCTGGGTTGCGCTCAACTGGCGGATTTCGGCGGTCTTGCGGTTGAGATCGTCATAATAGCTGAAGGTTGCCGCGCCGCCCGCATCGACGAATTTGATGACATTACCGCGTTTGTCGTAGGTGTAGGTCTCCTTGGGGATGGTGGACGATGTCGTGACCATATTGTCGGCGATCACCGTGACACTGTCGTGCGCGACTTCCGTCAGCCGGTTCATGCGGTCATAGGTGTAACCGGTGGTCCGAAGCGCTGTGACTGTGCCGCCCGCGGTGGTGCTAAATCCCTCCACCATCTGCTTGCGATTGCCATATGCGTCGTAGCTATGTGTTTTGACGACCTGGTTGCCGGTGACGATGGTGCCGCCCGAATTATGATTGACCGTGGCCGCATTGTAGCTTTCGCGGGTCAACCGGCCTAGGCGGTCATAGCTGTAGGTGGTGGCGAGGGTCAGTCTGTTGGTGACGGTCGTTCTATCGCCGAAGGCATTGTAGGCGTAGCTTTCCGTCTGATTCTTGGCGTCGATGCTGCTCAGCACCATGCCCTGCTTGTCATAAGTGAAAGCGGTGGTTGCCACGGTTCCCGACGGGCTGGGCGGCGTGCCGATGGCCGGGGTTGTGCCGACGGCCGTCGCCCACCTTTTGACGTTCTGCACCTCACCGAAAACAGTATAGCTCGTGGTCGTCACGTAATTGAGGGCATCCTGAACGTGCGTGACGCGGCCAAGCCGGTCGAACCAGCTATGGGTCACATTGTTGCGCGCATCGGTAACCTTCCAGGCTTCTCCGAACGCATTGTAATCGTACGAGGTCGTGCCCGCAGCATCGACTGCAGTCTTCACCTGACCGAGCTTGTCATAGGTGTAGGTGGTGGTCTGGTTGCGCGGGTTGGTGGTCGAAGTCAGGTTGCCGAACCCGTCATACGCATATGCGGTCAGCGTCTGTTCGGTGGTGCCATATGCATCATACTGACTGGTCAGCCGCCCGGCCAGATCATAACCGAATGTGGTGGCCGACTGGTCGGCCGTCCCATAAGCGACCCATCGGGCTTTCAGCAGCCCGGTCGCGTAATATTCATAGGCGGTCTCGACCCCTTCGGCATCCTGGGCGAGCAACAGCCTGCCCTGCACGTCATAGGCAAAGGATTCGGCCCTGGCTGCCCCAGCGCCGGCCGCCAGCGTTTCGACCTGGGCGATCGTGGTCGTATCGGTGGCTGCAACCGGGTTGTCCCAGGCGGTGACGGTGACCAGATCGCCGGCGGCATTATAGCCGTTGCGCACGATATAACCTTCGGCGTCCACCATGAAGCGGACCTCGCCGCGCGCCGAGTACCAGGTTCGCGTGATCCGGTTGGCGGTGTTGCTGATATTGCTGCTATGCCAGCTGTCCATCGTCGTCTGATCGGGCAGGCTACTCGTCGTCCGCAGTGTCGCATATTCGACCTGGCGCGTGACCTGGCCCATATTGTCATAGGTGAAGCCTGTGACTGCACCATTGGCGTTGATCGAATAGATCAGCCGGCCTTTGGTGTCATAGACTGCCCAGCTCTTCCGGTTGTCGGTGTTCGACGCCAGGGGCGTCACGAGCGATTTCACATTATCATAGGTGAAGTCGCTCGTGCTGATCGTCCCGGCAAAGCGGACCGTCGAGCGAACACGGCCGGTTGCCGACGACAGGACGCTTCCGAGATAGGCATATTCGGTGACCTGGCCGAGGCCATCGACAGTGTACCGAAGCAATCCCTGTCCATCATAGACATAGTTCATGGCCCGGTCCGCGGCCGCGGATACGGTGATGCTGGCGATGAGCTGGTTCAGGCTCGCGGTCGCGCGGTTGACCGTCCCGGCGCTGCCGGTCGCATTGGCATAGGCGATCTCCTTCACCTTCTGCCCGGCACCGTCGAAGATTGTGCGCGAGAGATAACCCTCGCCGTCCAGCACTGCGATCAGTCGTCCGCTGCGATCGTAGAAGCTGCGCGTCACACTGTCATTGGCGTGCGTCGTCGGCAGGGTCACGGCTGTCGGTGGCGTGGTCTTGAACGTGGCCAGACTCGATGTCAGCTTGTTCACGTAGTTCGTGGTCGAGATCAGCCTGCCGGAGGCGTCATAACCATAGACGACCGTGCTGCCGTCTCCGCTGATGGCCTGCAGCACGCGGCCTTCCTTGTCGTAGACCGTCCAGTTCCAGATGTCGTCGGCGTGTGCTGCCGGATCGACTGCAGAAAAGTCGAATACGGCGTCCGGATTGTCGAATGTTGTCAGTTCCGACGGCGTGAGGTGGGTCGCGTAGCGGATCGTGGCGATTATGCGGTTGTTGGCGTCGTAGCGATATTCGACGACCTCGCCATGCGTGGAATATGATTTGATGTCCGCAACCTTGCGGCCCGCCTTGTCATACACGAACCAGGTCTTGCGGCCGCTCGCGTCCGTGGTCACCCGCAACCGGCCCAGCTTGTCATACTGGTTGTTCGTCGTCCCACCGGTGACATAGCTGCCACTGTCGGTTTGGCTCAGCAGATCGCCGGCCTTGTTGTATGTATTGGTCGTCACATAGCCGGATGCCAGCGTCACGGTCGTGGTTGTTGCGGTATCATTGAACACGAACGTGGTCGTGCCACCGTTAATATCGGTCACGGCCGTCAGGCGGCCCATGCCGTCATAAACGAAGGTCTCTTGCGCCTCGTTGACAGTCTGTCGCTTCAGTAGCTGGCCCGCCTGATCGTAAACGTAGGTTTTTTCCGCATAGCCTTCGCTGCTCAACGCAACCCCGGCAGCATTGGCGGCGCCATAGGAAATCTGGCCGGTAAGGTTACCTCGCACATCGTAAGAATATTGTGTAATCTTAGTACTAGACCGATCAGGCAGTGCATCACGCCAGCTGTTCATGGCGGCTTCGTCGAGTGGGGGCGATCCGGCAGGATAGAGATGCTCGGAGTACTCGACCATCAAAACCATCTCACCGGTACTTTGGTATCGATACTCCGTAACTCTTCCTTCGGCATCTATAGCATATCGCAGATGATTCTCACTGTCGTATAGGTAGCTATTTCTAAGACTTGAGGATGAGCTATCTTGGTCTGACGCAAAGAAATTCTCTCCAGAAAGTTCGTTCTTCAAGCTGAAGTTGCGTATCACGGAATTGCCTAGCCGGTCGCGAATTCGACCTGGCATTCCTCCGGGACCATATACATCATAAGTAGTTGTGTTTCCAAGTGGATCCACCACAGTATAAATATTACCTGTGGTATAATAATTAAATTGAGTAATTTGCTGGGATGCGCCAGAATATGCAGCTGGTGCGGTGATTTTTTTCAGATTTCCTGTAGAATCATAGTCTAGCCTGGTAATTTGACCAGAGGCATCGTCGATAGTTGTGTATCCGGTGTAGTAATTCAGTTCAGTCTTACGAGTGACTCCAGATTCGGCGGTTTGTTCAAGTTTCCAGACCTTGCCTGAGCCATCATAGGTGATGGCCATCGACGAGCCGTCGCTCTGGGTAATGAGGTTGATCCGGTTCGAGCCATCATAACCATAGGTGGTTACGTATTTGACGTTGTCAGCAACTGAATTGTCGCTCGGTGTCAGATCAACCGTTACGGTTTTCAAGCGATATTTTGTGGTCGACCCATCAATATAAGTCTCGTAGCCGTAACGAGTTCGCGTGAGTGTCGATGCTACGCTGGTCTGTAAGTCTGTGTATTTGGTAACAATCTGGTAAATATTTCCATTCGCGTCCCAGCTGTAGTCTATATAGCTGCCATCGGCCGTCGTTACGCGTGTCAGGTTCGCACCGGTATAGGTGAAGATCACCGTATTGCCGTCGGTGTCCGATTGCTGTGTCAGGCGAAAGGACGGTGTGCCGTTTGTAGTGCCGTAGGATTCATATCGCTCGGTGATGCGACTGTCGCCATCTGTCCAGGTCCAGACCGTGCCGTCCCAATCGAGGACATCGTACGCGCCTCCGCCGTCGATGCCGTTGTATTTACTGCTCCCATCATAATAATAGGTTATCTCGCTGCCATCGGCCGACAGCCGCTTGATCGTGCTGTTCAATGTGTTCACGGTGCCCGTCAGGCCATAGACCCGTCGATCATATGCATAGCGCCAACGATCGCCATTCTCATCGGGAGTCAAAATGTCGTTGTAAGTCCGGGCGACAAGAGCGTCAGGGCCCCTGCCAATCAGAACCTCGTCCTGCTTGCCAAGCAAGAGATTGCCATTCGCTGCATTGACGAAGATGCCCTCATTGCCACGCCCTTGCGACGCGGAGCCCAGAAGGCCAACGCTTCCTAACACCGAACCCGAGCCGCGGTCGAACCCGGCGCCGGCACCCGTAAAAATCGCAACCATCTCGATCACCCGTTGTCGCAATGAACGGGGGATTTCTCCCCACCCAATCAAGTGTCGGGCGGTTCCGTGAACTGTTTAGAAAAATTTCCGAGGGTGTCCCGTCTCGTGGTCCTATCATCCCGATTTGACTCTTGAGAACCACGCTCACGTTCTGGAGCGGGGAGGGAGCGGGTCGCTGGTCCTATTCCAGATCGAACAACGCCCGTGACAGCAGATCGCGGCCCATCTCATTGCTCTCCATGATGCGCAAAACCTGATCTGCGATCGAATTGAATTCCAGGCTCGATACCAGTTCTGCGCCAAGCGCGTTTGAAAGCAGCGTACGAACGAGGGCGCGCCGCAGATCCTCGTCGCTGATCCCACCCTGCTGCGTCATCCGGCGCAGCGGCGCAAGGGCGTCCGGTCTGTCGGATTTCTGCGCCTTGCCGAGATCGGCTGGCTTGCTGCCGGTGCGTTCCTGAAGCCGTTTCAGGCGATCCTGGAGCAACAGGATCGCCTGATCGACCCGATTTATCGAAGCCATTGCAATATCTACCGCGGCTTGCTGCCGAGAAGGAACGATGTGGCGGAGACCACGTCGCTCTCCTCTGGTGCGGTTTCTGCGCTTGACGACAGGATCTCCGCGCACTTTGCGACAATGAGTTCCATGTCGCGATTAAGCGGCAGATTTTCAGTGTTGGCGGCAATGCCGGCGTTGAGTTCGGCGGCGCATTCCTCGAACCGGTCGGCGATCAGATGTTCGAGTCCGACAACGAACCGGCACAGGAAATGCTGGATCGGCAGATCCTTCAACGGCGCCCAGGTTGCGATGGCGCGGTCCGCCTCGCCGGATGTCAGTTCAAAAAAGCCGAGCTGGAATCGGGCAATCTCGAAATCCGGCGCAATCGCGATTGCCTGCGACATCGCACGATGCGCCTCGAAATGTTGCTTGAGCTCCACAAGCAAGGAGCCTCTTAGAAAATGCAACCGCGCATCCGCCGGATAATCCTCCAGAAGCTGATCGATCATATCGACCGCGCGGCTGGAATCGGTTTGTGCAACCATGATGATATTCTGGAGCGCATCTTCCGCACAGAATGGATCTGTCATTGCACGAACCTCATCGTTTTTCGTAGTTTTCCAAGCGCACTTTTGTGTATTTGAGACACTCTTCCACGCGATAGGCCGAGCATAGTCGCTATCTGCGAGAAAAGCAGGTCATTCTGATAATGTTGCCGAACGACGGTGCGTTCCAGGTCCGACAAGGACTCGACGCGCTGATGCAGCAGGATCTTCGTTTGCCGCCAGGCGAGAGTGTCGAAACCGCTGTCCGGCCTGCCGCTGTAGGGCGCCGGAGCGTTGCTCTCCTCCGTCGCGAGGATGAGCCCAAGCGCCAGCTCGGCGATCAAGTCCGTCAGCTGTCCTATCGCATTTTCCTGACCAGTCTTGATATCGTCGCCAATGAGCGAATTGAGCCTTTCGCGCTCGGCCCTACGGCGGAACCGATATTGCGCGCCCTGTTCGTCGAGGCGGCCGAGGCTATCGACGATGCTCCCCGCGATCCGGGCCGTTGCGAATGTGAGGAACGACTTGCCTCTGGCGGGATCGTAACGGTCGATGGCTTCGAGCAGACCGCCATAGGCGCATTGTTCCAGATCGGCGACGATATCGGTCCCCATATTGCTGCGGCGTGCGTGGCGTCTCGCCAGGGAGCGGGCAAAGCGGCGGTATCGCTCGAACAGGCTTTCGCGAAGCTGGGGGTGTCCTGACGATTTGAAGCGCCTCCAAAGCGACGCCTCGACCCGGTCCGGACGCACCAGAATTTCCATGCCGGTTGGGAGCCGCCGCTGCCGCGTCACCGGAAACTTCCCAGGACCCCCAAGATGATCAGGGACCAGCCATCGACCAGCACGAACATGAGCAGTTTGATGGGCAGCGAGATTGTGGTGGGCGGTACCATCATCATGCCCAGGGAGAGCAGGATCGCCGAAACCACGAGGTCGATGAGCAGGAAAGGCAACAGGATCACGAAGCCGATCGTGAATGCGACGCGCAGTTCATTGATGATGAAGGCGGGGACAAGCTTCGCCAGTTCCACCTGATCGGGCGTGGACGGCAACGGTGTGCGGGACGCTCGATAGATTGTCGCCAGATCCTCATCGCGCGTTTGAGCGAGCATGAAACGGCGCAGAGGTGCGGTACCCTTGTCCATCGCCGCCTCCAGCGTGACCCGCCCGGCCAGATAGGGCTGCAATGCCTGTTTATGCATTTCCTCGGCGACCGGCTTCATGCTGAACATGGTGAGGAACAGCGCCAGGCTCACGAGAACGGAGTTGGGTGGCGTCTCCGGCATGCCGAAGGCGTGTCGAACCATGGACAAGACAATGACGATGCGCGTGAAGCTCGTCATGGCGATGATGAGCGTCGGCAAGACCGCGAGAAGGGTCAGGACGACGGCGGTCCGGACAATGTCGCTCGAGCCGATGCCGGCCAACGGGCTCGCAAGCGCCGCTTCAGGCGTGAAAGCAAGCATCAGAGCGGGAACCGCGCATAATGATGGCAGGCGTCGACCCATTTCAGTCGACCTCGCCCTGCGAATCCACGCCGGTGCCTTCGCGGCGCGAAAGAATCTCGATCCCGGATTGCCCGTAAAAAAGGAGATATTCGACCCCGTCACAATCGACGAGAGCGAGTTCAGCCTGTGGCGAGATCCTCAGCACCTCAACGGCGGCAAGACGCCGACCCTGCTTAAGCCCGCTCAGAAAACCGGGCATGCTCCGTCCCCGGCCATGCGCCATGCGGTTCCGGATCAATATTATGATCGCAAATGCGGCAGCGACGCACACGGCAAGGGCAGCAACCACGCGAATAATCGAGACATCCGCTGCTTCACCGCCTGCCAGCCGCTGTGCATAGGCAATGCCCGGCAACATGCCGAGCATGCTACCGACCGCCAGAATCCCTCTCTTCGCTCGCATCCGAAGCTATTCCTGCGCGATGGCCTGGATCCGGATCGCGAAATTATCGCCCATCGACACGAGTTCGCCATAGGCGATCGTCTTTCCGTTGAGGCGAAGCGAGACCGGATCGCCAAGCAGGTTTTCGAGCGGGAGCACGTCTCCAGGCTTCAGATTGGAGAGTTCGCCGACCTTTACATTGGCTGCGCCCAAAATGGCTTCGACCCTGACCGGCAGGCCATCAATGGCGGTCCGCACCACATCGCGCGCGGATGCGGCCGTCTGGTCGAGGAATTTTTCAGCGATCGTCATAAATATATATCCGGAGTCTCCGTGATGCGCAGATGGTGGGCTCCGCCCTTTGCGCTGATTTCCGCCTTGCCGAGCCGGGCGATTGCTCCATGCAGGGTCAAGGGAAGCGAATCGTTCAACCGTGCGTCCAGGACGATCAGATCGCCCACCGCGAGATCATCCAGTTGGCCCGCTGACAGCAATGCGCCGCCGAGGTGGCAACCCAGATCGATCTCGACATCGGCAAGAGCGGCGCCAAGCGTTGCAAGTTCGGGCGCTGCGTGGCGCCCTGCACGATGCCTTCGCAAACCGACAGCCGCTTCGGGCGTGAGCATCACCTCGATGGCCCAGCCATTCTCCGGGCAAGCGAGGTGGTAGGTACGGCTGCCACCGACTGTCGAGGGAGCGGTGCATTCGGCAGCGGATATGTCGCTCCCGAGAGCCCGGCATATAGTCTCTGCCAGCGCCGAAAGCGAGGCGACTGCCACTGCTTCAAGGATCTGGCGATCCCTTCCCTGTGAGCTATCGCCTTCACCGCCCAGCACGGATCTTCCAAGCGCAACACGATCCTGCTCCGAAGCGCCGATTGCGAACGTCCGACCACCCCACCACCGGAACTTCCTGCCCTCGCAAGCCACTTCCTCGACGTCAGGGAGAGTCGGTTCGACAATCCATTCGTTCAGCCAACGCCGAGCCAGATCCCTCAATAGGTCCGGGATTTCTCCGGGCTGTTCAGGCGGAAGCCAGGCGGTGGGCCCAAATGTCATCCCTGCCCGCGAATGCCGAAGAGTTGCTGGATCATATCGTTTGCGACGCTGACGATCTGGGAACTGGCCTGGAATCCCCGCTGAATGAGGATGAGCTCGCCGAATTCCTGAGAAAGATCGACGTTCGAAGCCTCGAGCCGCCGAGAGACCACCGAGCCGACACGTGGATCGCTACTGGAAAGCAGCTGCACTTCGGTGCTGCCGTCGAAGGTGAAGAGGCCGCCGGCCTCCTGCCTCAGCGCCTGAGGGTCGCGGAAGGTCGCCAGAGCAACCGCGCCGAAAGAGGCCTTTTGATCGTTCGAATAGGCGAGTTCCAACTCACCCTTCTCATTCACGGCAATCGAGGTGAGTGTGCCGGTGCCTTGTCCATCCACCGAGGATGCCCGCAGGGAGGAGACTGTGCCTGAGGAATAGGAGCTGACCTTGCCACTAAAATCAAACTCGATCGACAGACCGTTATCGGCGTCCGCGAAAAGAAGCTTGTTGGTCGCGCTTGTCGGTGAGCTGCCGCTGAAGCTGAGCACCTTTTCGCCGATAACCCTGTCCTTCTCGTCGGTAACCTTCACCTTCCAGTCGGTCGAGGTTTCCTCACGGCTGAACGCGATCTTCCAGACATGCTCCTCGCCGGTTTCGCTATAGACTTTGACATTGTTGATGCTGTGGCTGGTTGCGGTGGACGAGAGATTGTCGGCGAACGCGATCTTCGTGGTCTTTTTGGGTGTGCTGGTTCGCGCATCGTCGATCGAAAGCGTGACCGCCCGTCCCGAGGCATCGAGCGTGGCGAGGCGCCATTCGGTTCCCTGGAGAGTGACATAGCCGTCCTCATTGACCTCGAAACTGCCGGTCCGCGCGTAACGGACCTCATTGCCTCTCATCAGGAGCAGGAATCCGGAGCCATCGACCGCAAGATCGAGATCGCGAGTGGTCTGTCGCAACTGACCGGGCGTGAAATCCAGCATGGATTGGCCGAGAGCCACGCCGCCGCTTTGATTGTCGGATACGCTGGAATAACCAATCCCTCCGGACTCACGTGACGATTGCAGGTTTGAAAAGGTGACCACCGACGACCGGAAGCCTTGGGAATTCAGATTGGCAACGTTGTTGCTGACTTGCTGAAGTCCTTTTGAATAGGCCTGCAGGCCGCTCAGTCCGACATAAATTGATCCAAGCATGTCAATTTCCTTCCCTGATCTGAACAACTGAAGTGAGCGATAGATCGTTGATGGTGAGACCTTGTGTGGTCTCCACGGTGAGTTTCGTTTCACCATCCCGAAATGTGATGGCTTTTACTTTCCCGGTAAGCGTGGTCGATCCCGCGTCGATGTCGACCCGACGTCCTAGAAGCGATGTTGCCTGCAAGGTTGCTTGGGCGCGAACGAGCAGGTCCAGGCTGTCATTGGTTTTCTGGCCCTGCTGAATCTGCGAAAATTGCGCGAGCTGCGAGACGAACTGGTAATTGTCCATCGGCTTGAGCGGATCCTGATAGGTCAGCTGCGTGAGCACGATCTTGAGCAGGGCTTCAAAGCTCAGGCCGAAAGCATCCGTCACCGATTTCGTCGTTGAGTCGGGCGTTGCCGCTGCCGGTGTCACGGCTTGCCCCGCCATGAGAGGCATTATGCTCATCACTGATTCCTCCGCGAGCCGTGAGCCTGATTTCCGTTCATGATGACGGTCTTGAGATCGAAACCCTCCGAGGAGAGCATCTTCGTCGCCATACGCTCGAACTCCGCCGGATCGTCGCCGCTCTGGTTCGATGCCATTCGGACGGTAAGCTTCACGCCTTCGCCCACGGCATGAAGCGTGACGCAGACGGGAAGAAGAGATGCGACGAATTCGGTGCGCTGCGTGTGTGCGTTCGTGTTTCGGCGGGACTCTGCATTGACCGGATCGGCGGGCGCAGCCTCCAGAGCTCCCGCACCCTTCGGAACAGGCATCAGCAATTGGTTGAGCGGCAGTCTTTGAACCGACGGTGCGTCGTCGACGGTAGACGTTGTTGCTCTGCTGCCTGCTGTCCATGGAGTGACAATCGGCATGTGACGGCTTGAGGGCCAAAGTGGCCCTGGCAGCCCGGCCGGCACTTCAAGACCTTCCGCGGACGATATCGCGCGCGGCGTCTCCTGAAGAGGACGGGCCGGTAACCGTGCGAACGGAAGCTCTTCCGACCCGCGAAAAGCGCCCGAAACTGCGACAGTCGAAAGCGTGACCAGGCCTGCCACATCATCCGCGGGCAATTCGAAGATGCCTGCCGCGACAAATGCGATGGCTAGCGGAGCGGCCTTGCGGTCCGCCACCTCGCGCACGTCTGCATTCGATGTCGCTTGGTCGATCGAGGCGGCCAGCGCGAATGTTTTCGGAAGATGCCCGGAAGCCACGTTTGGGGCGCTGGCCGGGGGTGACCAACGCTTTTGGGCATCGACGACGAGCGGTGCTCGGACTCGCCGGTCAGCATGGATAGGCCAAATCTCCGACTGATCGGCCGGCGCAAGGCGAGGCCTCTCATTGTCCGATGTCGAGGCTGGCTCCCACTGCGCGTCAACGGGTCGGATCGGCGAAAACGAGCAATGGGAAGCCGCGTTGTCGGCCATTGTCATGTTTTCGCGAAGACGCTGTGCGGTGTTCAACATATCTGTCGGCGTGCGAGCAACTGTCGCGACCGACTTGCCCGGAGAGGTGTCAATGGTCGAGCCGAACCATGAGGCTTCGCTGTTGCCGGGGGCTATCGATCGTTCAGCAAGGAGTTGCGCAAAGCCATTATCCGCTTCGGGCGAGAGCGGGGTTTCTGCGAGCGCGGCTTGGCCGGGCGGGAGAAATGGCAGTGCGGAGAGTGCGATCTGGAGAGTCATCTCGATCGTCTCCGCAGATAGCTGTCGGCCAGTTCGAGCGCGTGCGCCTCCGCGTTGCGTTTGTCGATGTCGCGCTTCACACGTTCGCCGATCCGCCTGCTTGTTTCGAGTTCGGCATGGCGTTGGGCCAGCGTGGATACCGCCGTGTCCCGGTTGCGCTGGGCGATGGTTTCATTGAGCCTTGCCGAGCGGAGCGCTGCTTCTCGATCGACCAGCCACCGGCCCGATAGAGACGCCATCCCCGGATCCAGAGACCGGGATTGCAGCACCGTCAGCCAGTTTTCCGCAGCGACGTCACGCTCGTCACATGCCTCGACCTGCTGACGTAGCGCGTCTGTCCAGAGCGTATCGGCGTGATGAAATGCTTGCGTAGCGATGTCGACCTGCACTGTTCGCAGCGCGGTGATGTCGTGCAGTGCTTCGAGGCTGCCTCGAGTTCGCATCAGCCAGCCCCTCCGGACAAGCTCAACAAGCGCTCCAGAGTTCCGGTCGACGGCTCGCCGCGGCGATCGGATTGGCGGAGGAACTCCGCGATCGGCCCTCTGGCCGAGATTGCGGCATCGATGGCCTGGTCGGAGCCGTGCTTGTACATGCCGCTTTCCACAAGGACCCGTGCTTCCTCATAGCGGGCCAGCCTGGCGCGAACGACGCGGGCAGCCGCGACATGCCGGTCATCGACAAGCCGGTCGAACAGCCGGCTAATGCTCCGGTTGATGTCGATCGCCGGGAAGTGTCCTGCTTCGGCGAGCTTTCGCGACAATATTATATGCCCATCCAGCAGAGATTTCATGACCTCGACGATCGGATCGTCGACATCGTCTCCTTCGCTTAGCACCGTGAACAGGCCGGTGATGGAGCCGCCCGATCGAACGGCGCCGCATCGTTCCACAATCCGCGGAAGTTCTCGCAGGACATTCGGTGTATAGGCGCGCAGCATTGGCGGTTCGCCCGCGATCAGTCCGATCTCGCGCAAGGCCATCGCGTAGCGCGTGACCGAGTCGACGACCAGCAGCACGTCTTCCTTCCTGTCGCGCCAGAACTCGGCCATGGCGAGCGCCTGTTCGAGGCAGAGCACTCGCATGGGCGCGCTCTCGTCGGAAGTGGCGGCGACAACGCTGGTGTTGCTGAGCTTGTCCGAAGCCTTTATCTCCGACCAGAGTGCCTCGACCTCGCGGCCGCGCTCGCCGATCTGGCAAATAATGATCCGCTGGCAATCAACCTGCCGGACGATCTGCTCGATGAGCCGGGTCTTGCCTACGCCGCTTGCCGCGAAGACACCGATTCGCTGCCCATGACCAATGGTCAACAGTCCATCGATCGCGCGAATGCCTGTTGCGAATGGTCGGGTCGGCGCGATCCGATCGAGAACACCGGTCATCCCGATGTCGCGTCGTTCGAGAAGCAATGGTTCGCCGCCGTCAATTGGGCGTCCCAGCGCATCAATTGCGCGACCCGTCAGAGCATCGCCGACGGGGCTCGTTCCTCGATCGGAAAGAAGCCTTACCCGGTCGCCAATATGGGCTCGGGCAACGGACTGAAATGGGACCAACTTGATGGTGTCTGAGGCGACCGAGGCGACTTGCGCACGAAACAGGACCGCTCCGTTCCTTGACGAGATGATCTCGCAATGGGCGCCGATCGGTGCGTCCGGACCATTGGCTTCAATCTCGCCCGGAGACAGGCGTTGGATTGTCCCGGTTGCTGGAAACAGCTCGAGCGCCTGGACGCGATCGATGAGGGCGAGGCTAGTCATCGTCGCGCTCCACATCTTCGAGCACGGCCATGATCGCTGCCGCACCCTGGGAGGGATCGATCACGATTTCGCCGAGCTTGAGCGCGATGCGAGCGGTGCCGGGGGAAACCGACTTGTCGAGTTTGAGCGCAACATCGGTTCTTCCAGCCGCCGCGAGTGCCTTCTCGACCGCTTCACCAATGTCCGGTGCAACATGCAGCGTGATCGCGGCATCGGCCGCGATCGCGTTGAGGCGCCGCATCACGATCTGGGCAAGCCAATCCTCGTCCTGTTGCCGTAGCTCGACAAGCTTGCCAAACCCGGCCGCAGCCAGTTTCGCCGCCGCTGGACCGCATGATCCGGAGAGGAATGAATCGAATTGGTGAACCGCGGCTGAGAGGGCTCGATCGAGCGAGTCGAGCAGTCGTGCATCGTCGCGCATATGGCGGCTCGCTGCTTCTTCAAGCGCATTACGATATGCGTTTTCGATTTCGGCGGCGTGTTCGGCCCGCGTCTCCTCCATATGTCGTTGAAGTTCCGCGTGTTCCGCCTTGAGCTTCGCGAGCTCCAGTTCTTGCCGAGTTGGTGGCGTCGGTTCGACAACCACCTCGGCCGGCGGCGCTTCCTCGATCGTGGCAGCCAATCGCAATGTGGCGAGACGCGCCACATCGCTGCTTTTCTTGTAGAGCATGCCTGTCACGGTCGATGCCCTCGAACGCCGAAGCCATGTTTCGATTTTGGCGAGGCAACCGCGACGTCGGTAATGACTTCATCGGCGGACGAGGCGCGCGCCGGCACCCTAGCTGCAGCCGTCAACGCTTCAACGGCCCGCGGCGTCAACTGTGGTGAAGGAACGCGTGAATGACAGGACGCGATCAGTTCTCGCAACGCGGGCGATGCTGGCTCGCCGCGGTTTGCCATCAAAAGAGCCTGCAGTTCGTCACGTGCGGGCGTACCCAGCATGTCCACGACCAGGTCACGGTCGGCGGGGTGTAATTCCGAGAAGCGGCGTAACATCGCGGCGAGTGCCGGATCGACACTATCCACCATGATGCGCCTCCGCCGAGCCAACCAGGCGATTCCGTAATTGATCGGCAAAGCTCTCGAGCTCGTCGTCCTTCGCGCGACCTCGCCGGCGCCGTTCGACAATCGCCACCGCTGTTACGAAGATGGCGATCAACCCGCCGCCGATTGCGAGCAGCCAGGGCATAGCCAGAATGCCCGGTGTACGTTCAGGCGCGGCACTTGCCGTCTTGGCAACGACTCGGTCGCTGCCGGTGGTCGGGCTTGGATTGAGTGGTGGTTGTATTGGCTCGCCGACGAGGAAGATCAGCGAGTCGCCATAAGCGGCATCCATTTCGGCAGCCGATTTGATGACACTGATGAGTTCGAGCCGAACCTGCTCGTCGAGTTGCGTTGGTGTCGTCACCCGAACGTTGATCACATAGTCAGGTTCGCCCCTCGGCGAGATGGCGGGGGATGCCGTCTCGTTCGCTCCAGGAGAAGCGGACGATTCACGCAACTTCAGACTGATGTTCACAGAGAAGCGGAGCCAGGGCTGGCTTGCCTTGATGGCGGCAGTCACCCGCTGTCTGTAATTTTCCAGAATTGCGTCGCTGGAGCCGGGCAGTCCTGCTTGGTCGATCGTGCCGGTGCTGACGATCTTCCCGGTTCCATCAAGAACTGCGACTGCCTCTGGCACCATTTCTGGCACGGCCCCCGCAACAAGGCGCTGGATTCCGCTCACCCGGCTCTCGGTCAGAATAGCCCCAGGAGCAAGGATAAGGGTGACTGACGCCTTTGGCGGCGATTGCTCACCCCGGAATAGCCGGTTCTCCGCAAGCCCCAGATGGACCCGAACCGAGCGAATTCCATCCAGAAGCAAGATCGTCCGGGCAAGCTCTCCCTGGAGAGCCCGCTGGAAATTGATCTTCTGGGCAAACTCGGTCAGGCCCATATCCGATTGGTTGAACAGCTCGAAGCCGACTTGGCCCCGTATCGGCAATTCTGAACCAATCAATTCGAGCCGGGCTTTGTCGGCTTGACCATTTTCGATAAGGATTGTCGTTCCGCCATCCGCCAGGCGATAGGGAATCTTCTTGGCGTCGAGGACCTTGACCACCTCGGCCGCTTCTTCCGGCGGAACGTCCGTCAATACCGGCACATAATCGCTGCGGATGAAGAACCAATAGCCGGCGATCAGCAGGAGTATGACCAAAGCGCCCAGAAACCAGAACGTCCGGGGCGCGGAAATTTCGGCACGCGGAGACGGCCTCTCCCCTGGCTGGACTTTGCCATCCACGTTTAAACCTGCATGCTCATGAAGTCGCGATAGGCTTCAACGAGCCGGGTACGGACTTCCATTGCAAGATCCACGGACAGCCGCGCTTGCTCCAGCGCCAGCGTCACTTGATGGAGCGGGATCGGGGCTCCCATGGCGAAAGATTGAACGAGCGCGTCGGCTTTCCCGATCTTTGCATCGACGTCCTGCAAACCGCGCGCCAGGAGATCTCCGAACCCGCTCGCTCCCGCAACCGATGCGGAAGGCAAGGTCGAGCCTGTGAGGCTGGTCGCCGATGATGTGATCGCCGCGAGAGGCTCAATCCCTGTCATCGCTTCCCGAGCTCCAGTGCGCGCATGTTCATCTGCTGGGCGAGAGAGATAAGTGTCAGATTGCTTTCGTAGATTCGTGCCGTCTTGCTCAGCAGCGTCATCTCGCCGGCCAGGTCGACGCCCGGATAGGCGACGAAGCCATCCTCCCCGGCATCGGGATGTCCGGGATCATATATCCTTCGGACATTGGCGTTGTCCGCCTCGATCGAAATCACGCGCACTCCTTGGGGCGCAGCAACGGGCTGGCCCGCGGCGATCATCTGCGAAAATTCACCCGCGGGGCCGGAGATAACCCGGAGCGGCCGGTAGACGCCACCGCCGGCAATTCGGGACGTATTCTGATTGGCGAGATTTTGGGCGATGATCTGAAGCCGCTGCCATTCGACATCGAGCGCGCTTCGACCAATTCCGATCGCATCGATCGGCATCACCTGCCTCCGGTAAGGGCTTGATGAATAGCCATGCGTCGCCCGATCAGGTCGACAAGCGAGATATATTTCGATGCCGTGGCCGCGGCATCAGCGATCTGGAGGTCGATCCTCCGATCATCGCCCACACCAAAGGTCTTGTCGGCGACAAACTCAAAGGCCAGGGATTTGACCGCTTCCGGACCCTGGTCGGCCGCGCGACTGAGCGCGCCTTCAAAATCCACCTTTACCGGCTGGAACCTTGGTGAATTGACGTTGGCCAGGTTCTGGGCGATCGCTGTCATGCGCATTGAAAGGCCGTCTAGGGCCTTGGCCGCGATCATGATTGGAAGCACTTGCGTCATTTCAATCCTCTGCCTTGGCGATTGAGGGCGCAGCGAAAACCCGACCATCTGAATCGACCACGAAGAAGCGGCGACCATCGAGTGCGGATTGCAGGGCGGTCACCTCGCGTGACACGGTGGCAGCACCTATTCGGGCTGTTATCCGGAGCTTGTCCCCCGGCAACACTTTCGGCCGGAGCGGGAGCCAGACGTTTCCAATGGGCTCGCCTTGCGTCAACGACAGGCGAGCGCGCACCACCCCAAGGCGATGGTCATATGCCACTTTGCCGATCTCCGCCGTATCGGAGCAGGCGACTGGTTGCGTGTTTTCCGTATCGAGAACTGCGCCTGCCGGCACCGTCACGCTCATGGCCCGGCAGATCCGATCATCTGGGATACCGGCAGGAGTGGCGGCTGCCATGACATGAAGCAGGATGGCTATGCTCATCGCTCAGCTACGCAGATTATTAGCGATGCTGTAGAGTTCATCCGCAGCTTTGAGCATTTGCGCGCTGGCCGAATAGGCGCGCTGTGTCACGATCAGGTTGACCATTTCCCTGTTGAGATCAACGTTCGACTGTTCAAGCGAGGCTTGTACGAGATAGCCCAGTCCGTCCTCGCCGGCGGATCCCTCGGTGACGATGGTTTCATCCTGAACGGAATAGACACCGCCGGCCAGTCGCTCGATCAATGTAGGGTCGCTGATCTTGACCAGGTTTATGGTACCCAGCTCGATTTCATCCGTCGTGCTACCGACTGTTGCCATCACCTTTCCGGCCCGATCGATACGCAGGGCGACGGCATCTTCAGGGACGGAGATGTTGGCCTTGAGAGGAAATCCTGCCGCGGTCGCTAATATGCCGTCCTCGAGAACCTTCAGCTTGCCGCCACGCCAGAGCAATGTCTGCCCGGCCGGACCCATGAGTTCCATGAAGCCCGTACCATCAATGGCAATGTCGAGCTGATCGCCAGTCGACTGCAATTTTCCCTGCGCATCAATCAATGGGCTGAGCCGCAACTCGACGCCCGATACGGGATCGATCCGTGATGAGCGCGTGTCGGTCGATTGTGTCGCCACCGCGCTGATGAGCTCTGAGAAGCGCAGCTCCGACCCCTTGAATGCCGGGGTATTCATATTCGATACGTTATTCGCGATCGCGTCCAGCGCGCGCTGTTGTGTGCGCATCCCGATTGCAGCAATTTCCAGCGCACCGCTCATTATCTCAGATCTCCGAGTTTGCTCGTCGCGCTGCCAAGAAGCTCATCGGCGACCTTGAAAATTCGTGCTCCAGTCTCAGCCATGCGTGAGGCCTGGGTGAGGTTGGTCATCTCTGTTGAAAGATCGACATCCGAAGGAATGATCATGCCCTGGCGGACGATCGCATCATCGGATGGGGATGGCACGCTATCGGCGCTCAGCCCATTCCGGCCCCTGATATCCGCCGCTTCGTTGGAATTGATGGCGAACAGGCCCACGCGTCCCTCGGGCTGCCCGCCAACCAGGATGGTCCCATCTTGGAGGATCTGCGGATTGCCTGTCGAAACGACGAGATCCCCGCCACCGGCCGCTTGCAGAACACGGCCGTGGTCATCGACCAACTGCTTGTTGGCATCCAGATGCAATTGCGCCGACGAGACGGGGATGAGCCGATCTCCCTGCCTCAGCAGAAAGAATGCGTTTCCTGCAACGGCAACATCCAAAGGTCGGTCAGTTACTCTCATGACCGGAGAGTTGATTGGATTGGCAGCCGAAGAAATGGCTTCTGGAATACCGGATCTGCTGTCAACGACCTGCTGGAATACGCGAATGCTCCGGAAGCCAGGCGTATTGATGTTGGTCACATTGTTGGCGATTTGCTCGATTCGGTGCTGCGCGGATTGAATTGTAGCAATGGCCAGTTCAGACACCCCAGCCATTTTTACACCCCGTACGCCCCGTTCCTTGGGCGGTCATGGACAGGCTCACCGAACCGCGCAATTGCAACTTGATCCAAAATGGAGGGAGCCTCGAATGGGGGCCGATCGGGCTTGGCTCTTGCGGCTCGATGATGGGAAGCGAATTCTGGTTCATATGGGCTCGTGCCGCGAGGCCGGAGGAATATTATGAATGCGGCATATCTATACTATTGATTATACTTGAAAATCTCCTTCTCCGGCATTCGATGTGGTCAAGTTTCTAAGTAATCGTTTCGTATCTATAATGGTCCAAATTGGACTGTAATTTGATCCAGAATGGATGCTTCTTCAGATGAGCTTACGCCCGTCTCGAATTAGATGAGGAGTGCGAGGGGGACCGAGATGTCGTTCATATTTGCTGCCCCAACGGCAGCGTCAAGTTATCGCGCCGTTTTCACGCGCGCTATATTTATCATTTCGTTAATGACATTCTCGATCCCGGCGCTGGCCGACGATCTATATAAAAACGGTTTGACACAGTCGCTCGGTGCGGATCGCCGAGCCACCGCCGTCGGTGACCTGTTAACCGTCGTGATTGTGCAGGCGGCTGAATCAAGTTCGACGATGCTCAATGGCTCGCGGAAAAGCTCGGCATTGAACGGCCATATCGGCGCGGGCTCGATCGACGAACGGGCGGACTTGTCGTTCGGCGGGAGCTATGATGGCCGCGGCGAAGTGCGCCGGTCGGAAAAATTTGTCACGCAAATGAGCGCTGCCATTGTTCAGGTGCTACCGAATGGCGACTTCCTCATCGACGGCAGCCAGCGCATGAAAATCAATGGCGAGGAAACGCTTGTCGAAGTGCGCGGTCGCATTCGCGCCGCTGACATCGATGGTGAGGATCGGGTTGCGTCAAACAGGATCGCGGACGCGCAGATCAATTACAACGGCAAGGGTTTTGTCTCGCGGAGCGCGAAACCTGGCGTGATCCAGCGTCTCTTCAGTTTTCTCGGATTGAGCTGATGCGTCATCTTTTGTCGCTTCTCGTGCTCGGCCTTTCCCTGTTTGGGTTCGCACCCGCGAACGCTCAGGAAGTGCCGCTTCACGCACTGGGTCGATTCGATGGCTGGCGAGAGAATGCCTTGGTCGGATATGGCTTGGTCACCGGCTTGGCGGGTTCCGGCGATACCCGCAGCAATGCGGTGACCAGGCAGGCCCTCCGCAATGTGCTCTCTCGCCTCGGAACAAGCGTTACCGACGAAGATATCAGCAGTCGGAACGTTGCTGTCGTGATTGTCACGGCCACTCTGCCGGCCTCCGCCAACATCGGCGACAAGATCGATGCGACTGTCTCGTCCATAGGAGACGCCCGAAGCCTTGTCGGCGGCACTCTGCTTCTGACTGCTTTGGAAGGACCGGATCGACAGGTCTATAGCCTCGCGCAGGGCTCCCTGGTCGTCGGCGGCTATCAATTCGACGCGCAGCTTAACATGATGCAACGCAATCATCCCACCACTGGCAGGATTGTGGAAGGGGCGTCGATTGAGCGCTCGGTCGATGCGGACATTGTTCACGGCAATGGCGAAATTTCATTTCTCCTGGCCGAACCCGACTTTGCCACCGCTCAGAACATCGCTCAGCTCGTCGAGGGACTTTACGGTCCTGGGGCCGCATGGGTTCAGAACGCGGATCGCGTGCAAATTCGGGCTCCAGCCAATCGGCGCGAATTGGCCGCCTATGTCGCGGCAATCGAGAAGCTGCACGTGCGTCCCCCGCGGCAGTACCGGGTGGTCGTGAACGAGCGCACGGGAACGGTCGTTGCTGGCGCGGATGTCGCCATTTCCCCAGTGGCGATCGCGCAGGGTGATATCAGGGTTAAGGTGGAGACGCGAAACGAAGGGTCCCAGCCTTCGTATATCTCAGGATTTGCAACGGATGTTTCGAGCCTGGTTATTTCCAACACCAAGCTCGATGTTGAAGAGGGGCGTAACGATGCGACGATCCGGCTTGGTTCAACAACGATCGGCGATCTCGTCCAGGGGCTGACAACGCTCCGCGTCGACACACGACGGATTATCAGCGTTCTGCAAGCCTTGAAGGCTGCTGGAGCGCTTCATGCGGATCTCATCGTGCAATAACCAGAGTGATTTCGAGGCAGGTGGAATCATCTGCAGGCTCGGAAATCACGGCCAACAAGGGAATTCGGAGTCGCCCGGTGCAATATGAACCGGATCGACTCTAATGGATCGTTGCACCTGAGCGACCGGACAGACCCGCTATATAGCCGGCGATCGTCAGCCCCTTTTCGTTGAGCGGCGTCTGCATGGCTTGCTCGACAATCTGCCTTGCCTTGGCTGGATCGTCGCTGGATAGCAGAACCTGTGCGAGCGCGGCTGCGAAGCACTCGCGATCCAGCCTGAGCGCGGTCATGATTTTGCGACGTGCGGCGTCTTGGTCGCCCTCCAATATGTCGATGACGGCGAGCGAGCCATGGGTTTCGGCAAAGCTGTGATCGATCGCCAGGGCATGTTCAAATCTCTGGCGTGCCGCCTTTAGGTCCCCGGCAAGGCAGTGCGCCCAGCCGGCCGCTATCCAGGATCCGATATGATCGCCAAATTGCTGCGCGCCGCGATCGATATCTCGCGCCGCGTCCTCCGGCGCTTGCGCCAGCAGCGCCGACAATCCACGTCCAACCCAGGCGCGTGGATTATGGTCTCGGATCGAAATTGATCGATCGTACAGATGTCGAGCTGTCACGAGATCGCCACTCTGGAGTTCGATCAGCGCGGAGACCGCCAGGCCTTCCGGGTGTTCTCCTGCTTGCTGGGCGCAATGCCGAGCAAGTTCCATGTCTTCCATATCGGTCGCCAGTGTGGCGATCGCCGCCATCAGGCCTGGATCGGCTGGATGTAGCGCCATCACCTGGTGAGCGACAGCGAACGCCCCATCAAAATCGCCATTCTCGTGCATCACCTGCACTTTCAGCATCGCGGCGGCGGGAATGGCCTCAATGGTCCTGTCATCGAGCAGCGGAAGAACGTCATGCTTCCTCCCGACCATGGCCTTTGACCAGGCAAGCCCGAACCGAACGTTCGGATAGTCATGCTCCTCGAGCAATCGCGCCAGTCCGGCCGCGGCTTTATCGAACTCGCCGCGCTTCATTGCGATCATGCCAGTGTAATAAGGACCTCGAAAGTCGATCGGAAGCACTTCGATCAGGCGCGTGTTCAAGGCCTCGGCCCGGTCAAGCTCCCCAATATCGAGCGATATCTCGACTGCTTCGGTCAGGAGGTCGGCGTTGAATGGATCGCTCTCCAAATAGGTCAGTAGTCGTACCAGCTTATCGCTGTCAGTGGCATTCATGAGGCGGTTTCCTCGCGAGAATTCCAGGAGATTGCAAACGCGAGCATGGCCTATCCGTCGATCCTTACAACATCGAATGATGACAGATCGATCCGCTCGGGGATTTCATTGACCGATATGACCGACAGTCTCGGAATTGCGCGCTGTGTCAGAAGCTTCATGGCCCTGCGAATTTCGGTGGCGCAGAGAAGTACCGGATTTCGGCCTTGGCGGAACATCTGTTCGGCGATTGGTGCTATTCGCCTTACCAACCCTTCGGCGGTGCGCGGATCCAGGCCCCTGCCGGCGCTACCGAGATTCGCAGTCACGTCATTTTCAAGCCTTGGGTCGAGGCTCATCACCGAGAGCTCGCGATGCGGCCCCCGCAGTTTGTTGCAGATCGCGAATCCGATCCTCTGCCTCAGCAATTCCGAAAGCTCGTCCGGGTCGCGCTGATTGCGGGCAAGGTCCAGAAGATTCTCGAGGATCAGGTCGAGATTGGCGATAGAGACGCCCTCTCCCAGTAGATTGCGCATCACTCGCTGCACATCCGAAAGCGACAAGATTGTCGGGATGAGGTCCTCGATGAGACTCGGCTGACGTTGGCGGGCCGCTTCAATCATCTCGGTGAATACCGGTCGCGAGAGGAGCCGCGCGGCTTCAGCGCGGATGATGTCCGCAAAATGTGCTGTAAGTGCAACGATTGGTTCGACCACCGAGAAGCCGCGATCCCGGGCATCGTCTGTTTGCGCCGGCTGGATCCAGAATGCCTTCTGGCCGGTCATTGGCTCAATTGTTTCCAGCCCCTCGATGCGAGCATTGGGATCTTTTGCCGAAATCGCCAGCAACATACCAGGATGGCTTGTTCCAAGACCAAACCGGGTGCCGAACAACCGGATCTCATATTCCGAAAGACCCAGCCCATCCCCGTCGAGCACGCGGACCGGTGGTAGAGGAGCACCGAACTCCTGCATATGCGCTCTGCGCACCGCGGAAATGCGATCGAGCAGGCTCCCCCGGTGTTCCTTCCAGGCTTCCGCAAGGTCGCTGCCAAGCAGGATTTCCGGACCATCGGAGCGGGCTTCCTGTGCGAGATCCTCCATCGCGTCGACCGTCATCTCGGAGGGCGCTTCCTCCTGCGTCACATGGCGGGATTGCCACCATGCAAGTGCTATGATCCCGAGGAGAATGGCGATCGGCCATTTGGGCATGCCCGGAAGAAGCATGAGCACGAGCAATGCAATCGCAACGATCCGCGATACTCTGGGAATCGATGAAAGTTGCGCAAACACTTCCGTGCTGAGGTCGCGATCGGCGGACGACCGAGTCACGATGATGCCGGTCGCCACTGAAACGATCAGTGCGGGAAGCTGTGCCGCGATGCCATCGCCGATCGTCAGCAAAGTGAAGTGTTTAAGGGATTCCGACCAACTGAGGCCGAGCTGCAGAATGCCGATCAATGAGCCGGCGATGATGTTGATCAGCAAGATGATGATCGCGGCGATAGCATCGCCTTTTACGAACTTGCTGGCCCCATCCATCGCGCCATAGAACGCGGCTTCCTGCTCGATTTCATGGCGCCGCCTTTGCGCTTCCGCCTGATCGATGAGGCCCATGTTGAGATCGGCATCGATACTCATCTGCTGACCGGGCATGGAGTCGAGCGTGAAGCGGGCGGCAACTTCCGAAACGCGCTGGGCGCCACTTGTCACCACCACGAACTGGACGACCACCAGGATGCTGAACACCACGATGCCAACGATATAGTTACCGCCCACCGCGAAATTACCGACAGCGGCGATGACGTCTCCTGCTTCCGCTTCGGTAAGGATAAGGCGCGTGGCTGCGACATTGATACCGAGCCGCAGCAGCGTGACCATGAGGAGTAGCGAGGGAAATGTCGAGAAATCGACCGGCCGGCGCACGTAGAAGGCCATCAGCAGGATGGTCAGCGCGAAACCGAAATTGACGATGATTGCCAGGTCAACGATCGCCGGCGGGATCGGAGCGAACAGAATGAGCAGAATGGCAAGCAGCCCGCCGACCAGGACGAGATCGCGATTCTGGCGATACAGACGGCCAATCATTCGCGAGCGTCGTCCCGCAAGGCCCTGCGGAGCATGATGTAGATGTCCGCCACCGCTACGAAATGCTTCTTGCCGATGGGATCGCCAATTCGCCCTTCATAATAGAGCGCACGCGCCAGCCTCGGATTACGAATGATCGTGATGCCTTCGCGGCGCGCCGTGTCGCGCATGCGCTTTGCATAGAGATTGCGGCCGCGAGCCTGAACGACGGGCGCATCGGGGCCCTCAGCTCTGTACCGCAACGCTACGGCATAGTGGGTAGGATTGACGATCAGAACATCGGCTCCCTTCATATTGGATCCGGCGCTCGCCTGTTGGAGAATCTCCGCAAGGATCTGGCGACGTTTCCGTTTCTGACGCGGTTCGCCTTCTCTTTCGCGAGCCTCCCTGGTCACCTCACGGCGGCTCATGCGCATCTGTTTGGAGAACTCACCCCGCGCGAGCAACTGATCCCCCAGCGCCACCGCGGCCGCCAGCACTATGAAGAGGAGCAACACTCGACCCGCCGCGCCAACCATCGCGCTGGCTAATTGTCGGCCATCGCTTGCCTGGAGCGCCAGATTGCTGGCCTCGTACCGGATGATGAGAAACGCAGCTATCGAATAAAGCACCAATTTGGAGATACTTTTGGCCAATTCCTTGAGCATTCTGAGCGATAGCAGTCGCTTCAATCCCTTGGCTGGATTGAGGCGTGAAAAATCGGGCTTGAGGGGGGTGGCGCTGAAGACCAGGCCACGAAGCTGGGCAATCTCGATCACGACGACAATCACGAGAATTACAATGCCTGGCACCATCAAGGTGCTTGCAACCGCTGCTGCAGCTCGCCCCGCGGCGGTTTCAACGACCAGAGGCTCCGAGGCGCGGGGAATGATCACGCTGAAATGGCGCCACATGCTTGTTTTCAGGGCATTGAGCAGATCCATACCCGCGAGTTGGGCTGCGATTACAAAGCCGATCAAAGCGGAGAAGAAACCAAGATCCATCCCCCGTGCGACCATGCCACGCCGCCTTGCACGGTCCAGTTTGAACGGCGTTGCGTGCTCGCTCTTGTCCTGTTCTTCGGATTGCTCCGCCATGGTCAGCCCAGCGCCAGCATGGCTTCCAGTGACAGCCTGAGGATACGCATGATCGCGCCACCGGCCAGTCCTAGCGTGACCGGCAACAAGACCATGGTCACGATGGATTTCACCTGAAAACCGAGCAGCAGGACATTCATTTGGGGCAGTGTGCGCGACATCATCGCTATGACGAGGTCGACGAGAAAGAGGACGAGGAGCGCGAGCCCGACAGTGCCGAGGCCAAGAATTGAAACAGTGGCGAAGAAGGCCAGCATTGGACCGATGCCATTCAGCATCGCGAAGCTGCCGACCGGAATCTGGGAAAAGGACGCCGCGAACACCGCAACCAGATCAGTTGGGCCACTCGTGGCGAAGAATATGGCGGCGGTAGCATAAGTGAATAGGGCGCCGATCAAGGGGGTCTGCGCTTTGGTCGTCGGATCGACCAGGAATGCGAATCCGAAGCCGGCTTGAATGTCCAGGGTTCGGCCAGCGACTGCGATCGCGGCGAACCCAAGTTGGAGAGCCAGTGCCATGCTCAATCCGAGCATGAGCTCTCCTGCCGCCATCGCAAGAAACTCGCCGACTTGCCCTGTTAGCTGTGGTGGGTTGCCGGACGAGGCCATGAAGCTCGCCGCGAGCGCAACCGCAAGGAGTACCCGGATCGTCGCTGGTATGCGCATGAGAGTGAAAGGCGGTGCAAAGGCGAAGATGGGGCCGATTCTTAGCGCGCCCAGCAACGCAAGGAGCAACGACCCGGCCGCTTCCTCGATCACTCGCGAATGTCCTAGTTGGCCAGCGACGGAATAGAGAGGAAGAGCCCTTCAGCAAACTGACTGACCTGGCGCATCATCCAAGAGCCGAGGAATATAAGCACCAGGGTCGCCACAATAAGCTTGGGGACGAAGGTGAGAGTCATCTCCTGGACCTGAGTGGCGACTTGCACGATGCTGATGATCACGCCGACCAGCAGGATCGCAAGCAGCAAGGGTGCCGATACGAGCGCTGCTCGCCACAGCATGCCGTCGAGCATCGAAATTGCGCGATCCGCACCCAATGCCTCGTCCTCTTGAAATCCTAAGATGGCTGAGGGTTATAAGGTTGGCGAGGGCGTGGATACGCATCTATCCAATATGGATGCAATTTTCCTAAACAGTTTCGCATGGCTTCCTGTTGTTGGATGGAGGGGAGAATGTCGTCTGTCGCATGGTGTCTCTCGCAGAGGGTTTTTGGTGGTTAAAACTGGCGGCGTAAGCTGGGAGACATCGCCACTCGTTCAAAGTCGCGAGGATCATTCCTTTGGGCGGCTCTCGATCCAATTGCAGGCCGACTCTGATCGCGGGTGACAAGGTTCGAAACCGTTCCTATCTCTCGATAATGAGCATCATAGGAACCAGGATCGAAGAGACCGGCACCCTGCTACGCGGGGAGGACGGCTTCATGCTGAGACGCGATCTCGGTGGTCGTTGGATGCTCGATCTGCACCGCGTGCCGGTCGATCATGTTGAAAAACGCGTCCGCATTTCCGGCGTGGTCGTGGCCGAGGGGCTGATCGACGTCGACGGTGTCGCACCCGACGCCTGACTTACGCACTTTCTTCGTTACTCCCCGATATTCCATTCGACTTCAATTGAAAGTCGAGCATTGGTCGCTGCAGTCAACGGCGGCCGATAGCGGCCGCCTGCCCTGACCGACGCTGATCGGCAGGGCTGTGGGTGGTGGGAGCGGCGCGGTGCCGCTCCGATCACGGAGACACCCGCATGACGAAGATTCGATTGAACGACATGCAGCTTGTGCTGCTGGCGAGTGCGCTACAGCGTGAGGACGGCAGCCTGATGCCGCTGCCCGACAGCGTTGGCGACCAAGCCGGTCGCGCGAAGAAGGCGGTAGAGCAACTGATCAAGAAGGGCCTGGCCGCAGAGCGGCCCGCCGCGACCAAGGCGACCGCCTGGCGCGAGGATGGCGACTCCCGGTTTGGCGCTGTCATCACCGACACGGGCCGCACCGCCATCAACGCCGAAGAGCAGGACGGAGAGAGCGGCGAAGGTGGGGCGCCGCCAGTACTCGGGCCAGTGGGCGCCCCACGCGTAACCAAGCGCAGCCTGCTGATCGACCTGCTCAAGCGCGAAGGTGGCGCCAGCCTCGACGAGATGATCACCGCCACCGGCTGGCTGCCGCATACTACGCGCGCCGCCATGACCGGCCTGCGCAAGGCCGGCATGGATGTGACCAGCGACAAGGTGGGCGGCATCCGCCGCTACCGCATCACCGAGGCCGGCTGATGCGGGCCTTGCTCGACGAGCAGCTGGCTGCGCTGGTGACATTGTCGCTGGCGCAGCTGCGCATACGCTGGACCGAGGTCTCGGACGGTCCGGTCCCGCGCGTGAGCGCCGGGCTGCTGCGGCTGGCAATCGCCTATGCCCTGCAGGAGCGCGCCCATCGTGGCCTGTTGCGCCACGCCAGCCAACGGCTGGAGCAGTTTGGTAATGCCAAAACCAAAACCTCCGATGCCCAGCCCGGCATGCGTCTGGTCCGTGAATGGCAGGGCAAGCTGCATGTTGTCATCATTGGCGAGGATGGCGCGGTGATGTGGAACGAGCGGCGCTGGCGCTCCTTGAGCGAAGTCGCCCGCGCGATCACCGGCACCCGCTGGTCGGGACCGGCATTCTTCGGTCTCAAGCAGAAGAGGCAGGCGGCATGAAACAGCGCTGCGCCATCTATACCCGCAAATCGAGCGAGGAGGGGCTGGAACAGGATTTCAACTCGCTCCATGCTCAGCGCGAAGCCTGCGCCGCCTATGTGATGAGCCAGGCCAGCGAAGGCTGGTCGCTTGTCGACGATATCTATGATGATGGCGGCATATCGGGCGGCACGCTCGACCGCCCTGCGCTCAAGCGGCTGCTTGCCGATATCGCGGCAGGCCGGATCGATATCGTCGTGGTCTACAAGGTCGACCGCCTCACCCGCTCGCTGCTCGACTTCTCCAAACTGGTCGAGGCATTCGATGCGGCAGGTACCAGCTTCGTCTCGGTCACCCAGTCGTTCAACACCACCACGAGCATGGGCAGGCTGACGCTCAACATGCTGCTCTCATTCGCCCAGTTCGAGCGCGAGGTCACCGCCGAACGTATCCGCGACAAGATCGCCGCCTCCAAGGCCAGGGGCATGTGGATGGGTGGCACGCCGCCGCTCGGCTATGAACCCGATGGCCGTACCCTCGCCATTGTCGAGGAGCATGCAACACTCGTGCGCGATATCTACCGGCGCTATCTCGATATCGGCAATGTCCGGCTGGTGGCGGAAGAACTCGAACGCGAGAATATCCTCTCTCCAGTCCGGGCGAGGAAATCGGGTGCGACATTCGGCGGATGCCGGTTCACCCGAGGGCAGATCTACGCGATCCTCTCCAATCCCATCTACATTGGCGAGATCCGGCATCGCGGAAAATCCTATGAAGGGCAGCACCCGCCGCTGATCGAGCGGGAGCTATGGGACAGGGTTCAGGCAAAGCTTGCCGATCATGTCCGTGGAGCCCGCACCGTGCGGCAGGCAAGCCCGAGCATTCTTGCGGGCAGGATCGTCGATGAGGCCGGGGACCCGCTGGTTGCCAGCCATGCCCGCAAGAAGGGGATCAGCTATCGCTATTATGTGAGCCGGGCACTCCAGCATGGCGTATCGGCAAAGAGCAACCATGGTTTCCGTATCCCGGCACGCGAGATCGAGGCACTGGTGATTGGCGAGGTGAAGAGCCTGTTCGCCGATCCGCTCGATATCGTGGCACGGCTCAAAGCCGACATCGCGCCGCATCGCATCGGGGCTGTGCACGAGGCCTGCACCCAGGTGACGCAGGGTCTGGCGACGCGGCAGCGGGCAGGGCTTGTCGACCTCCTGCTGCAGGTTCGTGTGCTGCCTGGGCGGGTGGAGGTCGACATTGATCCATCCGCCATCGCGCAGCGGCTGGGGATCGAGGCGGCAAGCGACATGGCAGCGATCACCCTCATCACCTCGGTGCGGCTGACGCGCACCGGGCGGGTGGTGCAGCTCGTACAGGACAATGGCCGCGCCGCGACATCCGAATCGATCGATGAGAAGCTGCTGCGCCTTGTCGTGCGTGCACGCCGCTGGTGGGGGATCCTGCTTCAGGGTGAGGTAACGATCGACACGCTGGCGGAGCAGGAGGGTGTGACCGCCTCGTGGATGACCCGGGTCGTGAGGCTGGCATTTCTGTCACCTGCGGTGGTCGAGGCGATCCTGGCCGGCACCACCAGGGCCGGGGTGGATGCTGCATTGCTCACCGCCACTGGCGGCGTGCCCGCCGGGTGGAACGCGCAGGGAAGGATGTTTCTGGGCCGTGAGCCAAGTCGATGTATCGCCGTGCAGACGCATTTGATGCAAAAAACTGCCGATACTACTGAACGGTTGCCAGGTGGTTTCCCGCGACGGCGGCCTGCATAAACTGGGCTGAGTTCCTATATTGGCCTTGCACGGGAGGAAAAATGACAAAGATCAAATGCTCAAGGAACGAGACAGGCTGCAGGTGGTCCTGGAAGCATATCAGGTGAGTGATCCCCGGGGCGCTCTCGGTGCAGAACCGCCCGGTGAAGGGCCCGACCCCGACCGTCACATTGGCCTGAAACGCAGGATTTCTGAGCTTGCCAGAAAGCTGGAAGCTTCAATCGGCACGATCTGAAGGAAACGGTCGAACCCACGTGTTTGGGCGATTCTCGGAGCCCTTCACCTCGGGCGACGAATCGAAATAGCGGAAGAGGTCAGGCGACTTAGCTCGGGATTTGCGCGCCATGATTGTAGCTAGCAACCTTTGTTGTGCCGATGCCACATTCGTCTGACAGAGCCACCCTGTTACATAACCACCCCTCCCGTTCCCAGCGATGGCCGCAGGATCGAGCCTGGAACGCGGAGCTCGATCGGCAGGGAGCATCAAAAGGCGAATGATCTGTTCCGAAAGAAACCACTCGACTTCGTCCGCGAACGAAGCGAACTGGTCCGTCATCGAATAGAGGGAAGCGCAGGAATGAGGCTGGTGCACGCTGCAGGTGCAGTGCAGATCTGGGAAGTTACCGAAGCATACGGCAAGGACTTCTACGTCTATCGCGCCGGAAAACTCGTACGTGTGTGCCCGTCACTTGGCATGGCCCACGAAGTTTCTGCTTAGTTCGCGCGCCGTGAAGCGCCTTCGCTCGTAACGGCGATCACGTGGCCGGAATCTCGATCTCGTTTCGATCTGACCGTAGCCAGTCGGCAACCTCGTCGGCCACCGCGCCTGCGCCCCTCGCACGGATGGAACATTCCCAGACCGTCGCCAGGCGCCAGCCTGCATCGCGAACAAGTGCGGCGTTCCGGATGTCTCTGGCAACGTTCTGCTCGAACTTGTTCACCCAGAATTCCGTCCGGGTAGCCGGCGTCGTGGCGTAGCGGCATTTCTGATGACGATGCCAGAAGCAGCCGTGTACAAGCACCACGGCATGATGTTTCGGCAGTACGATGTCAGGCCTGCCCGGCAGTTCCCTGACATGCAGCCTGAACCGGAAGCCACGCGCATGAAGCGCGCGACGCAGTCCGACCTCCGGCTTCGTGTTGCGAGCACGGATGCCGGCCATCATTCGCGAGCGGGTGCGGGAATCAACGACATCGACCATGCGATTTCGACTTTAACTCCCTGGCGCGCCTGGTATGTAGACCCCCGGCATGTCATGAGCAAAGCATTCGGTTTCAAGGTAGTCGACCTCTTTGCCGGGCCGGGAGGTCTTGCCGAGGGGTTTTCGCGTCTTGTCGATGCAGAGGGCAACAGGCCCTTCGAGATAGCCCTGTCCGTGGAGAAGGAAAGCTCTGCGTTCTCGACACTTCGCCTCCGGAGTTTCTTCAGACAGTTCGGCGCGGCGGTCCCCGATGCGTATTACCGGTATATCGCGGGCGAAATCGGACGCGACGAACTGACTGCGCTTCATCCCGACGAATGGGCAGATGCCTGTGAGGAAACATTACAGCTCGAACTCGGGGCGCCAGGGTTCGAGGACAGGCTCTTCCCGCTTCTCGACCGCATCAGAGACGACGCATCCGGCCAGACCGTACTGATCGGTGGTCCACCCTGCCAGGCATATTCGCTGGTGGGGCGATCACGGAACAGCGGCAAGAGTGGCTACAACGCATCCGATGATCACCGGCACTACCTCTACGAGCAGTACATACGCATCATCGGACGGCTTCAGCCGGTCGCGTTTGTCATGGAGAACGTCAAGGGCATCCTGTCCTCGAGGGTGAATGGCGAAGCGATCTTTCCGCGTGTTCTGGCCGACCTCCGGGCTGCTGGCGGCGGCTCCGACAGCTATCGGCTGCTGCCACTTGTATCTCGCCAGGATCGGCGTGGAAGCGAGCATGTTCTCGAGGCCGAACGCTTCGGGGTTCCGCAATGTCGCCACCGGGTGATCCTGTTCGGTGTCAGGGCGGATGTGGCAGCGAACATCGAGAGTGACGTCGTCACACCAACTCTGAGGCCCGCGCTCAGTTCGACAACGGTCTCGGATGCAATCGACCGGATGCCCGAGTTGCGCAGCGGGATCAGTCGCGGATCGGACGATCCGGGCGACTGGCGCGAGACGGCCGAAGCTGCCTTCAGAACGGCCGCCGAGGCAGCATTCGCTTATGAGGACGAACTGCTGGATGGGGTTGCCGAGCAACTGATGGCCCGCGCCGTCGAGCTGGGTTCGATTTCGGAGGTTCCGCCTCGCCGATCAACCTCGCTTGCGCCCGTAACAAATAATGAACTCGCTGCGTGGCTGACTGACCCGAAACTGACTTCACTGCCGAACCATCATTCGCGCAGCCACATGGCGGGCGATCTCGCCCGATATGCCTTTGCCACAGTTTTTACCAAGCAGGTCGGGAGGTCGCCAAAGGCTGGCGAATTTCCGGACGAGCTCGCTCCCGATCACCGCAACTGGCGCTCGGGCAAATTCTCCGACCGGTTCCGAGTCCAGCGATGGAATGCGCCTTCGACAACCGTCACAAGCCACATTTCCAAGGACGGACATTATTTCATTCATCCCGACCCCTTGCAGTGCCGAAGTCTGACGGTACGCGAGGCTGCCAGGCTTCAGACCTTTCCGGACAATTACCTGTTCGAGGGAAACCGGACCGAGCAATTCATTCAGGTCGGCAATGCCGTTCCGCCACTTCTGGCCGTTCAGATAGCCGAGGTCGTGAACGAGGTGCTCCAGAAGACAGCAGCGCGCCGGGGCTGAAAGTATCGACCTGCGAGCGTCCGGGTCTGTCGATCGGCTGTCGAAGGGGCAAGGCCCAGCTCATCGAGCCCGCCAGATCGCCCAGCTTCTTTTAGGCTTCGGCAGAGGCGCCGGATCCTCCTCTCCTTCTCCCTCACTGGCAATGCCGACTGTCTGACGAACCCAGTGTCCGGCGAGTTGCGGGGACGTGGGAGCGGGAGCAGCAGCATCGAACAGCGTATCGACCATGCCGGCAAGTTCATCTTCTTCCAGAAGTGACAGCGCCTGTATCTCGTTCCGGATTCGCAGGCGCAGCGTTGCCAGTCGCATGACCGCTTCCATCTGCCCGCGCCCGATCCGCGCCGCGCAGCGTACCCAGCCCTCGGCCAGTGCACGCGCAAGGATCGGGTCGGCACCGATGCTCGGACGCTCGGTGATCTGGACCAGTGCATCCTCGGTAAGCTGATCGAGAAGGCCCCATCGGTCGGGGTGGCCTGCGCCCCGGTCGAGGGCCCGGGCGCGCAGCCAGACCCGCTGAAAGCAGTTTCGCACGCCCCCAAGGTAGCGCTCGCGCGATCCACCGAAGCGCCAATGGACGATGTCCGGTGCCAACGCGACACCGAAAAAGCACCAGACGTCATCGCGCAGGGCTTCGCCCGACTGAAACTCGGGCACAGCTGCCATCCATGGCGCGAGGGCCGCATCGAAGCCGGCAAGTTCACCACGACGGTCGGTAGAGCCGAACCCGAAACCCGTCGCCAGATCTGCGAGTCCGCCTCGAAGTTCGCGGAGGCGGGGAGGCAGGATTGCGGATCCGCCGGTCGCTGCGTAGCGTGTCGCCCCGGGCAGGGCTTCTGCGGAAAAGCCTCCCCAGCGGAACTCGCCGGCAGCAAATAACTGGTCGAGTATCTGCTCGGCGGCAGGTGCTGGAAGTCGCGGCAGGAGCGTGATCATCTCTCTTCCACCTGCTGTTCGGCGAGGGCCAGGATGGACGCCCTGAACAGGCCTGGTCGATGTTCCAGAAGCGCTCGGGCATGGCTGGTGCTTCGCCCGGAGAATGCGTTGCGCACCCAGTCGGCCGCTTGTGCGCCGAGTGATCCCTCGCCGCAGCTCTCGATGATCGCAGCCGCATCGGGGTCGCGTACAAGCGCCTCGCAGACCTGTCCCATGACATCGGCCATCAGGCCACGAAGGATTTCGGCATCCTCTGCCTCGATCCGTGCGATCAGATCGCGGTGACTGCTGTTGAGGTAAAGCCGCAAGGCGCCATGAAAGTCGCGGGTCCAGTCGTGCGGAGACCAGTCAAGGTACCAGGGGGCGTGGCCGGCAGTGCCACCGAGCAGGGACGAGAGATCGGCAACCTCGATCGGCAGTCGCGGCTCCTCGCCCTCCAGCCTGATGCGAATGGTGTCGCTCCAGACGCGGTCACCGGCACGCCGGGGTGACAGGTCTCCGCCGGTGAAGTGGTCCCGGGCGAGGACCAGATTCACCTCGAGATCGATGAGGGAAGAAAGGTCGCTGCCATCGACAATCGTCTCGAAGACGGTGACGGGCTCCTCCGCGGTCAGCAGGCGACGCTCGCGGGTGATCATGGCGCGGGGAAGGCGTCCAGACCCCGTCCCGATGCGCAGTGCAGCAGTCAGATGGAGCTGGCCGACCTCCATTTCCAGGTCGTCAGCTGCTCTGTCGAAATCCACTCCGACGGAGCGACTGAGACGCACGGGAATCGAAGCGTCCCAGTCGGCGAGCCATTCCCCCGCTTCTGCCATTTCGGTGTCGCCGACCGCCACCTTCCATTCGGAGGCGAGCACCGATGCAGGCTGCAACACAAGAAAGGGATAGGCGACACGCTGGCTCATGCTGGATCCGCCTGAAGAATTCTGACCTCGAGTGTGACGGCACAATCCGGCGGCACGCTGACAAGGATCTCGAACCGGCCCTCGGCTCCCTCGAGACGCAGCGTCGATGTCTCCTGGTCAAGGGTGCCATCGGCTGCGCGGATCCGGATGACTTCCGGCCGATCGAACGACTGATCAAGCTTCGCTGCACTGCCGTCCATCGAGATTGATGCCTGAGCCACAAGCGAATGCCCGGAGCGCTCTGCGTCCTGCTGCAGTTCGGTTGAGAAGACCGCGATTGTCCTTCCGTCCTCACGAAGCAGACGCTCGAACAGCGGACGGGAAGCGCGAGCACGACGTACGGATGGGCCGCCACCGCCACCTCCGCTGCTGCGGCGCTGTTCGCCAGCACCATCTCCGCCGATAGTGGCAAGTGCGGCGCCAAGGCGCCCTGCAACGCGCGCGAGTGGCGGTGCGTCCGACTCGCCCGGAAGGCGTGCCGACCCGGTCTCGCCCATCTCGCGAGCGGCAGCGTCGAGATCGCGCAGCGCAACCCTCACGAACGTCTTCGCGTGTCCTCTCTCCATGTTCCCCGGCACCCAGTCGTCGTGTGCCGGGGGTTCGGACAGGGCAAAGGCGCGCTCGACCTCGTCATCGCTGTCGGCAACGAACACGCCAGCCCACTCGAACCGCTCATCCGGGATCGGGCTGCCTTCGAGGTAGCGGACGACAAGCTCGACCGGACGCATGAGCGCGATGTGGTGCGCCGCAGGGGGAAAGAGGCTGCCGCTCGCGACGATGGGCTTTCGTTTGCTCCTGAGGCCCTTCTCGAGCGCAAGCCGGCCCAGCGTCTTGATCGGCCGCTGACAGCTTACCGGCCGGACGTCGTTACCTTCGCCCTTGCGCGCGGCCCGCATCGCCTTGCAGTACAGATCCAGCGGCGGAAACTCCTCTGGGGCAGGAACCGCAAGTTCCTCGTCACCTGCCACGACCCGGCAGCTGAACCGCTTCTTCTTTGGCGCACTGCGCATCATGCGCGGCCAGAAACTCCAGAGCAGCCCCTCGATTATGCGCTGGCCTATGACTTCCAGACTTTCGCCCTCGGTTTCGAAGTCGAGGATCATGATCGACGTGCCCGGAAGGCTCTCGTCGCGCAGAGGAAAACCGATGGCGGCCGAAAGCGCTGCGGCATCGTCGCCGAGTGCCGGATCGGCAATACCATCCGAGGGATCAGTCACTCCCCACCAGTGGCGACCGGTATACTGACGGAGCATACCCGCTTCCTCGGTTCCGAAGCGCGATCCGATGTGACAGCCTATCAGCCGCCGTTCGTATTCTTCGCCTTCACCGGTTGCGGTATCGACGAAAATCGTTCGGCAACGGCTTACGCCATACAGCGCGGCCTTTCCGAAGCCATAGGTCCCGCCGCCATGATCGGTATCGCGCGGCGTGCCGATGTTGCGAAGGAAATTGATGAAATCGGTGTGCTTGACGCCAACCGGAATGCGGTCTGCGCGTGTGGGGCCGCCAAGACCTGTGGTGCCAAAATCGCAGATTTCCAGAACGACGGGATCCTTGCGCGCGAGAAACGCCGACAGGCTGTCGCGCGAACCCGTCTCCTCCGGGATCTCAGCCAGGAGCTGTTCGCGGAAACACCCGGCCTCGGCATCTGTCAGGCTTCGCACGCGGATCAGAATTTCCGGTCCGGTCTTGAGCTTTGCCGCATCGGCAATGTTCTGAACAGCTTCGCGAATGACCGTCTGCAGCTGGCTCAGGGCTGGGGTGCCGAGGAGACGAAGGAAATTCTCGCCAATATTCCCGGTCACTCCATAGGGCTCACTGTGAAGGTTGAAGCGTATCATGGCACGAACATTCCCTCGATCGCCGACAGCTGCGACGCTTCGATTTTGAACTCGCCGGCGCCGGAAAGATCAACGGAATAGGAGACCCGGGAAACGCCCGCCGGCGCTTTCCTACCCGGAAAGCTTGTCGAGACAAGGCGCGGAAAACCGTCAGTGACCGCGTAGAGCGCCTCCCCTTCGAGCCGGAAAGCCAGAGAGTTCCATTCGGGGTCGTTGATGTCCGTGCATCCGACGGCAGCAAGAAGGGCCCGCAGCTGATCCGGCCTGCTGGCACGCTCGATCACGGCGCGTCCGAGACTCCCCACCGAAAGCATGGCGGATGCAGAAGCCTCGAGCTCCAGATGCTGGAGGAAAAGGTTGCCACCTGCCGGTTCGGTGAGCTGTTCGAGACCGTTGATGGTGATGTTGCTGCGCCCCTTGCCCATCGACACCTTCACCTCAAGCGCATTCGAGCCGCGTGCAAAGTCGTGACGATCCATCGCAGGGCCGCGCCAGCTCCTCCAGGCGTCGGCCGACCGGTTCAGCAGGCGCTGAAGCACGAGAAGCTCGCCAACAAGGCCGGCTATCCGCGTCTGCGATATCTCGGTGGTTGTCGGGCGGACAAGCAGTGCCCGAAATTCCTCGATCGTCGATCGCGCCGCGCTAAGGCATTTTTCCCCTGTCGCGATCCGAGAGAGAATCTGATCGGTGACCTCGGCAAAGACCTTCTCGAGGTCGCTTTCGAGACAGGTCAGGTCAAGAAACCGCCGGGGCTGTCCGGCCTCCACATAGTCCGAAACCCGCACATCAAGTGCGGGCGCGCTCGCAAGCGAGCCCTTTCGATCGCCAGCGCCCAGCGGCAGGAGGAGGCGTGCCTGGCCCCTGGAGCCAAGAGCAAAGCGGATTGCCCCGTCGCCACTTGCAATGTCCGATACCCGGGTAGGTATGCTGATCCCGGACGGCTCGTTGCCTCCGGCCCGAAGGAGACTCCAGCTGGCCCGCGACGTCTTCTGCGACGCTTCCATCACCGGTCAGCCTCCGCCGCACCGGACCTGCCCTCTTCGGCATCGACCATCTCGACGTCCGCAGCCTCCTCGGCTTCGATGCGTTCGATATCCTCTACCGAGTCGCCAGCCAGCTCGACCGCAACGAACTCGCCGCCTTCGGTTACGCTGCCCGGAAACACGATCGCAATTCCCAGAACGTCGGTTGCAGCGTCCAGTGCGACGCGGTTCGGACCCGGCCTGGTCGGAGGCGACAGCCGATCTATCGGATACAGCAGGAGGAGCGGTCGCTGGCCAAGCTCTTCCCTTCGCAGATCCTTGAGCTCGTCCCAGCCGCGGCCGGCCGGAGCCTTCCCGGCGCAATCAAGCCATACATCGGTTTTCGACATCAGCGCCTTGATGTCCGCAGTGGAGCTTCCGTCGTTCAGGCGCGCGCGGTTCACGAGGCCGACCGACTGGAGCGGCCCGATGGCCTTCGTTGCCTGCCGGCCTTTGCCCGATGTCACGACGCCGACATTCCATGTCGAAAGCCGCTCGTCGGCCTGACGAAGGAACGGCAGGAGCACTGCAGGCTGCAGTTCGGCATGATCGGGATGGAAGCGGTAACGCTCCAGAAAACGCAAGACGAGATCGCGCGGAACATCCTTCCACAGCGGTGCCGCCCATCCGTCCACCTTCAGACCGGCGTCCGTGGCAGCATCGAGCAGAGCCGACGCCTCGCTCCAGTTCCCTTCGAGTTCCGTCTCGTCATGGTGACGGAAGCGGAACGTCTGACGGTGCGTGCCCCAGTAACTTATGGCGCATGTCCTTGCCGCGCGCATCTTGGTCGCGCCGGTGATCGCCATGCCCGGGATGGCCCGGATCCGCACCGCGATATCCATCGGCGTCTTGTTCTCGTCATGGTAGCGCCCGATGTCGGCGCGGATTTCCCTCTCGACGCGCGCAAGGCTGCGGAAGGCCAGTTTCAGGTCGAGAGGCATCCAGATCCGGGGAAGATCCTCGTAATTCTTCCGATAGCCGAACCAGCGTCCCATCTGCAGCAGCGTGTCATACTGCCGCGCTCCGCGCATGAAGTAACTCACCATCAGGCCGTCCAGCGTCAGTCCGCGCGCAAGAATGGAGCCGCCGGTGACAATGTAGGTACGCGCAGGCCCCTCATAATCGATCCGGTTTTCACTCACCCCGTTCTCGACCGGGAATTCGAGGGTCTCAAGGACCGATGGGAGATACTCGAATATCTCGTCGAGCGTGACCGCCCGTGCTGCCGTGATGTCCGCCGGCAGCCTGTTCTGCTCGCTGGTCCAGGCTGCGGCAAGCAGCCTGCCTTCCTCGCTGGAGGGATTGACCAGATCCGGGCGGATCGTGTCCACCCACTGGCTGACGGCATCCGCAATCCGGTTGTGCGCGACGACATATGCGGAGGTGTGAACGAGCATCGTCATGTGCTCACCCGCATCCCCGCGCGCGCGGCGAACAGCGCAGCAGGCCAGAAAGTAGCGGATTGCCGTTGCAAGGCTGGGTGCAACCGGAGGTTCGAACGAGTCGCGATCCGCGACACTGACCGGTTGCATGACCTGCTCGTCGGCGTCCGGAATCTCCCGGATCATGTCGAGCCCTTCTTCCTCCGGAAGGACATTTTCGGGGTCGTCAGGTATGCGGCCGAAGAGCTTTTCCGTTCCGAAGTAGTTCGGCGATGACGGCAGCGCGGTGATGAAATCCCGCGGGTACAGATCATCGAGGACGCTTTCCTTGATATCGAGGGCCTTGTCCTTGATGACGTCTGTCCGGAATGGATCAATGAGGACATTGGCAAACGGCGTCGCGGTATACCCGACATAGGAAACGGCAGGAATCATCGAGAGCAGCTGGCGGATGTGCCCATTGATCGCGGCGACGTCGAACTCGCCCCTGCCTGCGTTGACGCTTGCCTGATCACACTCGTCATCGATCACGAGAACGCGAAGGCGCTTCAGCGCGAGCGCGTGCGTTCCCTTCACGGCAATCTTGAGCTGCTTGAGCGGTGCCGGGTTCTTCTTCACCACCGCCAGCTGCGACTTGTCGGTGTGCGCGAGGAATCCACCCTGCGGGGGCGCCCGGAAGTCGAGATGTTCCACATTCGGGGTCAACTGCTGCCACTCGATCGGATGTCGGGATACGAGATCGCGAAACATCCGCATCTGGGTCTGGAACCGAAGCTTGTTCGTGAGGCCTGCCAGGATGATCACCGTGTCGTAACCGGCGTCGAGTGCCTTTGCCATGACTGCGGTCATGTTGGCGGTCTTGCCAGACTGTACATGACCCAGCACAAGGCCGCGGCACTGGAAATCGTCCTTTTTCGGGTTCTCCAGCAACGAGACAATTTCGTTCGAGGCTTCGTCGATGGCCTCCACATCGTCTTCGTCCATGCCCTTCGAGATCAGGTAGGCCTTAAGCGCCGGCCAGTGCCTGTCACTCGGCTTCGATCCGAAATACCACCGCTCGCGCTTCTGCATCACGGAGTGCCGGTGAAGGATCTCGACATCCTGCAGCTGCCTGGCCACTGCCGCGCGGGCCTCGGCAATTTCGTCAGCCATGTTCGTGGCGAAATCGGGCACGAACGTCGAAAGATGCTTCACGACTGCGGCGACCGCCTCGTCCAGACCCTTGTGACGAGGCAGCTCGGACAGAATCTGCCCTGCGATTGAATCGACCTGCGGTCCCGGCATTCCTACCCCCCCATGCAACAAGGCTGATCTGCGGGCCACGCTGCGAATCCGCTGCCGGCCACCGAAATGCCTTCGATCTTTTTTGACTGGATTATTACCGAAATGACAATCCAGCGCTGAACGCGCCTTACGGCTGAATCCTTGCAGAAATGAGAGGATCGGGCACTTCAGGCTGCAAAAAAAGCCTCCAATCCGGATCAAATTGCTTTGTCGGAGTGAACTGCGTCAGTCAGCAAGTGGACGAAATCATCTCCCTTCTCGACGTCCGGACTGGAGCCGATCTCCTTCGCGGCCATCTGGCCGCTGGCATTGACCGTTGTGGCGCTTCCGCATCTCGCTGGATTTAACCTTTCATACGGTCGACTTTCACCGCAGAATTCTTGCAATGGCCCCGAACGATGTGCGCGGCCAGACAGAACGCGGAGTGCGAGATGATGAGCCTGGAGTCGAAGACTGACACAGAAATCGACAACTGGATTCGCAACCACGAATCCTAGGGAATCACATTCTCCGCACTTTTTGGGCAGCTTCTCGAGGAGCGAGCACGACGCGCCCAGACAAGGCAGAAGCTCAGCTTCGATCGTTCGCTGGAGCATCTCAAGGGCGCCGCGATAGCTCAGACCTGTACGACTTATGGTGCGCTGGCCTCGGCGAGCGATGTCGAATGGTCGAAAGCGCGTTATCAAATGAATGGCGCGAACGGCCACCTCGATCGATTGCTCGATATCCGCCCATTCACGGCACGACATTTACGCCTGCCGGACCAAGGAACATGCTCGGCGGATTGCCGTAACGATCCTGTTCGGCGACATACATCAGCAGTTTCCGGGCTCGCGTCACGCCAACGTAAAACTGGCGCTTTTCAGCCTCGATCGCTTCGGGAGTGCGGGCGCGATAGAACGGGAACGTTCCGCTTCGCAGTCCAATCAACGCAACTGCATCGTATTCCCGGCCCTTGGCATAGTGGATCGTCGATAACCGCAGCGCACGGGTCGGGCTGGCAAAGAGCCCCAGATCATCAATGCTCAGGTTGGCCGTGTCGATCTCCTGACGGAACATATCGGCCTTCATTTCCTGCACTGACGCAAAGAATAGGCCCGCTTGCTGCGCGCCAACGTAGTCCGCGTCCTGTAGAATACGCCCCGTGCTCGTGGACATCGCGTCAAGCCACGCGAGAGCACCGCCACCGAGGGCGGCAAGGCGCTCAGCCTCCCGCAATAGCCGGATGATCACGCGCCTTCCGTCATATGAAAAAATGTCCAGTCGTGCGCTGCCGGTGAGTTCTTGCACTGCGTGGAACAACGCTCGTTCAAGTTGGTGCGTCGTCTCGGGGCTGGGGTCAGTAACCGCGCCGCATAGCTGTTCGGCCAACGCTGCGAACAGGCGGGAACGACGGTAGGGCCGAGCACCTGGGCCTACGACGGGCGTCCCGAAGTCGCGGAGCTGTCGCGACAATGCGATGAGCGACTTCCAATCCTTCGCCAAAATTGTCGCGGACCCGATTGGTATGTCCTGCGCCGCCAAGGCTGGCAGAAAATTCTCAGTGATGGCGGCGAAGGCGGACACGCCTCGAACGAGAAACGGCTCGACCGGATAGTTTCGATCGTCGCCGACGGCCACCATGGCAGGCGCGCGAGCAAAAAGCCGCTCGGCGTGATTCACGACGCGCTGACTGGAGCGGAAATTACCGAAGAGCGATAGGTCGGTTCGAGCGCCAATGTCATGGGCGAATGGCGCGACCAGCTCTGGCCGGGCGCCGGTGAAGCCAAAAATCGACTGAGCCAAATCACCGACCGCAAAGAACCGTGACCGACCCGTTCGATGGAGCAGCCGCAGGATTTCGATTTGAAGTTCGGTGGTGTCCTGAAACTCGTCGATAAGGAACCAAGGGTATCGAGCGCACAGTCCCGCGGCGATTGCCGGATTGTCACGCAGGAGCTGATAGGCTCCGTAGATGATGCTGTTGAACGTGATGTAGCCGCGTGCCTGACACTCGGCCCAGAAGAACGGCGCTGCCCGGGCGACCGCTTCGTTTTCGGCGGCCTGACCGACAATTTGCCCATTGGAATCGAGGGACAGATTCTCGAAGGCGTCCAAGTCGTTGATCGTCAATTGCAGAAGATTTACTCGGGCCGCCGCAGCGTTGCAGATGACGTCAAAATCGGGGTTCTCGCGAGTCAGAATGCGTCGGCCAGCGGCCAAATCCTGCCTCAGCCAACCAAACGGTCTGACCACGTCGTTGAGGCAAAACGCATGGATGGTGGAGACGGCAAAATGGCGCTCGTCGTCAGGCTGCATCTGCTCCCGCGTGCGCTGCTCGATCTCCTGAACTGCGGTGTTTGTATAGGTGATGCAGCAGATTTGCTTGGGCGTGCCTCGAACGCCCTCGATCTCCGCGACCAGCTTGGCGATCAGCGTGCGCGTCTTTCCGCTCCCCGGACAGGCGGTGAGCATCATGTTGCCGCCGTGGGCGACCGCCGCCGCCTGCTGGGGAGTAAGACTGGTCACGACTTACTCCCGTAGCCAGTTCACGGCGTCGATGATGTATTGAGGAAGTGCGCCCGCCTGAGCCACGTGGCGATTGGCGACCTGAGCGAAGCGGCCTTTCCCGAAACGCTTTGCCGTCCGTAGCACCTTGTCTTTGATGGCTTCGGTCACGGCGCCACCGAGAAGTTGCTGCGTTTCCAGATCACCGCGAATGCGTGGCGCGCCCAGATCGGCCGCCGTCGCAATGAGCATTCCCAGATTCTGCTCGAGCGTGATTTCGCGCTCGAATGTCGTCGCGCCGACATATACGCGAACATACGGGCCTACGAGTTCGGCCAAGTTCGGTCGGATCGGCACGTCGTCACCTTCCGGGACTGCTTCCGGCTGATCAGCGTCGCCAACGATGGCGCATTTCTTGGGTAAGCAGCCTTCTGCGAACAGCCGCGAGAACGGGCCGAAATGGACACCATGCACGGCGACAACGGATATGCCTTCTCGTTCAAGGTCAACGCCCATCACCTGCTTCACGAGCGACGGTAGGAGGATCAGTTCTGCTGCGCCTTCAACGAGCATCACGCGCCGGGCAAACAGTAGGTTTGACTTCGTGGCATCCAGATACCGCTCCAGGTCGTGGCGGTCGTTTTCGGTGAGGTTGGGCGCGCGGCTGGGGACCGCTGCGAGCGATGACTGCCCCGGTCGCTGTGTCAGCACGACATAGGACGACAAGGGCGCACCTGCCGTGACCTGCGTACTGTGCGTGGTCGCGATCGTCTGGAACGGCAGTCCGCGAATGGCGTCCATCAACGTCGCCTGAAGTTGCGGATGAAGGTGCGCTTCGGGCTCTTCCACAAGGATCAGTTCACCGGCCGACTTTCCGGCTGCTGCGCGCTTGCGGAACTGCTCAATCAGGATGGCGATGTAGAGAATGTTATTTAGCCCCAGGCCGTTCCGGCGAGGCTCGAACTGGCTCACGACCGGGTTCGACAACAGCACGATCAGGTTGCGGATGATCGATTGAAATGAGGGGGCCGAAAGGCCCAGCTCAATTCCAAGATCGAACGCTGGTCCGGTGACTTCGGTGAACGCCCGATCGATGGATTGCGCGATTGCCCTCACTGTCGGCGTCGCCTCAATGAGGTTGTTCGCGTTGCGAACCGCATCAACGATTGTCTGCTGCTCGACGACGGCAATGTCACTGGCCTCCACGAGGCGAAGCAACGGGGATCGGCGTGGCTGCTGCAAATCCCCTTCTACGTCGCGTAGGGCTGGCAGGAACACGACGAGGTAAGATTGTAGATATTGTAGGCCGACTGAGGTCGCCCCCAACTCGTCGTTCTCATGGTTCCACGCGATGTGCGTCAGGTCGATCGCCGGGTTGCCACCGCCGAATAGCTCCCAGCTAAAATCGTCCAAGGTCAGCGGGTGGCCCAGCGCTTGCCGCGCGATCAGGTCACGGATCGCGCGCTTGGGGCGAAACCGATAGAAGATCCGTGCACGGTTGGGCTCGATCTGCGTCCCTTGAAGGAGCGCTTCCTCGTTTTCATTGCCCTGAAAGCCGGTGAACTCGACGCCAACGAAAGCCTGAAACGGCTGCGTCTGATCGACGGTGCAATAAATATCTTCCTTCGTTAGCGATCGATAGGCGGAAGAGAGCCCCACATCGAGGCAAAGACGGATCGCATGGATGAAGGACGATTTGCCGGTGTTGTTCTCGCCAATGACGAGTGTGGTGGACTCCGCCAAGGGTACGTCGACGAATTCAATCGCCCGAACGTTTCTGATGACGACTCTGCTGACGCGCATTTCATGGTCCTCCCCGACCTTGGGCGGACGTTATCCCCTGCGGCGGCTAAGTGTCACGAAAATGCTGGAAGCGAGGTCTGGTCCAATTCAGCCAAAATGGACTGAATTCAAACCGCTAGATGGCGTCAAACCAAGTCGCGGACCCGCACAAACAGTTCGCCGGCGCGAAAGGCGCGGGCCACTTTGCGCTGGACAGGCTCAAACCGGATTCGTTTCGATAAGCCCGAACATCCGCTTCTATGTCGTCGGGCAGTCCTTCCAGAAACTTCAACAGGACAGCCGGCCACTTCAACATAATGTTTCGCTGCTGCGCCATGCTCACCCCCATTTTCCGCGATTATTTCTGACGCACTTGCGTGCCTTGGGAAAGGTTGATCATCGGCGCTACTCATCCAAGGCCAATCAGCGCGAGCGTCTGCTTCAAGCCTCCAAATTCTCTAAAGCTGCCAGCTTGGAACCGGCCCACAAATTGCCATTCTGCGTCAAGTTTGGGAGCGATGCAGAAAGAACATGACTGAGTGATCGTCGATACGATCACTCAGCCGACCAGGCATCCCCGCTCAAACTATTCCGAGCTTTCGCCTCGTCGGTTTGACGGATTTGGGAGCACTGGCCGTCGACGCCGCAGTCTTGGATGCAACCTTCATCGGCGCTGCCGGTTTCTGTGCAGGCTTGTGACCCAGCCCGATCTTCTTGGCCATGGCCCGGCGCGCTTCCGAATAGCTCTCCGCCACCATCGGATAATCGGGTTTCAGATTGTAGCGCACACGATACTCCTCAGGCGTCAGGCCATTGCTGCTCAGATGACGACGCAAGGTACGATAAGGCTTGCCATCGATCATCGAGATGATGTGATCTTTCGACCCCAGCGATTTCCGCACCGTCACCGCGGCGGTAAATTCGGGCGCGGCTTCAGCGGCTACAGGCGCGGGCGCTTGTGAGGCGGCCAGATCGACCACCGCGCCATGCATAGCTTTGAGGAAGCTGGGCACATCCTCGGCGCCGGCCCTGGTGTTGGGATTGGAGAGCCAGGCCATGGTCAGATCGGCGGCGAGCGCGACCGCACCGATGCTGCGAGCTCCGGCCTCTGCATTATTCTCGGTGTCGGACATGGTCTGCCTCCCCACAAATTCGTTTGGAACGACTTTGATCCAAAGCGGACCAAATAACCAGAGGTGGCTATCCTGTTTCAGCGACCTGTCGCCGTGCACCGGCACCTAAAAGACTTGTCTTCCACACCGAACCGAGCAATCTGACCCCGCCTCCCGTGAAAGCCGGGAGGTGGGGCGTCGAAACCTCAAAAGGAGTCACCTCGGTCGATTTATCGGCCGGGTGGCATGCGCGTATGTCCAGCCGGCAACGGTAAAGGCGCATGCGCCTGTAGGACTCCTTCAGGTTTCGAACATCCGGCTTCGGCCGTCGCTCCGAGAGGACATAGGCGCGACGAAAGAGGCCCGAGCCAAGGACGTCGCCCGATTGGGGAGACGTCATGAAGTTCCTATCGACACGCGCGCGGCGCTGGACCAGCGCCTGCGCAATCCCGCTGGCTGCACTCACCGCCATGCCGGCGGAGGCGAAGAAAGCACCCGAGCCGCCTTATCAATACGGTCCGGCCCCGGACTGGGGCCGCTACAGGGAACTGGGCGAGCAGGCGATCCGCACGAAGCTTCTCGATCCCGAGAGCGCCCGGTTCGAATGGCCCAACGGGTACAAGGCGGATTGGTTCAAGACCTCGCTGGCGGGCAAGAAATATGGCTATGTGAGCTGCGGCTATGTCAATGCCCGCAACGGCTTCGGGGGCTATGTCGGACGTCGCCAGTTCGCCGTCATCATCGACAATGACGCCGTCATCGACTTCGTGGTCGAACAGAGTGAATGGTCAACGATACCCGACGCCTGCAAGCGTATCGGCCTCCCGCTCGCATCCGGGATGTCGGCGAACAACAAGCCGCCCTCGGGCTTCGGCTTCACCGTATCTGTTGCGGCCGATGGCACCCGTGTCTCAGCGGTCGACCCGGGAGGACCGGCGTCGCTGGCGGGGCTCACGCCCGGCATGACGATCGTCCAGCTGAATGGCGTCACATTGAAGGGCATGAACGAGTCGGTGGTTTCGCAGCTTTTGACCGCGACCACGGGCAAAGGTCGGTTCACGCTGGGCGACGGCCGCACGATCGAGATCGAGAAGGCCAAGCTGGGCGAAGCGGCTCCCACGGTGCCGGTGGCGAACCCGTCATGAGCAACCTCGTCATCCTCAACCCCGCCGGTCCCCCGCAGATCGTCGCGCGCGAGCCCGAAGGTGTCGCCAATCGCGAGGACACCCTGCGTGACCTGCTCTTCGCCCATCCCGATATGCTGCCCGTGCGCGACATCGATCCGGGTTTCGGCAGCCTGATCGCGGTCGCGAAAGAACTGGTCATTCCCGGCGTCGGCCGCATCGACGCGCTGCTGGTCGACGACAAGGGCCGGCTGGTGATCGTCGAATGCAAGCTGTGGCGGAACCCGCAGGCACGGCGTGAGGTCGTCGGCCAGATCCTCGACTATGCCCGCGAACTCGCCAACTTCTCATACGAGGACCTCCAGCGCCAGATATCGAGCGCGACGAAGCGACCGGGCAATGTCCTCTATGAACTGGTGCGCGACAGCGGTGCCATCATTGATGAGGCCCGGCTGGTCGATCAGGTCTCGCGCGATCTGGCGGCCGGCCGCTTCATGCTGCTGATCGTCGGCGACGGCATCACCGAAGGTACCTCGCGCCTCGGCGAATATCTGACCGCGCATGGGGCGCTGGCTTTCTCCTTTGGCCTGATCGAGATGGCGCAATATCGCTTCACCGACAGCGAGGACCGCGAGCAGGTCGTGGTCCAGCCGCGGGTGCTGGCCAGGACCACCAATATCGAACGCATGGTCATCCGCAACGAAGCGGTCGGTGTCAGCGTATCGTCGATCGAACCCGAACCAGAGACCCGGCCCCGCGCGAGCGGCACCAAAGCCGATCCCGAGATGCTCCAGCAATGGCGCGACTTCTCCGATCGCTTTCTTGCCCGGCTCCAGCTCGACGATCCCGGCCAGACCCCGCCGCGCCCGGCCGGGCTCAACTGGATGCGCATGGATCTGCCGGGCGATGTGCATGTCACAGTGTGGCGCAGTATCCCGCAGAAGAAGGTCGGTGCGTTTCTTGGCCTGAAGGGGGCCGAAGGGTTCGCCCTCTATGAGCGACTCAGCGCAGACCGCGAAGCTATCGACCAGGAGTTCGACGAAGCAGGGCTGTCAGGACCGGTCTGGGAGCAGAAGAGCGATCAGGCATCGATTGCCATCGAATGGCACTCGCCAGCACCATGGAACGAGGCTGAAGAAGACCGTCAGATCGACCTGCTCGCGCGCGCCGCCAACCAGTTCGCCAACAGCCTGCGCCCACGCCTGCTTGCCCGCGTCGATGCCTGAGATATCAAAGCCGCCGCTGCGCAATCGGGTGAATCCGTTCGGTGAGATCGTCGCCACAACCGAACGCGGTATGTTCATGGGCAATCGCGGCTGCCTGCACGACGCCAATCGCAGGATCGTACGGCAGTCCGCGCAGAAAGCCTGGATCACCTGCCTGCCACGCTGGCCTGGCATCAGGCGCCAGCTGATGCGGCCGGGCTTCTATACCGAGCTGTTCTTTCCGGATGAGGCGACCGCGCTGGCGGCGGGGCATCGGCCCTGCGCATCGTGCCGGCTCGAGCGCTGGCAGGCATTCAGGCGGGCATGGCAGAAGGCGCATGGCCTGGCGCAGGCACCAAGGGTGGCGGAGGTCGATGCGGTGCTTGTAGCCGAGCGGGGGCGTCTATCGCGATTCGATCAGGAGACGCTGGTCGACGGCATCATGGTGACCGACGCGAATCGCGCGGGCGTCTGGATGTGGCGCGTTGGCAGCTGGTGGAAATGGTCGTTCGCCGGATACGAGCCGGCCCTGCTGCCCGACGCTCCGCTCAAACAAATTACCCCGCCAGCGGTCGTGGCGACCATGCTGGCGGGGTATCGGGTGGAGCTGTCGCTCCCGATACTGGATGGATCCGGCCCGGATCAGCCCATGCGGACCACCTCGCGACCGTCGCCATAACGGTCGACAAGCCGTGACTGGAACCGACGATTATAGTTGCCGCCCCGCGGCCGCATGGCGCTCCCGGGCTCGCCGGTTACCGGATCCCGTGGACGCACGCTCCGTCCCTGTGGACCCGACGTCCATTCCAGGAACTGGGTCAGCGCATCGACCTGATCCTTGAACCTGCCCAGCGGAAACCGCATCAGCTCGTTCTTGAATCCATCGAGCCAGGGCGCCTCGTTGGGGAGCGAGATATCTCCGCGCTCGATCTTGATGCTCTGGAGATCCAGCCGGTCCTCCTTCCCGATGAGCGGCGAAGGGTAGGGGATGATCCGGCGGCGGCCCTCGCCGAGCTGTTCGATCAGCGTCTGGCTGAGCTGCCGGCCCGAACTGGCGTCCTCGACCAGGACGCGATCGGGCCGCCAGTCTTTATAGAGCTGCATCGCCTTGCGGCAAAGCACCGGAAACTTCACCCGCCCCCGGTAGATGTCGAGCAGATCCCAGACCCCCTGATCATGGCCGAAGGTCATGCAGACCGAGTAAGCCGCGTCCGGGTCGTCACTGGTGGCCGTATCCCACGACTGGACCACACAGTCATAATCCTCCCGATCGAGCGCATACTCGTATCGGTTGAACCAGCTCCAGCTGATGATGTTGCCGTCCGGCGGGATCGGGTCGAGCAGATACTGCGCCTGATAGGCGGTTCGGCCGAGCCGGACCCGCGCCTCTTCGAGCGCTACATGACCCTCGAGGCCCGGCGCGAGCAGATCGCCCGGCTCGCGGACGAACGTCCGGCCCAGATAAAGGGGGAATCTCGCCTTGCGATCGGCGATGGCGGGCATGTTCATATGGACCCAACCGCCCTGTTCGAGCAGATGGCCAACGAGGTCGTCCTCGTGCAGTCGCTGCTGGAGAACGATGACCACGGCGTCCTCCTTGACGTTGAGGCGCGTGAACAGCGACGTGTCGAAGAAGTCGTTTGCCTTGGTGCGCAGAAGCTCGGACAAGGCATCGCCCGCCTTCAGCAGGTCGTCGATGATCAGGATGTCCGCACCATGACCGGTGGCGGCGCCGCCCACCGAGATCGCCTTGCGTCCGCCCCCCTGTGTCGTGGACGTCTCGTCGCTGGTGTCCGACCGGATCCTGAAGCCGGGAAACATCTGTTTGAATGTGGCACTTTGAACAATCCGGCGGAACCCGTTGGCGTGTTCCTCGGCGAGATCCGCGCCATAGCTCGCAACCATCACTTTCTTGGTCGGGTCCTTGCCCAGGACCCAGGCGACGAACGCGATCGCGATCGTGTACGATTTGAGATAGCGGGGCGGCACGGTGATAATCAGCCGCCTGGTCTCCCCGCGCGCCGCGCTTTCCAGCGCTACGCACATCGCCTCGACATGAAGCGCCCGGCGATATTGGCGATTGCCGGCGACCAGCTGGAAATATGAGAGAGCGAACGCGTAAAGGCATTCGCGCTGCAATTGATCGAAGAGCTCTCGCTCGGTTGGATGATTATTCATCGTCGCCTCCTTTGTCAGCGGGGCTGCCGTCGGCGCGCAGAGCGGTTGGACCGCCTGCGCCGAACATCTCTTTCATGATGTCAAAAACCGAGCGTTCATGCGTATCGAGCGGTACCTCTACGGCGTCAGGCGGCGCGTCCTTCGCCGGATCAAGCTCCATCGCCAGCTTCAGTCCGGCCACAAGAAACTTCGGGTCGCCCTTAGCCATGCCATTGGCGAGCTGCCGCATCCCGAGACGGCATTTCTCGATCATCTTGCCATTCACGTTTACCGAGGCACTCATCTCCTCGTTGAAGATCGTCCGACGGTTCTTCGATCCTTTTTTGCGGCCCGGCCTGTTGCCGCCGGGTTGTCCGAACCTCCTGCTGACCGGAGGGCGGCAGTGGCCGACGCGAGTGACCTCTCCGTTCTCGCCCGCATCGGGTGCCCGAGATTCGGTCGTCGATCCGACGGGCGGCTCGGCGGCTGATGATGGAGCGGGGGCAATCGGGGTGGCCGGCGACCAGGTCCGGTGGCGCTTGCGTATATTGGGCGTGCTCATGCTTCCCGCTCCTCTTCGCAATCTGTGGAAACGGCGTCGGCGCGTGAGTCTGCCAGCGCGTCGAAGGTCAGGCCGGTCTCTTCGTGGACGGCCTCCAGTCCCAGCCGCGCCGCGCAGCGGCGGATGGTGACGTCGACATATTTGGGATCGAGCTCGATGCAGCGGGCGCGCCGCTTTGTCCGCTCGGCCGCGAGAATGGTCGTGCCTGAGCCCGTGCAGGGATCGAGTACAATCTCACCCGGGTTGGTGACGTCGCGGATCAGGTCTGCGACCAGCGGGGTCGGCTTGACCGTACTGTGCGCTTCGAGATCTTCCTTCCTCCCCTTGCGGAAGGTATTGCATCCGGGGTATTCAAGGACGTTGGTTCGGTACCGCCCGGTCTCGCCAAGACCGAAATTGTTCACATGCGGTGCCTTGCCAACCTTCCAGGCGTATATGAGCTCGTGCCGGCTCCGGAAAAAATTTCCTAAACCGCCATTGTCCTTCACCCATATGAGCAGGTTCTTGAGCGCGGTGTAGTTCGCCTCGCCCGCCTGCATCATCTCCAGCTGATGACGCCAGTCCATGCAGCCGAAATGGATAGAGCCGGGCATCGAAAATGCCACCAGCTGTGCCATGATGTCGCTCAGGAAACGGACGAACTCGGGGCGGGACAGCTCTCCCGATGCCATGACGAACTCGGAATGTTTGACTCTTCCCAGACCGCTTACATTATTGGCGATGGCGACATTGTAGGGAAAGTCCGCGAATATGGCGCGCGCGAGCTCGCCGCCCATCAACCGCTCATAGACCGACGGCTCCATGGCATCGCCGCAGATCATGCGGTGATCGCCGATGATCCAGACATCACCCACCCTCGAGATCGCCGGTGTCTCGTCCGGTTCCTCGATCTCCTCCGTCTCGGATTGCGTGCCCGGCTTGTCCGAACCCAGCAGGATCGAATCGATCTCGACCGTACTGAACCCGGTCAGCTCAATCTCCAGTTCGTCCGAAAGCATCAGCTCGGACAGCTCGACCGCGAGCTCGGGAAGATCCCATTCGCCGCCCTCGGCCAGCTTGTTGTCCGCGATCCTGAATGCGCGAAGCTGATCGGGCGTGAGGTGCCCGATCGGAATGACCGGAACGGTCTGAAGCTTGAGCGCCTTCGCCGCGAGATATCGCGCGACCCCGCACACGATCCCCATCGCCTCGTCGACGATTATCGGAACGATGAAGCCGCGCTGCCGAATGCTCGCCTCTAACTGTGCGAGGTGCTTCGCGGAGTATTTGCGCGCTTTGCGTGGCGGCGGCTTCAGCGAAGCGAGCGCGACCTGCCGGATCTGAAGCTCTGGTTGGCCCGGCTGAACGTGAGCCTGGGTCAATGGTGTTGCGTGATGACATGGAGCCGCATCGGTGAAGCGACTCCGCTGTCGGATACTTACGGTCATAGAGGACCCCGCTGCGAAGCGCGGCTGCCGCGACGCGGTGCCGCCCGGTTGAAACGCCTCTCCAGGGACCCAGTCCGTTGCCCGGGCCTAGGCCGGATCATCTCGCTCCGGGAGGCTGTCGTCAAGCAAAGAGTGATCATAAGTAATTGAAAACTCAGTATTATATATGCAACCAAGTGTTCGTCAAAACGATCTCGGAACCACATATGGGAGCTTTTGGAGCGCCGGCATTTGTGGACACGGGGGCGTTAGCCAGCCAGCGTGGGGCCTCTCCCATAGGCTCGAATTGGTCGCCCATTTTTGGTCCAGAAACTCCCATTTCCGGCCAATGGGAGTTTGGGTGTAAGTGCATGATTATCGGGCGATAAAGTCCGCGATGATGGGGCGAACTCGGCCGTTTTGAACGGTTTATCCCATAGACTCCCATATATACGGGAGATCCGGGCGCAAAAGCTCACACACCCAAACGGGCGACAAATATGGATCGGAGCCCGGTGCGGGACCGTCCGATTTATGGCGAAAACGCGATTCCGTAGTAGTGGAATGGCTGCGGAGAAAGAGCGGGAGAAAACGCCTCTGAGAGCCCCAAAAGGGATTCTCCCGCTACGGGATCATGCCGCGAACGGCGCAGAACTGCGCCGTTCTGGCGGCGATTCTCTCATTTACGGAAATCATGCCGACTGGCTGGCGGAGACGGAGGGATTCGAACCCTCGGTACGGAATTCTCCATACGACGGTTTAGCAAACCGTTGGTTTCAGCCACTCACCCACGTCTCCGAAGCAGCAGCGAAGCGCGGCTATAGCGGGGGGGCGTACGGTGATCAACTGGGGGACTGAGAAGTTTTTCGATGGACATGCCGTGGGTTCCGACTCGGGTGGGCGCGTGATCGACTCGCTTCGCCGCCCGTTCATTGCAGGCTCATGCGATCAGGCGATAACCTGCGAAATGCATAGTTCCGGGGGTAGAAGATGTTGAAGACCCTGTTCGCGCGCACGATCATCGTTGCCGCGGCCTTCTCGTTTGCAGCGGTGCCCGCCGTTGCGCAGGTGCGCGACGTCGATCCCAACGAGGCGATCGATGCCGATCTGCTGCCGCCCGATCAGCAGACTCAGATGCCGAGCGATACTGCGCCAGCCGCGTCGTCGCAGGCCAATTTCCCCGCTGATTCGGTCGCCGAGCCGGCGTCGGCATCCGCATCGGCCGCAACGGCGGCTCCGATGGCGGGACAGCCCAATACCTTCCAGAGGGGCGATCTGATCGGCGCCGCGGAGGGTGTGTTCGGTCGCGGGGCCCAGGGCCTCGCCAAGATCATCGAGGATATCCTGAAGGATCAGGGTGAGCCCAACGCCTATATCACCGGTTCGGAGGCCTCGGGCGCGATCGTCGTCGGGGTCCGCTACGGATCGGGCATGCTCCATCACAAGGTGGAGGGCGAACGCAAGGTCTATTGGACCGGCCCGTCGATCGGTTTCGACATGGGCGGCAACGCATCCAAGAGCTTCGTGCTGGTCTACAATCTCTATGACAGCCAGGAACTCTATCGCCGCTATCCGCAGGGCGAAGGCACCGCCTATTTCGTCGGCGGCTTCACCGCGAGCTATCTGCGCCGCGGCGACGTCGTGCTGATCCCGATCCGTCTTGGCGCCGGCCTGAGGCTCGGCGCCAATATCGGTTATATGAAGTTCAGCGAGAAGGGACGCTGGATCCCCTTCTGAGGATCAACCGACCCGTCCTGCGAAACGCCATGAAAGCGTTTCGCCGGCATGGAAGGGCACCAGCGATGTCGCGCCGGTGCCGACGGTCTCCGGTACCGTTACCGGGGCTTTCTCCAGCACCACGCGATCCTCGTTGAGCGGCAGGCCGTAGAAACGCGGCCCATTCTCCGAAGCGAATGCTTCGAAACGGTCGAGCGCGCCTTCCTCGTCGAATACGCCGACATAGCTTTCGAGCGCGAAGGGCGCGTTGAAGATGCCGGCACAGCCGCAGGCGGCTTCCTTGCGGTCGATCGCGTGCGGTGCGCTGTCGGTGCCCAGGAAGAATTTGGGTGAGCCCGATACCGCCGCACGGCGCAACGCCAGCCGGTGATGCTCGCGCTTGGCGATCGGCAGGCAATAGGCATGCGGACGGATCCCGCCGGCGAAGATCGCGTTGCGGTTGATGATCAGATGCTGCGGCGTGATCGTCGCGCCGATCGTCGGGCTGGAGCCCAGCACGAAATCCGCGGCCTCGGCGGTCGTGATATGCTCGAACACGATCTTGAGTGCGGGAAAGTCGCGCGCCAGCCCCGACAATGTGCGCTCGATAAAGACGGCCTCACGGTCGAATATGTCGATATTGGGGTCGGTCACTTCACCATGGACGAGCAGGGGCATGCCGATCCGTTGCATCGCTTCGAGCGCCGGATAGATGGCGCGGATGTCGGTCACGCCATGCGCGGCATTGGTCGTCGCATGGGCGGGATAGAGCTTGGCGGCAGTGAACACGCCTTCGGCAAAACCGCGTGTCAGTTCGTCGGGATCGGCGCCGTCAGTGAGGTAGCTGGTCATCAGCGGCGTGAACGCCGCGTCGTCGGGCAGCGTCGCCAGGATGCGCTCGCGATAGGCCGCGGCGCCGGCGACCGTCGTCACCGGCGGGGACAGGTTGGGCATCACGATCGCGCGCGCGAATTGCCGCGCGGTCTGGCCGGCGACGGCGGCAAGCATCTCGCCGTCGCGCAGATGGACATGCCAGTCGTCGGGGCGCCTGATCTCCAGTCGCGTAATTTCTGTCGCGGTCATTGTTGCTCCGGCTTGGGATTCTTCGCGACCGTCCTTAACTAGTGGCGATGACTGGCACCACCCTTAGCGACCGCGCCGTGGTCCGTCTTTCCGGAGACGATGTCCGCGGCTTTCTTCAGGGCCTCGTCACCAACGACGCCACTGGCCCCTTGCCGGCCTGGGCAGGGTTGCTGACCGCGCAGGGCAAGGCGCTGTTCGACTTCATCCTATGGGCCGATGGCGAGGATGTGCTGATCGATTGCGAAGCCGAACAGGCCGACGCGCTGATCCGCCGTCTGTCGCTCTATCGCCTGCGCCGCCAGATCGTGATCGCGCGCGACGAATCGCTTGGCGTCCATTGGGCTCTTCAGGCCGAGGCGCCGGAGGATCCGCGCCTGGGCGGCCTCGGCCATCGCTGGATCGCGCCGCCGGGTGAGCCGGCGACGGGCTGGCATGCGCATCGCCTGTCGCTGGGTGTCACCGAGGGCGCGGCCGAACTGGGGCAGGACAAGACGCTCTGGCTGGAATGCAATGCCGCCGAGCTGAACGGGGTCAGCTTCACCAAGGGCTGCTATGTCGGCCAGGAGAATACCGCGCGGATGAACTGGCGCCAGAAGGTCAACCGCCGCCTGGCCGTGGTCCGGGCTGATGCCGATCCGGGCGATGCCGCAATGGCTTGGTATCCCGAACTCGGCATGGCGGTGATGCGGTTGCGCGTCGAGGCGCTGGCCGCGACGCCGGGCGCGATTCTGCCGGGCTGGTTGGCGGATGCGGTCGCATGAGACGATTGCTTGCCGCCCTGCTGCCGCTTTTCCTGTTGGGTGCGGCGCCGGGGGCTATTCCCACCGAACAGCCGGAAGTGGTCGCTACCTTCCCCCATGATCCCACTGCCTTTACCGAAGGGCTGCTCTATCTCGACGGGCGGCTGTTCGAGAGCACGGGGATGGAAGGCCAGTCGGTCGTCCGCGAGGTGCGGCTGGAAGACGGCAAGGTGCTGCGCGAGGCGGAGATCGAATCGCGCTATTTCGGTGAGGGGCTGGTCGACTGGAAGGGCAAGCTGATCAGCCTGACCTGGCAGCACGGCATCGGCTTCATCTGGGATCGCGCGACGTTCCGGAAGATCGGCACGTTCAAATATCGCGGCGAAGGCTGGGCGCTGACGCGCAACGATCATGAGATCGTGATGAGCGACGGCACGCCGTTCCTGCGATTCCTCGATCCCGAAACGCTCAAGGAAAAGCGCCGGATCCAGGTGACGGCGGACGGCCGCCCGGTTCCCAGGCTTAACGAGCTCGAATGGGTGAAGGGCGAGGTCTTCGCCAATATCTGGCTGACCGACCGGATCGCGCGGATCGATCCGGTGACGGGCAAGGTGAAGGGCTGGATCGACGTTTCGGCGCTGTCGGCCAATTCGGGCCGGCGCGGCCGCGACGATGTCGCCAACGGCATTGCCTATGACAGGAAGAAGGACCGGCTGTTCGTGACGGGCAAGAACTGGCCGGTGCTGTATGAGATTAGGCTGGGTAAGTAGCGCTAACGGCTAACCCCCACCGCTTGTCCCGAGCCCTTCGACTGCCTGCCAAGGCAGGCGCTCAGGACAGGCTTCTCCGCTAAGCGGAGAAGTCGAGGGACATTTGGGGCCCGCGCTACGTGTCTCGACTTCGGCCTATGGGCCGAAGTCCATCCTGAGCGCCCGCCCTGGCGGGCAGTCGAGGGCTCGACACGAACGGACTTTGGGGCGCGTGGAATGATATCCGTCCAACTGATCCACCGATTCAACTCACCCACTCGTCGTTACCCAACCGACCTTGGGATCGTTGAAGTCGATCACATCGTCCAGTTCCCAGACATTGGCATAGCCATAGCCGACCAGATTGATGAAGGTCTGGATGTTGAGCGCGAGCGGACGCGATTTCAGCATCACCGGCGGCTTGTCGTTGCGGAAATTATTGTTGCAATAGATCAGGATCGGGCGGTCGCGGTCGGGGCCGATCGCCTGCGCCAGGCTTTCGGCGGTGAAATCGGTGAAGGGCAGATTGACCGCGCCGGCGATATGGCCCCGCGCATAGGCATCGGCCGAACGCGCGTCGAGAATCAGCGTACCGGATTTCGCGGCCTTCGCCTTGAAGCGCGCGAAATCGATCAGCCGGTCGCGGCGCTGGGTTTCGACCTTCAGCGTGAGTTCGCGAAAGCCCGGATAATCGACCTGGGGATTGCGCGCCGTCTGGGCGGATGCCGGCATCGCCGCGGCAAGCGGGAGCAATATGAGCAGGGTGCGGATCAACGGCCGTCTCCTCGATGGATGACGAAGGCTAGGCGGCCGGTGCTGCACTCGGGCTGAACGGCCGCGGCAGGCGGATCAGTGCTTGCTCTCGCTCCCGGGCAACCTGGAGCATGCCGTGATCCACCTCCAGCGGATCACAGCATGCTCCAGGCTTTTGTTTTACCGCGATTTTCGAGTCGTTCGATGATTCCATCGAACTGCAAATCGCTCTAAGGCTGGGGCAATATCGGTTCCAGGAGATGCCCATATGTTTCGTCGCCTCGTCCTTGCCGCTGCGCTGTGCCTGCCGATGCCTGCATTTGCGCAGGACAATCCGATCGATGCGGGGCGGATCACCGAGACGGTGAAGACGCTGGCGTCCGATGCGTTCGAGGGGCGTGCCCCCGGATCGCCGGGCGAGGGCAAGACGGTCGACTATCTGATCGGACGCTACAAGGCATTGGGGCTGGAGCCGGGCGGCAGCGATGGCGGCTGGACCCAGGCGGTGCCGCTGCTCCACACCCGGCTCGGCACACCCGCAAAGCTCGGCACGACGCGCGGCGGACAATTTCGTCCGCTCGCCACGGCGAAGGATATCTATCTCAGCACGCTCCAGCCGAAGGATCGCGCACTGGTCGACGGCGCGCCTCTGGTCTTTGTCGGCTATGGCATCGATGCGCCCGAACGCGGCTGGGACGATTTCAAGGGCGCGGATCTCAAGGGCAAGATCGCGGTCTTCCTGATCAACGATCCCGATTTCGAGGCGGCGGCGGGTGAGGATGCCGTCGGCAAGTTCGGCGGGCGGACCATGACCTATTATGGGCGCTGGACCTACAAGTTCGAGGAAGCCGCGCGGCGCGGCGCGATCGGCGCGCTGATCGTCCATGACATGGCGGGTGTCGGCTATGGCTGGAATGTCGTGGTGAGCGCCGGCGGCGAGAATTACGACATTGTCCGGCCAGCCGACAAGGTGACGAGCCTGAGACTGCAGGGCTGGCTGAGCGGCGAGGCGTCGAGGGCGCTGTTCCGCGATGCCGGGCTCGATCTGGCGGCGCTGCGCGTCGCCGCGCGCCGCGCCGATTTCAGGCCGGTGCCGCTGGCCGGTCTGGACTTCTCCGCCGATATTCCCGTGACGCGCGAGACGGTGCAGAGCCGCAATATCCTGGCCAAAATCCCCGGCGCCGTGCGGCCCGACGAGACGGTGATGCTCGGCGCGCATTGGGATGCCTATGGCATCGGCGCGCCCGACGCACAGGGGCGGACGATTCGTGCGGGCGCCAATGACGACGCCATCGGCATCGCCGCGCTGCTCGAGATCGCGCGCGCCTTCAAGGCCGGCCCGCCGCCCGCGCGCAGCCTGGTCTTCGCGGCCTGGACCGCCGAGGAGCGTGGGCTACTCGGCTCCGAATATTATGCGACCAACCCGATCTATCCGCTCGAGCGGACGGTCGCGAACCTGACGGTCGATGTCCTCCAGACCGCGGGCCGCGCACGCGACGTCATCCTGGTCGGGCAGGGTCAGACGATGCTCGAGGACGATCTGGCGCGCCTTGCCGCCACGCAGGACCGCACCGTCACGCCGGAAAGCCTGCCCGAACGCGGGCTGTTCTATCGCGCCGATCATTTTCCCTTTGCCAAGCGCGGGGTGCCCGTGCTGCTGATGATGAGCCTCGCCGGCGCATCGGACATGGTTGCGGGCGGCCGTGCCGCGGGGCAGCGCTGGGTCGATGACTATACCGGAAAATGCTACCACCAGCCCTGCGACGCCTGGAGCCCCGATTGGAATCTCGACGGTGCGGTGATGGATATCGACCTGGTTCGCCGCATCGCCGTCGAGCTGGCGGGTTCGGGTCACTGGCCCGGCTGGAAGGATGGATCCGAATTCAAGGCCGTTCGCGAGCGGAGCGCCGCCAAGCGGAAATAAGGCTCAGGGCAATATCCCCGCCCATTCTTCCTCATGACTGCCGTCATGATTGGCCATGCCGGGTTTGGTCAGGCAGCCGCGCGGACGGACGAAGCTGTTGATCCGCCGCACCGGCATCTCGTGCCACTGGATGTTGAACGCCCAGTTGATCGGGAAGAAGCACAGATTCGAATAATCGAGATGGTCGTGGATCCACCAGGCGAGTCGCGTCCAGTCGCCGGGCTGGTTGAAGCGTTCGATGAAGCCGGGAACGACGATGCAGGCGGTCGCGCCCATGAAGCCGCGCGCATCGCGCCGGTCCCAGATATGGTCGGCCGCGCTCGCCTCGTTCATCGAGCAATTATAACCCTTGGCGCCTTTGCGCATCAGCCGGTTGCCGAGCCCGTTCACTTCGGCCGAGCGATAGGCGCCGCGGACCGCGATGCGGCCGAACGCGTCCTGCAGCGGTTCGAGCAACTCCTCGCACAGCCGCGTGCCCGCGGCGATGGCGAGATCCGGATCGTCCGGCACGTTCGCGATCCCGTGGATCGCCGCGATCTCCGAATGCAGGAAATCGCGCATGAAGAAGGATTTCGATAGCCGGACCCGGCCAAGTTCGGTCAGCGCGGCGACCGTCTGGGGTTTTCTCAAATGCCGTCCCCTCCCGAAAGGTGAAGGGGGCACTCTAGCACCGCAGGGTCAGCCTTGGGGAGGCAGCCCGATCCCGCCAAGGGGACGTGTCGTCGCTGCGGTGTCGAATCCCGCGATCAGTGGCATCGCTTCGGTGATCGCAGCGCGTACCGCCGGAATCTCCAGCGATGCCTTGTGGCTTGCTTCGCTGTCCCAGGCCTCGCTGACCCAGATCAGGTCGGGGTTTGTCGCGTCTTCGGCGACGATATAGCTGAGGCAGCCCGGCATCTCGTCCGAACCGGAGAGGAGGAGTCTGGCCAGTGCGTCGCGCTGGCCCGGTTTCGCGGTGATCTTGCCGATCATGCCGTACATGCGTGTCCCCTCCCGTGCGAAGGCGGCGGGGCCGATCAGGGCGAGCGCAAGCCCGCCCGCGATCGCCCCGCGCCGGCCGATAATCAAGCCGCCAGCTTCCTCAGCACATAGGGCAGGATGCCGCCGTTGAGGAAATAGTCGAGCTCGTTGACGGTATCGATGCGGCACAGCGTCTCGAAGCTTTCCTCCGAGCCGTCGGCGCGCGTCAGCTTGACGGTGACGGTCTGGCGCGGGCGGAGCGCCGAGACATTCTCGATCGTGAAGCTCTCCGATCCGTTCAGACCCAGCGTCTGGCGGTCGACACCATCGGCGAACTGCAGCGGCAGCACGCCCATGCCGACCAGGTTGGAACGGTGGATACGCTCGAAGCTCTCGGCGATGACGGCGCGGACGCCCAGCAGGTTGGTGCCCTTTGCCGCCCAGTCGCGGCTGGAACCGGTGCCATATTCCTTGCCTGCGATGACGATCAGCGGCGTGCCGTCGGCCTTGTAGCGCATGGCGGCGTCGTAGATCGCCATCTGCTCGCCCTTATAGGCCGAATAGCCGCCTTCGACGCCCGGCAGCATCTCGTTCTTGATGCGGATATTGGCGAAGGTGCCGCGCATCATCACGTCATGGTTGCCGCGACGCGCGCCATAGCTGTTGAAGTCCGCCTTGCTGACCTGATGCTCCTGCAGGAAGATGCCGGCCGGGCTGTCGGCCTTAATGCTACCCGCGGGCGAGATGTGGTCGGTGGTGATCGAATCGGCGAAGATCGCGAGCGGACGCGCCTCGATAATGTCCTGCACCGGGGCGGGCGTCATGCTCATGCCCTCGAAATAGGGCGGGTTGGCGACATAGGTGCTGCCCGCGCGCCAGCTATAGGTGTCCGAACCCTCGACCTCGATCGCGCGCCACTTCTCGTCGCCCGAAAAGACATGGGCATAGCGCGCCATGAACATCCCGCGATCGATATTGGCGTCCATGACCTCGCGGACCTCGGCGTTGCTCGGCCAGATATCCTTGAGGAACACGTCCTGGCCGTCGGTGCCCTGACCGATCGGCGTTTCGATCATATCCTCGGTCACGGTGCCCTTCAGCGCATAGGCGACGACGAGCGGCGGCGAGGCGAGGAAGTTGGCGCGCACGTCGGGCGAGACGCGGCCTTCGAAGTTGCGATTGCCCGAGAGGACGGAGGCGGCGACGATGTCGTTGCCGTTGATCGCGGCGGAGATCGGCGCGGCCAGCGGCCCCGAATTGCCGATGCAGGTGGTGCAGCCATAGCCGACCAGGTTGAAGCCGACGGCGTTCAGGTCGGCGGTCAGGCCGGCCTTGTCGAGATAGTCGGTGACGACCTGGCTGCCGGGGGCGAGCGAGGTCTTGACCCAGGGCTTGGGCTTCAGGCCCAGCGCATTGGCCTTGCGCGCCACCAGGCCCGCGGCGACGAGCACCGACGGGTTCGACGTGTTGGTGCAGCTCGTGATCGCGGCAATGACGACGTCGCCGTCGCCGATGTCATGATCCCGGCCCTCGACCGCGACGCGTGTCGGGCGCTGCTTCGAATAGACCTTGGACAGGTCGCCGTTGAACACTTCGTCCACCGCGTCGAGCGAGACGCGGTCCTGCGGGCGCTTGGGGCCGGCCAGGCTCGGGCGGACGCTGTCCATGTCGAGTTCGAGCGTGTCGGTGAACACCGGATCGGGCGCATCGGCCGACCACCACATGCCCTGCGCCTTGGCATAGGCCTCGGTCAGCGCGATCTGCTCCTCGCTGCGGCCGGTCAGGCGCATATAGTCGAGCGTCTTGTCGTCGATGCCGAAGAAACCGCAGGTCGCGCCATATTCGGGCGCCATGTTGGCGATGGTCGCGCGATCGGCGAGGCTCAGCGCATCGAGGCCGGGGCCGAAGAATTCGACGAAGCGGCCGACCACGCCCTTGGCGCGGAGCATCTGGGTGACGGTGAGCACGAGGTCGGTTGCGGTGATGCCTTCGGCCAGCGTGCCGATCAGCTTGAAGCCGACGACTTCGGGGATGAGCATCGAGACGGGCTGGCCGAGCATCGCGGCCTCGGCCTCGATGCCGCCCACGCCCCAGCCGAGCACGCCCAGGCCGTTGACCATGGTGGTGTGGCTGTCGGTACCGACACAGGTGTCGGGATAGGCGACGGTCTCACCCGAGGCGTCGACCGAGGTCCAGACCGCCTGCGCGATATGCTCCAGATTGACCTGGTGGCAGATGCCGGTGCCTGGGGGAACGACCTTGAAATTGTCGAGCGCCTTCGAACCCCATTTCAGGAATTCATAGCGCTCGCCGTTGCGCTGATATTCCAGCTCGACATTGTCCTCGAACGCCTTGGGCGTGCCGAACTCGTCGACCATCACCGAGTGGTCGATGACGAGATGGACAGGGACCAGCGGATTGATCTTCTGCGCGTCGCCGCCCAGCGCGTTCATCGCGTCGCGCATCGCCGCCAGATCGACGACGCAGGGAACGCCCGTGAAATCCTGCATCAGCACGCGCGCCGGGCGGTACTGGATCTCGCGGTTGGACCGCTGCTCCTTCTGCCAGTCGACGATTGCCTGGATATCCTCGACGGTGACGGTGACGCCGTCCTCGAAGCGCAGCAGATTCTCGAGCAGCACTTTCATCGAGAAAGGCAGGCGGCTGACATCGCCCAGCTGATCGGCCGCCTTGGCCAGTGAATAATAATGAACCGTCTGTCCGCCCGCGGAAAGCGCGGTGCGGGTGGAGAGCGTGTCCTGGCCAATGGCGGTCATATGCTTTTGCCCCTTCGCTGTGCGGCACGGGCGGGGATACGCCGTTCAGGCGGCCCGTGCGGGTTGTGAGAAAGCCCGCAAATGCGGGAGTCGGGCGGGCTTTAGCAGGGGGTTTCGGGGGTGGAAAGGGTGTGAAGGCGGTGAATCGCACGCACGGGGCATTCTGCCGCCGAGGTGACGCGTTTCCGTGTGTTTCTCAATCGACCAGTTGCTGCCAGGACAGGTCGAAGCGGGCGAGATATTTGCGCAGCCGGTCGGCATCGTTGGCCGATGTCCGCCGCGACCGCGACGCCGCGAACAGCGCGCGGCCGGCTTCTGACAGCGAACGGCTGCGCCGGCAGATCTCGACGACATGGGCGAGCTGGACGCGGTCGAACGGATCGAGCGCCGCGATCTGGTCGGGCATCAGCAATGCGTCGAGATCGTCGATCGCCTGCGTGCCCGGCGACCAGAGCCGCTTCAGCCGCGCGATCTCGATGTCGACGCAGTCCATGTCGATCCGCCCCTTGGGCGAGAAGGTCGCCATGCGCGTGATGCTGGCGGCGAGATCGCGGAAATTGCCGGGCCAGCGCGCTTCGGCCCCAGTCGCGAAGGCAAGATAGCGTTCGCGCGCCTCGCGATTGAAGGTGACGCGTTCGCCTTCGCGTTCGGCATGGCGATCGAGCTCATAATCGAGATTGGGCGCGATATCCTCGCGCCGCTCGGCAAGGCCGGGCAAGGTGAAGGTCCACAGGTTGAGCCGCGCGAACAGATCGTCGCGGAATCGCCCTTCGGCCACTGCCTGCGCCAGATCGCGGTTGGTGCCCACGATCAGCTGGAAATCACTGCCGACTTCCTTGTCGGCGCCGACCGGCAGGAAGCGCTTGTCCTCGATCGCGCGCAGGATCATCGCCTGCTCGTCCAGCCCGAGTTCGCCGATCTCGTCGAGGAACAGGGTGCCGGTATCGGCGGTGCGCAACAGGCCCGGCCGGTCGGCTGCGGCGCCGGTAAAGGCGCCGCGGCGATGGCCGAACAGAGCGGACATCGCGCCGTCGCCCTTCAGCGTTGCGCAGTTCACTTCGACGAACGGGCCCTTCACCTGATGCTTGAGCCGCTTCAGCTCGTAGATGCGGCGCGCGAGCTGGCTCTTGCCGGCACCCGTCGGCCCCATCAGCAGGATCGGTGCGCGCGACCGGATCGCGACCTGCTCGATCTCGTCGATCATCCGGTTGAAGCCGGCATTGCGCGTGTCGATGCCCGATTTCAGGAAGGACGTGCTTTCCGCGCTCGCCGCCGCGAAGCGCGTCGCGATGCTGTCATAGCGCGACAAATCGAGGTCGATCACGTTCCAGCTGCCCGGCGCCCCGGTCGGTGCGCCGCGCTTCGGCTGGGTCTGGAGCAGTCGTCCGGGCAGGTACCGCGCCTCGGTCAGCAGGAACAGGCAGATCTGCGCGACATGCGTGCCGGTGGTGATGTGGATCAGATAATCTTCGCTGTCGGGATCGAACGGCTCGGCGCGCGCGAAGTCGAGCAGCTTGCCGTAGACCTCCTCGAAATCCCAGGGATCGTCGAAGCTCAGCAGGCGCCGATCGACCGTCGTTTCGGGTGAAACCGCAGCGATATCTTCCGCGATATATGCGGCCAGCCGGTCATGACGCTCCCCGTGCAGCAGGATGAAACGATCGACGCGCAGATCCTCGTGCATGGCGAGCCCGACCGAGGGGCGCCATCTGTTCCAGCGCGACGGGCCGAACTTGCTCGCATCGAGCGTCGATCCCAGGAATCCGATAACGACGAGCGGTCTCATATCTATCCTGTAGGATAAAATGATAGCTGTTGCGATATGAAATTCCGCCATGATTGATCGGCGCCATTTCACATGATCCGTCGGTAATCGGATAAATATCATTATATATCAGCTCGATATAGGAAATTTTCGGCGGCGCCGATCGAACTGGCACGGCATGTGCTGATGAAGGGCATGTCGGACGGCGCGTTATGCGGGTGCCGACAGTGGAGCCGAAGGGGGGGCCGGAATCAGCCGGCCGCCCCCAAGAACAAGGAAGATGCCCATGGCCAATAAGAGCCTTTTCGCTTCCGCCGTCGCGATGCTTCTGCCGCGCGCGGATGCCGTGAACCGCCAGGGTGCGCCCGCCTATGCCTATGGGCCCGAGGCGAAGCTTGCCCAGCTTGCGGCAACCGGCACGCTGGCCGACAATTTCTACGGGCGGGCCGATGGCCAGCTCGCCGATGTGCTCGACGCGGCGCGTGCGGTCGATCCCTGGTTCGTCGCGCAGGCGGCGGTCCATGCCCGCACCGCGGGTGTGATGAAGGATATGCCGGCCGTGCTGGCCGCCTATCTGACGGTCGCGGATCCCGATCTCTCGGTCCGTGTCTTCGGGCGCGTCATCGACAATGGCCGCATGCTGCGCAGCTTCGTGCAGATCATGCGTTCGGGCCAGGTCGGCCGCACCTCGCTGGGCTCGCGTCCGAAGCGGCTTGTCCAGCGCTGGCTGGAGCAGGCGTCGATGCGCGACCTGATGGCGGCGGCCACCGGCAACGATCCGTCGCTCGCCGATATCGTCAAGATGGTTCACCCCAAGCCGGCTGACGCCGCGCGCAAGGCATTTTACGGCTGGCTGATCGGTCGACCCTATGACGTCGCCGCGCTGCCCGTCGAGATCGCTGCGTTCGAGGTGTGGAAGCGCGATTCGTCGCTTCCCCTGCCGTCGGTGCCGTTCGAATGGCTCACCGCCTTTCCGCTGAGTGCGGAGCAATGGGGCGAGCTGGCCGGGCGGATGGGTTGGCAGGCGCTGCGGATGAATCTCAACACGCTGGCCCGCAAGGGTGCGTTCGGTGTCGATGGCGTGACCGAATTGGTCGCCGAGCGACTGTCGAACGGCGATGCGCTCCGCAAGGTCCGGCCCATGCCCTATCAGCTGATGGTGGCGCTGGGACAGGTCGATGCGGGCGTGCCGCTCAAGGTCCAGGCGGCGCTGGAGGATGCACTGGAGCTTTCGCTCCGTTGCGTGCCCAAGGTGCCGGGCCGGGTCGTTGTCTGTCCCGACGTGTCGGGGTCGATGGGTTCGCCGGCGACGGGTTACCGCAAGGGCGCTTCGTCCAAGGTGCGGTGCATCGATGTCGCGGCATTGGTCGCGGCGGCGATGCTGCGGACCAACCGCCAGACGCGGGTGATCCCGTTCGAAGAGGCCGTCGTGCCGCTGACGCTCGCGCCGCATGCCCGCGTCGCCGTCAATGCGGCGAAGCTGGCGGCGATCGGTGGGGGCGGGACCAATGTCTCGGCGCCGCTGGCGATGCTCAATGCGGAGAAGGCGGCTGTGGATCTGGTCATGATCGTCTCGGACAATGAGTCCTGGGTCGATGCCAGCCGTCACGGCGCCACCGCGACGATGCGCGAGTGGAGCGTGCTGAAGCGCCGTAACCCGGCGGCCAAGCTCGTCTGCGTCGATATACAGCCTTATGGCACGACCCAGGCGAAGGGCCGCGCCGATATCATGAATGTCGGGGGTTTCTCCGACGCGGTGTTCGATACGATCGCACGCTTCGTCTCCGGCGAGACGCGCGACTGGGTCGACATCATCAGGCAAGTGGAGGTTTGATCAACAGGGTCGTGGCGAATGCTGGCGGGACTACATCCACCAGAAGACAGGTCCGACGAGTAAAGCGCCCGGGAAAGCAGCGATGCGGTCACGGGAGATGCGGGTTCGAATCCCGCCGCTGGAACGTAGCTTAAGGACCGCCGTCTCGCTGAAACTCGTCGCCACGACCCGGTCGACATCACGGCGAATGCCAGTGGAACTACATGGACTTCAGTGTTGCCGGTTCGAATCCGGCCGGGCGCAAGCCCGTAGCTCAATGGATAGAGCATGAGGCTGTTTCACGACCAACTCGTCGCCGTGAACGAATTTGCATCAGGGCGAATGCCTGACGGACTACATGGACTCTTAATCCCCAGGTCGCGGGTTCGAATCCCGCCGCGCCGGTCAGCCGGCGCGTAGCTCAGCGGTAGAGCAGGGACTGTCCGTCAAACATCTGGTCGCCGGATGTGATCGAAAATCGGCGAATGCCGACGGAACTACACGGGACGCTCGTGACGCCGGTTCGAATCCGGCCGTGCCAGCGCGGCGAAAGCCGATTGGCGCGTCGTCTAGAGGGATCAGGACTCGGGCCTATGTTTCGTCATCACTTCGTCGCCGATGTTCGATCGAAATGAAATCAGGCTGGCGAATGCCGGCGGGACTACAGGGTCAGAGCGCCCGCTCAGGCGGGAGGTCGGCGGTTCAACTCCGCCTCCGGGAAACCGGATAGCTCAGGGAAATGTCTCGCCATCACTCGTCGCCGGCAACAACCGAAGCGCGGCGAATGCCTGACGGGACTCCATTGGGATGGAGGGTTCGATTCCCTCGCCAGCCCCATAAGCCGGAGCCGTCCCGTCATCCCGTTGTCGCCGCGTTGAGGCGCTATTGATAGAAAATCCAGGGAGGTCGCGATGACCGAGACGATGTATGATTACCAGCATGTCGAGGGCGGCGTGCCGATCAAGATGTGGACGCGCGGCGTCCCCGTCGACGACAAGGCGCGCGCGCAGCTTTCGCGCGCGGCGCAGATGCCGTTCATCTTCAAGCATGTCGCGGCGATGCCGGACGTGCATGTCGGGATCGGCGCCACCGTCGGCTCGGTGATTCCGACCAAGGGTGCGGTGGTTCCCGCGGCGGTGGGCGTCGATATCGGCTGCGGCATGATGGCGGCGCGGACCTCGCTGGTCGCGAGCGACCTTCCGGACACTCTGGAAGCCATCCGTTCGGCGATCGAGCAGGCAGTGCCGCACGGCCGATCGGTCGGGCGCGGCAAGCGGGACTCGGGTTCGTGGGGCGATCCGCCCCCGGCGATCGTCGAGGCCTGGGCGCCGCTCGTCGCCCGCTTCGATCGGATCACCGACAAATATCCACGGCTGAAGAACACGAACAATCTCGTGCATCTCGGCACGCTGGGGACCGGCAATCACTTCATCGAGCTGTGCCTCGACGAGGAACAGCGCGTCTGGGTGATGCTGCATTCGGGATCGCGCGGCGTCGGCAACGCGATCGGCAGCTTCTTCATCGAACTGGCGAAGCAGGACATGCGCAAATGGCACATCAACCTGCCCGATCAGGACCTCGCCTATTTTCCCGAGGGGACCGATCATTTCGACGACTATGTCGAGGCGGTCGGCTGGGCGCAGGATTATGCGGCGCTCAACCGGCGGATGATGATGACCAACGTCATCCGTGCGCTCCGCAAGCAGATCGCCAAGCCGTTCGATGCCGAGCTGGAAGCGGTGAATTGCCACCACAACTACGTCCAGCGTGAGAATCACTTCGGTGAGAATGTGCTGGTCACCCGCAAGGGCGCGGTGCGTGCGGCCAAGGGTGTGATGGGCATCATCCCGGGATCGATGGGCGCGAAATCGTTCATCGTGCGCGGGCTGGGCAATGCCGAATCGTTCGACAGCTGCAGCCACGGCGCTGGGCGCGTGATGTCGCGCACCCAGGCCAAGAAGGAGGTGTCGCTCGCCGAGCACATCGCCGACACGGCCGGGGTGGAATGCCGCAAGGACGAAGGCGTGATCGACGAGACGCCGCGCGCGTACAAGCCGATCGAAGCCGTGATGGCCGCGCAGGCCGATCTGGTCGAGATCGTCCATACGCTGAAGCAGGTGGTGTGCGTGAAGGGGTGATCCCTTCGCGCACATCCTTCCCGTTCTCATGAGGAACTGGGTCAACGAATGGCGCCAGGACGGGCGGCTGTGCATATGGCATTACGCCGATCCTGGGCGAAACTGGCGCGGCTGGCATTTGTCTGCGGATCCGGCGGGGTGCCGCTCGATAAGGGGGCTTCTGGATCGCATGTCCGGCGGTGAGGAGTGTTTTCGGACGCTGACGCTTGCGCCCGTCACTGACGCCGTACTGAACGTGCCGAACGCCGGCCGAAAGATCGAGCCATGCTTCGAGAAACTGCGGATCTCATACTCGCCCGCTTTCGACGGTTTCGGCCTCTCACCGGAGGATGGGATGCTGCACATGACGGTGGGCGGTCGACGGATGCACAAATTGTCTGCGGCGTTCGCTTGCGTCGAAAAGGGGGGCGGTGATTTCGGCATCCGTACGTCGGATGATCGCAAAGCCGATTACTGGATGTTCTGGTGGATGCACGACCTCAACTATCATTTGGAAAACAGAAAATGATCATCATCGATGGATCGGAGGGCGAAGGCGGCGGGCAGGTGGTGCGCAATGCGTGCGCGCTGTCGCTCGTCACCGGCCAGCCGTTCCGCATCGTCAATGTGCGCGGCGGGCGCGAGAAGCCCGGCCTGATGCGCCAGCACGTCACCGCGATCGAAGCGGCCTGTGCGCTCGGCAACGCCGAATGCGAAGGGCTGGCGGTCGGCGCGTCGGAAGTCGTCTTCCGCCCCGGCCGCGTTTCGCCGGGCGACTATCGTTTCTCGGTCGGCACCGCCGGCAGCACCGGGCTGGTGCTCCAGACGATCCTGCCGCCGCTGATGCTGGCGGACGGGCCGTCGCGGCTCGTGCTCGAGGGTGGCACGCACAATATGCTGGCGCCGCCGTTCGATTTCATCACGCGCAGCTTCTTGCCGATCGTCAACCGCATGGGCCCGCGTATCGAGGCGCGGCTGGTGCGGCACGGCTTCTACCCGCGCGGCGGCGGGCGGATCGAGGTGGAGATCGCACCGGCGCCGCTATCGCCGATCGATTGCGTCACGCGCGGCGCATCGCTGCATCGCGCGGCGACCGCGGTGTTCGCAGCGCTGCCGTTCGAGATCGCCCAGCGCGAGATCGCGATCACGCGCAAGCTGCTCAACTGGTCGGAAGAGGTCTTTGTGGTACGCGAGCTTCCCGCCGAGCATGGGCCGGGCAACATCCTGCTGCTCGAAGCCGGTTTCGAGCATGTGACGGAGATCGTCAGCGGCTTCGGCAAGCTCGGCGTCTCGGCCGAAACGGTCGCCAAGACTGCGGCGGCGCGGATGAAGGGCTATCTGGCAAGCGACGCCTTTGCCGGCCCCTATCTGGCGGATCAGTTGCTGCTGCCCTTCGCGCTGGCGGGTGGCTGCAGCTTCAGCACCGTCAAGCCGAGCCAGCATGCGCTGACTGCGGCGGACATCATCGAGCGTTTCCTGGGGCGCCGGTGCGTGTTCGAGCAGGCCGAATCGGGCGTGCATCTGATGACGGTGCGGTGATCCTATTTTCCCCTCCCGCAAGCGGGAGGGGGGATTTTCTTACCGCCCGATCATCGTCTCCGGCCGGACCAGCCTGTCGAAGGTCGGCTCGTCGACCAGCTCGAGCGCCAGCCCAGCCTGTTTGAGGGTCAATCCGTGCTCATGCGCATGCTTGGCGATCTTCGCGGCATTGTCGTAACCGATCTCGGGCGCCAGCGCGGTCACCAGCATCAGCGATCGGTCGACCAGTTCGGCGATTCTTGTCTCGTCGGCTTCCATCCCGTCGACGGTGCGTTCGGCGAAGCTCTCCATGCCGACCGCGAGCAGATGGATCGAACGCAGCGCATTGGCGCCGATCATCGGCTTGAACACATTGAGCTCGAGATGACCCTGCAGTCCGCCCACCGTGATCGCCTGGTGATTGCCGATCACCTGCGCCGCGACCATCGTCAGCATCTCGCACTGGGTGGGATTGACCTTGCCGGGCATGATCGAGCTGCCGGGCTCGTTTGCGGGCAGGATCAATTCGCCGATGCCAGACCGAGGCCCCGATCCGAGCAGACGGATATCGTTGGCGATCTTGGTCAGCGCGACCGCTAGCGTCGAAAGCGTGCCGGAGAGATGGACGATCGGGTCGTTGGACGCCAGCGCCTCGAACTTGTTCTCGGCGGTGAAGAAGGGCAGGCCGGTCAGCGTCGCCAGCTCGGCGGCGATTGCCTCACCGAAACCCGCCGGCGCATTGAGCCCGGTGCCGACCGCGGTGCCGCCTTGGGCGAGCTGGCACATGCCGTGGTTCACCGCGGGTTCGATCCGGTTGCGGCAGCGATAGAGCTGATTGGCATAGCCGGAAAATTCCTGGCCGAGCGTCAGCGGCGTCGCATCCTGCAAATGGGTGCGGCCGATCTTGACGATATGATCCCAGTCCTTCGCTTTTTTATCGAGCGCGCCGCGCAACCGTTCCAGCGCGGGCATCAGCGCGCCCGTCGCGGCGCGCGCCGCCGCGATGTGGAGCGCGGTCGGGAAGCTGTCGTTCGACGATTGGCCCATATTGACATGATCATTGGGGTGGACGGGCGACTTGCCGCCCCGCGTACCGGCAAGCAACTCGTTCGCGCGTCCGGCGATCACTTCATTGACGTTCATGTTGGACTGGGTGCCCGAACCCGTCTGCCAGATGACGAGCGGGAACTGGTCGTCATGCTCGCCTGCGACAACTTCGGCGGCCGCAGTCTCGATCGCGTCGGCGATTTCGTGCGGAAGGCCATGCGCGCGGTTCACGCGCGCCGCTGCCTGCTTCACCAGCGCCAGCGCATGGACGATGCCGATCGGCATCCGCTCGGTCTCACCGAACGGGAAATTCTCGATCGATCGCTGCGTCTGCGCGCCCCAATAGGCCTCGGCCGGAACCTCGATAGCCCCGATGCTGTCGGTTTCGGTGCGCGTGGCGTTCATGCCATCCTCCGTCATGGTTTCAGGAGAGGCAAATGGCGCGGGAGAACGGGTTATGCCAGCCCGAATGGGCCGACGCGTGCGATTATTTCTTGCGTCCGAAATCGACGGTCACGACGTTCGAACCGTCCTCGACCGGCACGGCGACGGGGCGGTCATTCTCCGCTTCGTGTTCGGCATCTCCGCCTTCGTCACCCTGCGCCTGGAACTGAAGCGCGAAATTGACCGCGGGATCGTGGAAGCCGGTGACCGCGGCGAACGGGATGACCAGGTGCGAGGCGACCTGGTTGAAGCTGAGCGCCACTTCGAAACCGTCTTCGGCGACCTTCAGGTCCCAGAAGCGATTCTGCAGGACGATGGTCATTTCGTCGGGGAATCGCTCGGTCAGGTGCCGGGGAATATCGACACCCGGCGCGCCGGTCTTGAAGGTGATGTAGAAATGATGCTGGCCGGGCAGGCCGCCCGAGCGCTCGACTTCGCCCAATACGCGGCCGACGACCGCGCGCAGTGCTTCCTGCACGATCTCGTCATAGGGAATCAGGCTATCGGGCGTGTCGTCGCTCATCGCGCCGTGGTGAACGCAGACGCGCGGCTGGTCAAGTGATTGCGCCAGCATTCCGGCGCGCTATAGGGGCGCATCATGCGCACAGCGACCATAGCCCGCAAGACCAAGGAAACCGAGATCGACGTCACCGTCAATCTCGACGGCACCGGCGTCTACACGGTCTCGACCGGGATCGGCTTCCTCGATCACATGCTGGAACAGCTTTCCCGGCATTCGCTGATCGATCTCGATGTGAAGATCGCGGGCGACCTGCATGTCGACCAGCATCACACCACCGAGGATTCGGGGATCGCGATCGGCGAGGCGGTGAGCCAGGCGCTCGGCGATCGCCGCGGCATCACGCGCTACGGCACTGCCTATGCGCCGATGGACGAGACGCTGACGCGCGCCGCGATCGACATTTCCGGCCGTCCGTTCCTGGTGTGGAAAGCGGCGTTCAGCCAGCCCCGGCTGGGCGAGATGGACACCGAATTGTTCGAACACTGGTTCCACGCCTTTTCGGGCGCCGCCGGAATCACGCTGCACGTCGAGAATCTCTACGGGCGCAACAACCATCACATCATCGAAAGCGCGTTTAAGGCGCTCGCGCGCGCGCTGCGTCAGGCGGTCGAGATCGATCCGCGCAAGGCCGATGCGATTCCCTCGACCAAGGGCACGCTTGGGGGCTCGGGTACCGGTGGCTGAAACCGTCGCGCTGATCGATTATGGCGCGGGCAATCTCCATTCCGTCCACAACGCGCTGAAGGCCGCGGGCGCACAAGGCGTCGTGGTCACCGCCGATCCGGCGGTCGTGCGCTCCGCGGACCGGATCGTGTTGCCCGGCGTCGGGGCCTATGCCGCCTGTGCGTCGGCGTTGAATGCGGTGCCTGGCATGCGCGATGTGCTCGACGAAGTGGTGCGCGGTGCCGGACGGCCGTTTCTTGGCATCTGTGTCGGCATGCAGTTGATGGCGGATCGCGGCGAGGAACTGGGCGGGCATGAGGGGCTGGGCTGGATCAAGGGCCGGGTCGTCGCGCTCGACCCCGCCGATTCGGCGCTCAAGGTGCCGCATATGGGCTGGAACAGCGTGACGCCGGTGGTCGAGCACAGCCTGCTCGAAGCCGGCGAGGCCTATTTCCTCCACGGTTTCGCTTTCGAAGGCACGGACGTGCTGGCGCTGACCGATCATGGCGGCCCGGTGACCGCGGCGATCGGTCGCGACACGATGATCGGCGTCCAGTTCCACCCCGAAAAGAGCCAGCGCTACGGGCTCCAATTCCTCGAACGCTTTCTGGACTGGAAACCATGAGCCTGATCGTTTTCCCCGCCATCGACCTGAAGGGCGGCCAGGTCGTCCGTCTCGCCGAAGGCGATATGGATCGCGCCACCATCTATGGTGACGATCCCGCCGCGCAGGCGATGCTGTTCGCCGAGGCGGGGGCCGAGCATCTTCATGTCGTCGATCTCGACGGGGCGTTCGCCGGGCAGTCGGTCAATGGCGAAGCGGTGAAGGCGATCGTCGAGCGCTTCCCGGGATACGTTCAGCTCGGCGGCGGCATCCGCGACCGCGCCGCGATCGAGCGCTGGTTCGGCCTGGGCGTCGCGCGGATCGTGATCGGCACCGCCGCGCTCGACAATCCGGATCTCGTGCGCGCGGCTGCAAGGGATTTCCCGGGCGGCATCGTCGTTGCGGTCGATGCGCGCGACGGCATGGTCGCCACCAAGGGTTGGGCCGATGTCTCGACCGTTTCGGTGGTCGACATGGCCCGCCGGTTCGAAGATGCCGGTGTGGCCGCGCTGCTGTTCACCGATGTCGGCCGCGACGGACTGCTCAAGGGCTGCAATGTCGAGGCGACCGTCGATCTGGCGCGCAGCTGCAGCATCCCGGTGATCGCGAGCGGCGGCGTTGCCGGCATTGCCGATATCCGGATGCTCGCCATCCATGCCAAGGACGGGATCGAGGGCGTGATCACCGGACGCGCGCTGTATGACGGGCGGCTCGACCTGGCGGCCGCGCTGTCGGTCGCGCGGGTGTGAAGCGCCAATGACGGTCCGCGCGCGCGTCATCCCCTGTCTCGATGTGGCGAACGGCCGCGTGGTGAAGGGCGTCAATTTCGTCGACCTGCGCGACGCGGGCGATCCGGTCGAGGCGGCGCGCGCCTATGATGCGGCGGGCGCCGACGAACTCTGCTTTCTCGATATCTCGGCCAGCCATGAAGGGCGCGGCACCTTGCTCGACATGGTTCGCCGCACGGCCGAGGTCTGTTTCATGCCGCTGACCGTCGGCGGCGGCGTCCGCAGTCCGGAGGATGCGCGCGCATTGCTGCTGGCGGGCGCGGACAAGGTCGCGGTCAACAGCGCGGCCGTCGCCCGGCCGGAACTCGTCGCCGACATGGCCGACCGTTTCGGCAGCCAGTGCGTCGTCGCATCGGTCGATGCGCGCAACGTGGCGCCCGGACGGTGGGAGATCTTCACCCATGGCGGCCGGCGCGAAACCGGCATCGACGCGCTCGAACATGCCATCCGCCTCGCCGGGCTCGGCGCCGGCGAACTGCTCGTCACCTCGATGGACCGTGACGGCACGCGCGACGGCTATGATCTCGCGCTCACCCGCGCCATCGCCGATGCGGTGACGGTGCCGGTGATCGCGAGCGGCGGTGTCGGCGGGCTCGACCATCTCGTCGCCGGGATCGTCGAGGGCCATGCCAGCGCGGTGCTTGCCGCCTCGATCTTCCATTTCGGCCAGCACAGCATCGCGGAAGCGCATGCCGCGCTCGCCGCCGCCGGCATTCCCGTCCGCGCACCTTTACACGATGCGCCCGTCGCGGCAGACGCACGCTCATGAGCGACGCGATCGACAGGCTTGAGGCAGTGATCCGCGCGCGGCGCGGCGCCGATCCCGATACGTCCTATGTCGCGAAGCTGACCGCGAAGGGCCGCGCCAAGATGGCGCAGAAGCTGGGCGAGGAAGCCGTGGAGACCGTGATCGCGGCGATCGCGGGCGATCGCGCCGCGGTCACGTCCGAAGCGGCGGATCTGATTTTCCATCTTTCGGTGCTGCTTGCCGATTTCGACCTGTCCTTCGCCGATGTCTTCGCCGAACTCGATCGGCGCGAAGGCGTTTCAGGGCTGGCCGAGAAAGCGGCGAGACCGAAGGACTGAACCGAGGAGCGAACATGCCGATCGATGCCACCCGGCCCTATGACGACCAGAATATCTTCGCGAAGATCCTGCGCGGCGAGATTCCGAACCGCACCGTCTATGAAGACGATCATGCGCTCGCCTTTCACGACATCAATCCGCAGGCGCCGCACCATATCCTGGTGATTCCGAAGGGCGCCTATGTGTCCTGGGACGATTTCTCGACCAATGCACCGGATGCGGAGATCGCCGGTTTCATCCGCGCGGTCGGCCATGTCGCGCGCGAGGCGGGTCTGGTCGAGCCCGGATATCGGCTGCTGGCCAATATCGGCATGGATGGCGGGCAGGAAATCCCGCATCTGCACATCCATATCTTCGCGGGCAAACCGTTAGGGCCGATGATCGCGAGATAGACTATTGCGCTCGGGCCATTAGCCACTAGGCTCCGCCGCCAACACAAACACCAGGGAAGCGCTTGGAAAAGCGCGGGGGAATCATTGATGATATTTGGGCGCATCAAGTCACTCGATGCAATTCTGGCCACCGCCGAGAAAAAGGCGCTGACGCGCTCTCTCGGTGCCTTCCAGTTGACGATGCTCGGCATCGGCGCCGTGATCGGCACCGGAATCTTCGTGCTGACGGCCGAAGCCGCGCAAAAGGCGGGGCCGGGCATGATGCTCGCCTTCGTCATCGCCGGCGTGGTCTGCGCGGTCGCCGCGCTCTGCTATGCCGAAATGGCGGCGATGGTGCCGGTCTCGGGCTCGGCCTATACCTACAGCTATGCGGTGATGGGCGAGTTGATCGCCTGGATGGTCGGCTGGGCGCTGATCCTCGAATATGCCGTCGCGGCCGGCGCGGTGTCGGTCGGATGGTCCGGCTATGTGGTCGGACTGCTGGAAAATGCCTTTTCCATAGACATACCGGACATGCTGGTGCGCGGTCCCTATGATGGCGGCATCGTCAATCTGCCGGCGATGGCGATCGCGGGTCTCGTCACCTGGCTGCTGGTGATCGGCACCAAGGAAAGCGCGTTCGTCAACGCGATCCTGGTCGCGATCAAGGTCGCCGCGCTGACGCTGTTCATCGTCCTGGCGGTGCCCGCGATGAATATGGAGAATTTCACGCCCTTCTCGCCGCTCGGCTTTGCCGGCGTCTCGGCGGCCGCGGCCTCGATCTTCTTCGCCTATGTCGGCTTCGACGCGGTTTCGACCGCCGCCGAGGAAACCAAGAATCCACAGCGCAACATGCCGATCGGCCTGATCGGTTCGCTCGCCATCTGCACGATCTTCTACCTGCTGGTCGCCGCCGGCGTCATCGGCAGCGTCGGTGCCCAGCCTCTGCTCGGCCCCGATGGCGCCGCACTGCCCCCGGGCAGCCTCGAGCTGGCCAAGGCCTGCGTTGCCCATGCCGCGAGCACGGGCGGCGAAGCGGTGGTTTGCTCCAAGGAAGCCCTGGCCTGGACGATGCGTGAAATCGGCTGGCCGCAGATCGGCAACCTGATCGGCCTCGCGGCCGGCCTGGCGCTGCCCTCGGTCATTCTGATGATGATGTACGGCCAGACCCGCATCTTCTTCGTCATGAGCCGTGACGGCCTGCTGCCGCCGGTCTTCTCGAAGATCCATCCGAAGTTCCACACCCCGCACGTCATCACCATCCTGACCGGCATCTTCGTCGCATTGTTCGCGGCCTTCTTCCCGGTCGGCAAGCTGGCAGATATCTCGAACAGCGGCACCTTGTTCGCCTTTGCCGCGGTGTCGATCGCGGTGCTGATCCTGCGCCGGACCGATCCCGACCGCCGCCGTCCCTTCCGGACGCCTGCCGTCATGGTCACCGCGCCGATCGCGGTGGCGGGCTGCGTCTATCTGTTCATCAGCCTCGGTCACGAAACCAAGCTGATGTTCCTCGGCTGGGCGGCGATCGGCCTCGTCGTCTATTTCCTCTACGGTCGTCGCCGGAGCCATGTCGGCCTGGGCCATGACGAAGTGCATGAAACCGATGCCGACGCGCCGCCGCAGCCGGTGCCGCCGGTTCCCAAGCTCTGATCGGGCCCAAGCTCTGATCGGGCTTGAGCAATCAAAGAAAAGGGGAGGCCTCGGCCTCCCCTTTTTTTGTCTTCGCGATGTGTCGAATTACGACGGCGTCAGGCGAAGCGCTTCGTCATCAGCTCCCTGAGATCCGCTTCCGGCCGCGCGCCGTAATGCGAGATGATCTCGGCAGCGCAGATCGCGCCCATGGTCAGGCTGTCCTCGACCGAGCGGCCCTCGGCCTGCCCGGCCAGGAAGCCGGCGGCGAACAGGTCGCCCGCGCCGGTCGTGTCCACGACGGCATCGATCGGTTCGGCCGGCGCCGCGAAGCGCGCGCCGTCCTTGATCGCGATCGCGCCTTTTTCGCTGCGCGTCACCACCAGCAGCGGCACGCTGGCGCTCGCCTTGGCCACCGCTGCCTCGAAATCGTCGAGCTCGGTCAGCGCGGTGATCTCGGCTTCATTGGCGAACAGGATGTCGATATCGCCATCCTCGATCAGCTTCACGAAATCGGCGCGATGGCGCGAGATGCAGAAGGTGTCGGACAAAGTGAACGCCACCTTGCGGCCAGCGCCGCGCGCGATCGCGATCGCCTTGCGCATCGCGGCGCGGGGTTCCGCGGGATCCCAGAGATAGCCTTCGAGATAGAGGATCGCCGCATCGGCGATCAGCGCCTCGTCGAGCGCCGCCGCCGGCAGGAACTGCGAAGCCCCCAGAAACGTGTTCATCGTGCGCTGGCCGTCGGGTGTCACCAGGATCAGGCAGCGCGCCGTCGGCGGTTCGGCCTCGGCGCGGACCTCGGTGGTGAAGGAAACGCCTTGCGCGCGGATGTCGTGCGCGAACACCGCGCCGAGCTGATCGGGGGCGACCTGGCCGATAAAGCCGCATTTGCGGCCGAGTGCGGCGAGCCCGGCGACGGTGTTCGCCGCCGATCCGCCGCTCGCTTCCAGGCCGGCGCCCATCTTGGCATAAAGCGCCTCGGCCTCTTCGGTGGTGAAGAGCAATTGCATCGAGCCCTTGGCCAGGCCTTCCTGCGCGATGAAGGCATCGTCGGCGCGGGCGATCACGTCGACGATCGCATTGCCGATGGCGACGATATCATGGCTGGGCTGGCTCAATTCGGAAACTCCTGCGCGATGCGTATATTTTCCGGCGTCTAGTGGGGGAGGGGGGACGGTGCAACCGCACGTTGACGGGACACACGTTGACGGGGCCGGGCACGATGCCGCATCCCATGCCGATGCTTCGCGCTTTCCTGTCTTCGCTCGGCCAGCTCGGCGATCCGCCGATCCTGAAAGTCCTGGGGAAAACCCTTTTCGTCACATTGGCGATCTTCGCGCTGCTCGGCGTGGCGCTTTGGTGGGGGGCGAGCAGCCTCGCCGCATCATGGGGGTGGGGCGTGGACGGCGGTTTCGCGGCGGCCGCCGGCGCCGCGCTGATCGCGGTCATCTCCGCCTGGCTGCTGTTCCGCGTCGTCGCGATCGCGGTGATCGGCCTGTTCGCCGACGCCGTGGTCGAGGCGGTCGAGCGCCGCCATTATCCGGATGCACTGGCCGGGGTTCGCCCCATATCGGTCGCGCGATCGCTACGGATGGGGCTCGCCTCGGCCGGGCGTGCGCTGCTGTTCAACCTGGCGGCATTGCCGCTCTATCTCGCCCTGCTGGTCACGGGCATCGGCACCGTGGCGTTGTTCGCGGCGGTCAACGCGCTGCTGCTCGGACGCGATCTGGGGGAGATGGTCGCCGTCCGGCACATGGACCCGGCGGCGGTCCGGGGCTGGCTCGGGACGACGCGTGCAAGCCGCTTCATACTGGGGCTTGTCGTCACCGGGCTGTTCGTGGTTCCTGTCGTCGGCCTGCTGGCGCCGATCCTGGGTGCGGCGATGGCGACGCATCTGTTTCACGGGAGGAAAGAATGACGATAGCCCGCTGGGCGTGTGGCGCTGCGTTGGCGCTGCTCGCGGGATGTGGCGCCGCGCCGGTGCGGCCGGTGGCAGCCCCCGTACCGCCGCCATCGCGTCCCGTCCCGATTCCGGTCGCCGGGCTCGAACGCGTGATGGGGCAGACCGCGAAATCGCTAACCAGCATGTTCGGCAAGCCCGACCAGGACGTGCGCGAGGCCAATGCCCGCAAGCTCCAGTTCGGCAGCGGCGTCTGCGTGCTCGATACCTATCTCTATGCGCGCCGTAACGGTCAGGAGCCGGTGGTGACCTATGTCGATGCGCGGCAGCTCGACGGCTCGGACATCGATCGCGCTTCCTGCGTCGCGTCGTTCGTGCGTCGCTGAGCCTCGAGGCTGTCGACCGCCCAGCGCGCGGCTTCGGCCACCACCTCATCCTCGTCCGTCATCAGCGGCGTCAAGCGGGCGAGCAGGGCCGGATCGCCGCTATTGCCCGCCGCGATCGCGGCGTTGCGCACCATGCGGCTACGCCCGATCCGCTTGATCGGGGAGCCGGCAAAGACCTGGCGAAATCCGGCATCGTCGAGCGCGAGCAGATCGGCAAGCGCGGGCGCGGCGAGTTCGGCGCGCGGCAGAAAGGCACGATTCGCCGCCGCCGTCGCGGCGAACTTGTTCCAGGGGCAGACCGCCAGGCAGTCGTCGCAGCCATAGATGCGATTGCCGAGCTTGGCGCGGAATTCCTCGGGAATCGGCCCTTTATGCTCGATGGTGAGGTAAGAGATGCAGCGCCGCGCATCGACGCGATAGGGCGCCGGAAAGGCATCGGTCGGGCAGACGCGCTGGCAGGCATCGCACGATCCGCAGCGGCCGCCGCCCGGTGTGTCGGGAGCCAGCACCAGCGTCGTGTAGATCGCACCCAGGAACAGCCAGCTGCCATGCGCGCGGTTGACGAGATTGCTGTGCTTGCCCTGCCAGCCGATTCCGGCGGCCTCGGCCAGCGGCTTCTCCATCACCGGCGCGGTATCGACGAACACTTTCACGTCCGCTGTGGCGTTGTCCTCGACCTCGGCATTCGCGACGATCCAGCGCGCCAGTTCCTTCAGTGCGCGTTTGACCACGTCGTGATAGTCGCCGCCCTGGGCATAGACCGAGATCCGGCCGATGCCGCCCTCATCCTCCAGCCGCAGCGGATCGAGGCCGGGGGCGTAGCTCATCCCGAGCATGATCACCGATTGCGCCTGCGGCCATAATCCCTGCGGCCGCGCCCGCTCGGTCGCGCGGCTTTCCATCCAGATCATGTCGCCATGCCGGCCCTCCGCCAGCCACTGGGCAAGCCGTGCCGCGCTTTCGGGCGCGGCGTCGGCGCGCGCGATCCCGCACGCGGCGAAACCGATCCGATTTGCTTCCTTTTTCAGGGCAGATGAGAAGTCGCTGTTTATCATAAGCTAACTGCTTGCTAGCATAAGACGCGTCGAAGGTTCGAGACCAACCCGGGTCATCCGCCCGATCACGGATGTGTGTGGGGACACAAACGGACGATGAAGGCCTATATTGCGTATCTGGGAAGCGGTCGCTTCCTGATCTTTCTTCTTGCCCTGGCGATATTGGTGGGCATGGCGTTCGGCTATTTCGGCGGTCATCTCGGCGGCCCGCTGCTCGACATGCTGTCCGATCCCGCGGCGAACGAGTCGCGGCTGGCGGCGATGACGGCGGATCAGCGCGCGACGCATCTGTGGATCACGCTGACGCTCGATGTGATCTACCCGCTCGCTTATGGCGGCGGCTTCGCCAATCTCTCGGCACGCCTTGCCGATCGCCACAAGCTGCTGGTCGCCTTACCCGGCCTGGCGCTGATCCTGGTCGATCTGACCGAGAATGTGCTGATCGCGATGATGCTGCAGGGCGATACCGGCGTGATTGGGGCGAAGGTGTTGGCGACTCAGGCCAAATGGTGGCTGTTCGGCGGCTGCACGCTGCTGGTGGCGGGGCTGGCGGTCGGCGCCGCGATCCGCCACTATGTCGGCGACGCGACGGAGTCCCGGATCGGCGGGCACGCGTCCAGGGAGATTTGATGGCCGATCAGCCGGCGGTCCGCGCGTCAGGGCTCACCAAATATTTCGGCAGCCGCATCGCGGTGGACCGCGTCGACCTGTCGGTGCCCGAGGGCATGATCTACGGCGTGCTCGGGCCCAATGGGGCAGGCAAGACGACGACGCTCCGCATGCTGCTCGGCATCATCGAACCCGATAGCGGTTCGCGCGCGATCTTCGGCAATCCGCACCCGCGCGCGGTGGGCGACAGGGTCGGTTACCTGCCAGAGGAGCGTGGCCTCTATCCTGCGATGAAGGCACGCGAGGCGATCGCGTTCATGGGCGCGCTGCGCGGACTCGATTGGAAGGAAGGGCGCGCGCGTGCGGCGGTGCTGCTCGAAAATGCCGGGCTGGGGCATGCGGTGGACGAAAAGATCCGCAAGCTCTCCAAGGGTATGGCGCAGCTTGTCCAGCTGCTCGGCTCGCTGGTCCATCGGCCCGATCTGATCGTACTCGACGAGCCGTTTTCCGGGCTCGACCCGGTCAATCAGGAACGGCTCGAAGCGCTGATCGTCGCCGAGCGCGCGCGCGGGGCCACGGTGCTCTTCTCCACCCATGTCATGGCGCATGCCGAACGGCTCTGCGATCGGCTGGCGATCATCGCAGGCGGCAAAAGGCGTTTCGAGGGCACCGTCGACGATGCGCGGGCGATGCTGCCGATGCGCGCGACCTATACGCCGCGCAACGATAGCGAAGGGGTGGCAGCTTTGCTGCCCGCCGATGCCGAGCATCGCGACGATCGCTGGCGCTTCATTGTGCCCGACAGCGGGATAGAGCCCTTGCTGGAGACGCTGATCGCGCGCGGTCACGGCATTGCCGGCCTGTCGATCGAGCGGCCGGGGCTTCACGATGCCTTTGTCCGCATCGTCGGCCGCGCGAATGCGGGAGACGTCGAGTGAAGCGCCTGATCCGCCAGACTGTGGTGATTGCGCGGCGCGACTTCATCGCGACGGTCGCCACGCCGACCTTCCTCGTCTTTCTGCTCGCACCGCTGTTCATGATCGGCTTCGCCGTGGTCGGCGGGCTCGGTGCATCGGAGATGGCGTCGAACGTCACCGGGCGCGCGGCGATCGCCGCGCTCGTGCCCGGCGTCGACGGCGCCAAGCTGCGCACCGCAGACGACGCGTTGCGCGCTTCTTACCGGGCGGAAAACAAGCCTGCTGAGCTTCGTATCCTGCCGCCCTCGGCCGATCCGGATGCCCAGGCCCGCGCGTTGATGGCGGACAAGGATACCGACGTCTATGCAGTGCTTTACGGTCCGCTCGACCATCCGACGATCCTGCGCGCATCGACCAGCGAAATCTCCGCGCCCTATCTCGCGGAACTTGCCGAACAGGCGCTGCGCAACGATCGTGCGGGCATTGCCGCCGGCGAGCGGCTGAGCCGCCCGGTCATCTCGGCAGTGACGCGTGAGGCACCGAGCCGCAGCGGCCGGCAGAGCATCGGCTTTGGTGCGGTGTTCGTGATCTTCTTCCTGACATTGCTGCTCGCCGGCCAGGCGGTGGGCATGATGGCGGAGGAGAAGGGCAACAAGGTCATCGAGATCCTGGCGGCCGCGGTGCCGTTGGAAACGGTGTTCCTCGGCAAGCTGATCGGCATGTTCGGGGTCGCGCTGTGTTTCATCGCCTTTTGGGGCGTGATCGCGGGTGGGGCGGTGCAATATTTGCCCCATGGCGCGTCGATCGCCACATCGGTTCCGGCGATCGGCTTTCCACTCTTCTTCCTGCTCTGCGCGGCCTATTTCACCATGGCCTATATGCTGCTCGGCGCGGTGTTCCTGGGGGTCGGCGCACAGGCCTCGACGGTGCGCGAGATCCAGATGCTGTCGTTGCCCATCACCATCGTCCAGGTCGGCATGTTCGGCCTGTCCTCCGCCGCGGCCTCTTCGCCCGGCAGCATGGTCGCAACGTTCGCCGAGATCTTCCCGCTCAGTTCGCCCTTCGCCATGGCTGCGCGCGGCGCCGCCGATCCACGCATCTGGCCGCATCTGGCCGCGCTGGCCTGGCAGCTTTTCTGGGTGGCGCTCACCATCACCGTGGCCGCGCGCCTGTTCCGCCGCGGCGTGCTCAAATCGGGCTCGGGCGGGTTGAAGGGATTGTTCGGGCGGGAACGGGGCGGCGGTGTGGCCGATGCGGTCTCCGACTCGTTGACACATGTGTAAATAGTGGCATTCTGAAACCCAACGCGCCGTCGATGGGCGCGATGCAGGAGAATGCCGATGGCTACGCTTGCCCCCGCCACGCCGCTCGACACTGCCGACCCGCTCGATGTCAGCCGCGCGGAACTCTATACCGAGCATCGCTGGCAGGAACCGTTCCGGCGGCTGCGTGCGGAGGCGCCGATCCATCGCTGCGAGAGCAGCGCTTTTGGCCCCTATTGGTCGATCTCGACCTATAAGCCGATCGTTCACGTCGAATCGCTGCCCGAACTCTATTCCTCGTCATGGGAACATGGCGGGATCACGCTCGCCGATCCGAAGGAGACGGCGCATTTCGCGATGCCGATGTTCATTGCGATGGACCGGCCCAAACATACCGAGCAGCGCCGCACCGTCGCGCCCGCCTTCACGCCGAGCGAGATCGCGCGGCTCGCCGAATCGATCCGCCATCGCACCGGCGACCTGCTCGACGAGCTGTCCTGGGATAGCGAGTTCGACTGGGTCGATACGGTCTCGATCGAGCTGACCACGCAGATGCTCGCGATCCTGTTCGACTTCCCATGGGAAGATCGCCGGCTGCTGCCCTATTGGTCCGACTGGGCAGGCAATATCGAACTGGTCCATAACGAGGAAACGCGCAAGCAGCGGCTCGACATCATGTTCGAGATGGCGGGCTATTTCGCCAGGCTCTGGGCCGAGAAGGCGGCAGCGCCGCCGCAGCCGAACCTGATCTCGATGATGGCGCATTCCGAAGCGATGAGCCACATGGAACAGAACGAGTTCATCGGCAATCTCGTGCTGTTGATCGTCGGCGGCAACGACACCACGCGCAACTCGATGTCCGGCCTTGCATTCGGTCTCGACCGGTTTCCCGACGAGCGCGCCAAGCTGGAGGCGGATCCCGGCCTGATCCCCAATGCGACATCGGAGATCATCCGCTGGCAGACGCCGCTTGCGCATATGCGCCGCACCGCGACCGAGGATAGCGAGTTGTTCGGCCACAGGATCGCCAAGGGCGACAAGCTGGCGCTCTGGTATATTTCGGGCAATCGCGATGAGAGCGTGTTCGAGGATGCCGACCGGCTCAAGGTCGATCGCGAGAATGCGCGGCGTCATCTTTCCTTCGGATACGGCATCCATCGCTGCGTCGGCGCACGGCTGGCCGAATTGCAGATTTCGATCCTGCTCGAGGAAATGGCGAAACGGCGGATGCGGGTGAACGTCTCCGGCCCGGCCGAGCGGGTTCCGGCGTGCTTCGTCAACGGCTACAGGAAACTGCCGGTCACGCTCAGTCGTTATTGAACGAAAGGCGTTATGGAGTCGGCCGATGATGGATAGGCGCGCATTGATCGGATCCGCCGTGGTCGTGGGCGCCGGCGTCGGATTTCTGGGGCTGCGCGCGCTGGCGGCGCCCAAGGCGCGCTATCCGCTGACGCTCAGCGATGCCGAATGGCGCAAACGGCTCAGCCCCGCCCAATATGCGGTGCTGCGCCAGGCGCACACCGAGCGTGCGTTCAGCAGCCCGCTCGACAAGGAGCATCGCGTCGGCACGTTCGTCTGCGCAGGCTGTGCACTGCCGCTCTTCTCTTCGACGACCAAGTTCGACAGCGGCACGGGCTGGCCCAGTTTCTGGGCGCCACTGCCCAATGCGGTGGGCACCGGCCGGGATTTCGAACTGGGCGTGCTGCGGATCGAGGTCCATTGCAGCCGCTGCGGCGGTCATCTCGGCCATGTCTTCGACGACGGTCCGCGCCCGACCGGCAAACGCTATTGCATGAACGGCGTTGCGATGAAGTTCTTGGCCAGCAAGATTTAGAGCAAGTTGCGCGATATCTGAATCACGCAACTTGCTCTATATATTTGTGATCGCATCGTTTTAAGCGGAAAACCGGTTCCCACTTTTCCGCACGATGCTCTAATTCCGCGCCATTTCCGCCAGTTCGGCGGCCCGATCCGAAGCCGCCTGCAGCGTGCGCGCGACCAATTCGTTGAGCGATTGGTCTGCATCGAGCACGTCCATACCGGCGCGCGTGGTGCCGCCGGGGCTGGCCACGCGTTCGGCGAGTGCTGCCGGGCTCGCATCCGACGCGGCGGCAAGTGCCGCGGCCCCACCCACGGTCGCGAGCGCGAGCGCGGCGGCTTGATCGGGCGCGAAGCCCAGATTTTCGGCGCCTGCCGCAATCGCGTCGATGAAACGATAGACAAAGGCCGGCCCCGATCCCGAAACTGCGGTCCCCGCATCGATCAGCGCCTCGCGGTCGACCCAGAGCGACAGGCCGAGTGGACGCGCCAGCGCGTCGGTAACGCCATGTGCATCGGCGCCATCGCGACTGGCATGGAGGATCGAGACGCCCTTGCCGAGTGCTGCGGGCAGGTTGGGCATCAGCCGCACGATCCCGCCCGCTTTGGCGAATTGATCGCCAAGCGTCGCGCCATCGACCCCGGCCATGATCGAGATGATCACGGTCTCCGGACCGGTGAGCGCGTCGAGAGTGGCTGCGGCCTGAGCGAAGATCTGCGGTTTCACGCCGACCAGCAGGGCCGCGGGGGCGGGGGCATTGGCGGGCGGCGTGGCGCTCAGGCGGACACCGTCAGGCGCCTCGGTCCGTGCGGGATCGATGATCGTCACCGCTGCGGGATCGAGCCCCGATTCGAGCCAGCGGGAGAGCATGGCGCCGGCCATGTTGCCGCAACCGAGCAGCCAGAGCGGACGCGAGGGCGTGAAGGGAAAGGTCATGGCCCGGCCCGATAAGCGAAAATCCCGCGCCTGTCATTCCTGCCGATGTCATTCCCGCCGAAGCGGGAGTGGCATCGATCAGCGCGCGGCAGTTTGCCCGGGCTGTGCCGCCGCGCCGCCGCCACCCGTCCGCACCGAGAGCAAATTGCTGAGCTTGGCGCGGAAGGCGGCAAGATCGGCGCCCGCGAGCAGCGAGGTCTGGATGAACGACACCGAGCGCGGATTGATCGCGACGCCGTTCTTGTAGAGCTCGTAATGGAGATGCGGGCCGGTCGACAGGCCCGTCGATCCGACATAGCCGATCACCTGGCCCTGGCGGACGCGGGTGCCGACGCCCACCGCGATCCGGCTCATATGCGCATAGCCGGTGCCAAGCCCGCCGACATGGTTGAGCCGCACATAATTGCCATGGCCGCCATGACGGCCGGCAAAGGAAACGACGCCGTCGGTGGCGGCATAGATGGGCGCACCCGATGGCGCGCCGAAATCGATGCCCTTGTGCAGGCGCGAATAGCCGAGCAGCGGATGGCGTCGCATGCCGAAGCCGGAGGTCATGCGTCCCGCCACGGGCGTTGCCATCACGCCGCGCTTCTGCCCGACGCCCGATGCCTCGAACCATTCGGTACGGCCGCCGATCGTCCATTCGAGCAGCTGGATGCGACGGCGGCCCTGGTCGAGCCCGGCATAGAGCAGCTTGCCGATCTCGACCTCGCCGGTTTCGGCGCGCGCCTGTTCGACGACGATGTCGAACCGGTCGTCGGGACGAACGTCGCCGCCGATCGAGACCTTTGTCGCGAGCGCGCGGATATAGGCTTCGACCGCCTTGCCGGGCACGCCGGCGGCGCGGGCCGACCGATAGAGGCTGGCGCCGACGCGGCCCTGGATACGCAGCGGCGTGTGATCCACCGCGATCGGCACGCGCGTCAGCACGAGCGCGCCGTTGACGCGCGAGATTTCGAGCCTGAGGTCGAAGCGCGCGCGGAATGCGAGATAATCGAGTGGCCGGGCGACATTGCGATTGGCGCGCCGTCCGAGCGTCACGTCCATGCGCGTGCCCGGTTTGATGTCGCCCAGGCCGACCGCGCCCGCGACCATTTCCGAAACCTTGGCCGACTCGCTTTCGGCAACGCCGGCGCGCTCGAGCACGCGCTTGAAGCCGTCACCCTGCCCGAGCGTCGCGACCAGCTCGATCGACGGACGTTCGGGCGTGTCGGTCAGCGGCACGACCGCGTCGGTGGAGGACATTCTGCGCCCGGTATCCCCGCCCAGCGCCAGCGGCGCGATCGACTGCGCGCGGGCCTCGTCCCAGCTGTCGGGGCTCATCGGTTGCGGGCTGAGCCCGGCGACGGGGCGGAAACCGGGCGACAGCGCCCAGGCGGAGGAGATCAGGACGACGCAGGTCGCGAGCCCGCGGAACCATTCGCGCGATCCGATGCCTGCGCCGAGATCGGGAACCAGGTCGACATCGGCCAGCCGCGCCTCGAGCCGGCTCCACCGGCCGTCGGGCTGGAGTTTGCGGCCGAACGGCCGGGCAAGCGCGGTTCCCGAGATCGCATTGTCGAGCGAAAGGACCGCGGCCGGGCCTCCGTCGCCGAAACCATGTTCGTTGCGCTGGTACAAGTTGCGCCCCTTAAAAGCGGTGCCCGCACACCGCGACTCCCAATGAGCTATAGCACGTCTGTGAAGGCAGAGGGTTAAAGTCAAATTAAGGTGCCGCCGATCGCCCGGAATCGCGGCGGGCCGTGCGGTTCGATCGGTGGGCGCAAATCTTTGTCATCGGTGCTTGCGCTGACGCATGGGATTGCCGATCTTGGCCTTATGAGCCGTTTCGCGCGTTCGCCGGTTACCGCCATTCTCGGGCCGACCAATACCGGCAAGACCCATCTCGCGGTCGAGCGGATGTGCGGTCATGCCAGCGGCATGATCGGCTTTCCGCTGCGCCTGCTGGCGCGCGAGGTCTATGAGCGCGTCGTCGCGATCAAGGGCAAGACTCAGGTCGCGCTGATCACCGGCGAGGAGAAGATTCTGCCCGACAAGGCGCGCTGGTTCCTCTGTACCGCCGAAAGCATGCCGCTCGACCGGGATGTCGCCTTTGTGGGGCTCGACGAGGCCCAGCTCGGTGCCGATCCCGCGCGCGGCCACGTCTTCACCGATCGCCTGCTGCGCGCGCGCGGCCGCGAGGAAACGATGATCCTGGGCTCGGAAAGCCTGAAGCCGCTCGTCCGCGCGCTGGTGCCCGAGGCGGAGGTGATCGGCCGTCCGCGCTTCTCGACGCTGAGCTATGCCGGCGCGCGCAAGCTGTCCAAGCTGCCGCCGCGTTCGGCGATCGTCGCCTTCTCGGCGGAGGAGGTCTATGCCGTTGCCGAGATGCTGCGGCGGACCAAGGGCGGCGCTGCCGTGGTCATGGGGGCATTGTCCCCGCGCACCCGCAACGCCCAGGTCGCGATGTTCCAGGCCGGCGAGGTCGATTATCTGGTCGCGACCGATGCGATCGGCATGGGCCTCAACATGGACGTGGCCCATGTCGCCTTTGCCGGCCTCGCCAAGTTCGACGGCCATCGGCGGCGGCGGCTGACCCTGGCCGAAATGGCGCAGATCGCGGGCCGCGCCGGCCGGCACCAGCGCGACGGCACCTTCGGCACGCTGGGCGCGGAGGAAGGCGGGATCGCCTTCACCCCCGAGGAGATCGAACGGATCGAGGAGCATCGCTTCCCGCCGCTCGACCATCTGTTCTGGCGCGACGGCCTGCCCGACCTGTCGAGCATCGATACGCTGATCTCGGCGCTCGAAGCGCGGCCGGTCCAGCCGTTGCTGCGCGCCGCGCCCGAGGCCGTCGATCTGGCGGTGCTCCGCCGGCTCGCGCAGGAGTCCTGGGTTCGCGAACGCGTCCGCGATACGGCGATGGTCCACCGGCTATGGGCCGCGTGCGGCCTGCCCGATTTCCGCAAGACCGGTGCGGACCATCATGCGCGGCTGGTCGGCCGCGTATTCAGGCATTTGAGCGAGGGCACCGGCCATATTCCGGTGCCGTGGTTCGCCGACGCGATCGCGCGGCTCGACACGATCCAGGGCGATGTCGAGACGCTGGCCGACCGTATCGCGGCGGCCCGCACCTGGGCCTATATCGCGCATCGCGGCGACTGGCTGGCCGACCCCGTCCATTGGGCCGAGCGCACCCGCGCGGTCGAGGAGAAATTGTCCGATGCGCTCCACGCCAAGCTGACGCAGCGCTTCGTTGACCGGCGAACCACCGTGCTGATGCGCGAGATCGGCAGCGATCCCGACGCGATGCCGGTCACCATCGCCGAAAATGGCGAGGTTCGCGTCGACGACGAACCGATCGGGCGACTCGACGGCTTCCGCTTCAGCGTCGCGGCGGACGCGCGCATGGCCGATCGCCGCAAGCTGCTCGCGGTCGCGGAGCGCCGGCTCGGCCGCGAACTGGCGCGCCGCGCGCGGGCACTGGCGGATGCGCCCGATGCGGCCATCGCGCTCGTCACGACCATTGGTGAGCGGCCTGCGATCGTCTGGGACGGTCATGTCGTCGCGCAGCCGGTTGCCGGTCGATCGCTCCTCACGCCGCAAATCCGGCTCGATCGCGCTCTCGATATGCTCGACGAAGTCGCGCGCAAGGCGATCGCGGCACGACTCGCGCGCTGGCTGGCCGGGCGAATCGACCATGCGATCAAGCCGCTGGCGCGGATGACCGCCGCCGCGGGGGATCCGGCCACGCCGTCGCCGCTGCGCGCGCTGCTCGCGCCGCTGGCCGAGGCGGGCGGGGTGATGCCCCGCGCGACGCTCGACGCGGCGCTTGCCGCGCTCGACAAGCCCGGTCGTCACGGCGCGCGTCGGCTGGGCCTGGCGATCGGTGCGCTCGACCTGTTCCACCCGCAATTGCTGAAACCCGAAGCGATGCGCTGGCGCGCCGCGCTGGCCGCGATCCGCGCCAATGACGTCATGCCGTCACTCGCATCGCCGGGCGCCGCCGTTCTTTCCGGCGTCGCGCCCAGCCCGGATTTCCGGACATTGGGCGGTCAGGCACTGCGCGTCGACCTGGTCGAGCGGATCGCGCGCGCGGCGCATGACGCGCGTGACGGCAGGCGTCCTTTCGTGCCCGATCCGTCACTCGCGGTGTCGATGGGATTGGGTGCCGACGCGCTTGCCCGGCTGATGCGGCTGCTCGGCTTCGAGGCGCATGAACAGGCCTGGCGCTATCGCGGACGGGTCAAGCCGCGCTCGGATCGGGCGGTGCGCCCCGGCAGCGCCTTTGCCGAGCTCGAAAGACTGGTCGCGCATGGCCGGTGACGCGGCGCCGGCGCAGCGCATCGATCGCTTCCTGTGGTTCGCACGGCTGACCAAGACGCGCAGCCAGGCACAGGCGCTCTGCGCGCAGGGGCATATCCGCGTCGATGGGCGCCGGATCGATCGCGCGCATGCCGTGGTGCGCGTCGGCAATGTCGTCAGCCTGTTCGTCCATGACCGCGTTCGCGCGATTCGCATCGATGCGCTGCCGGTGCGGCGCGGCCCCGCGCCCGAGGCGCGGGCCTGCTATACCGACCTCGCGACGGCGGCGCAGGAAATGCGAACGACTTGCATCAGTGCAGGGAATATTGACGCGGACGAATCGCATCCATAGCAGGGCCGAATTGGAGGGAGCTGTTCCATGACCTATGTCGTCACCGATGCCTGTATCCGTTGTAAGTATATGGATTGTGTGGAGGTGTGCCCCGTGGACTGCTTCTACGAGGGTGAGAACATGCTGGTGATCAATCCCAGCGAATGCATCGATTGCGGTGTTTGCGAGCCCGAATGTCCCGCCGAGGCGATCCTGCCGGATACCGAGAACGGCCTTGAGCAGTGGCTCGAGCTCAATACGAGCTTCTCCGCGCAATGGCCCAACGTCACGCGCAAGGGCGACCAGACTCCCGCGGATGCCGACGAGCATAAGGGCGAAGAGGGCAAGTTCGACAAATATTTCTCGCCGGAGCCCGGCGCGGGCGACTGAATCGCCGCGCCATAGGGGGCGCTTGCCCCCCGCTTCCGTAGCGTCGCCGATATCATCCGGACTCTGCGCAGGCCGGGTGATACCGGGCCGGCTTTGTCCTGCATTGCAACAAAAGACTGCGGGCTGGCATTTTTGTTGCGACTCTGTTAAAGAGACTCACTGCGAGCGCGCGGTGTCACCGCGCCGCTAGAGGAGACTCACCACCTGCAAGCCCTGATTGGACCGGCCACTGGCTATCGCAGCGGGCCGGCATCTCCATATCGGCGGTATTCCACGGAAAGGTTGTAAAGCATGGCATCCAAGGCCTTGTCCTTCGACGTTGGCGATTATGTCGTTTACCCCAAGCACGGAGTCGGCCGTGTCATCGAACTGCAGAGCACCGACATAGCGGGCATGCAGCTCGAACTTTATGTGCTGCGTTTCGAAAAGGAGCGGATGACGCTCCGCGTCCCCACCAACAAGGCCGAGAGCGTCGGCATGCGCAAGCTGTCGTCCGACAAGACGCTGAAGGAAGCGCTCGACACGCTGAAGGGCAAGCCCAAGGTGAAGCGCACCATGTGGTCGCGCCGTGCCCAGGAATATGAAGCCAAGATCAATTCGGGCGATCTCGTTTCGATCGCCGAAGTCGTGCGCGACCTGTTCCGGGCCGACGATCAGCCCGAGCAGAGCTATTCCGAGCGTCAGATCTTCGAAGCCGCCACCAGCCGCCTCGCACGCGAACTGGCCGCGATGGAAGAGACCGACGAGCCCGGCGCGCAGCAGAAGATCCTCGAGATCCTCAACAAGGCGGCGTTGATCCACAACAAGGACAAGGGCGAATAACGGCGTCCGAACGTCCATCGCAGCAATGGGGAAGGCGGCTTTCGGGCCGCCTTTTCTTTTGCGCTTGCTACCGTCGCCGCCGAGCTGTATTATTGAAACAATACAGCAGGAGCCGATGCCATGCGCTATCTCGCCTTTCCGATCCTTGCATTCGCCACCGCCTGTTCGGCCTCGGCCGATAACAGCGCGGGCAAGCTGAGCGGCGTTTCCGGCACGCGCAGCTTCGACGCGGCGGGCTTCGATTCGGTCTCGTTGAGCGGGCCGGACAATGTGATCGTCCAGGTGGGCAAGGCGGTTTCGGTCAAGGCGGTGGGCGACACCGCCATTCTCGATCGGCTCGAGATCGAGGTGGTCGACGGCACGTTGCGCGTCGGCCGCAAGCGCAAGAACGGCGTCCATTTCAATTGGGGCAAGGACAAGGGCGCGGTCGTCACCGTCACCCTGCCGGTGCTCGCCGGCGCATCGGTCGCGGGTTCCGGCGACATGGATGTCGATCGCGCCGCATCGCCCAAGTTCAAGGCCTCGATCGCGGGCTCGGGATCGCTCAAGGTGGGCGCATTGGAGACCGATCGGCTCGATGTTTCGGTTGCCGGCTCGGGCAATGCGACCTTCGCCGGGGGCACTGCGGGCGAGGCCGATGTCTCGGTCGCCGGCTCGGGCAATCTCGACGCGGTGGGAGTCGCGGCGCGCACCGCCGACATTTCCGTCGCGGGATCGGGGGGCGTCAGGGCCGCCGTGTCCGAACGCGCCGACGTCTCGATCGTCGGTTCGGGCGATGTCGACATCATCGGCGATGCCCAATGCAAGGTTTCGAAGATCGGCTCGGGTGATGTCCGTTGCACGCCGGTCGCACCGGCGACGCCCAAGCAATAGGATTCCTTTGTTTTCTGCATTTCCAGTCAGGTGATCTCACCTGACTGGAAATGCTCTACACTTGCCCGCCACGTGCCGCGCCGTCATGGTGTCGGCATGAGCATCAGGCATTTCGCGGCTGCCCTTCTCGGTATGGCCTCCGCCGGTCCGCTGGCCGCGGCCGAGCGCGTCGAGACCATCACCAGCTTCGATCGCATCCGCGTCGAAGGCCCCTATCAGGTGGAGGTCGTCACCGGGCGCGGCGCCTCCGCGCGGCTGTCGGGAACGCGCGAGGCGCTCGATCGCGTATCGGTGCTCGTTCAGGGCAGCACGCTGATCATCCGTGCCAATCGGACCGGCTGGACCGGTGGCTGGCCGGGCGACGACAAATCGGGGCCCGTCACGGTGCGGCTGACCGCCGGCGAGTTGCGCGGGGTGTCGCTTGGCGGTAGCGGCGCCGTCACCATCGACCGTATCCGCGGTCCGCTCGTGCAACTCGCGGTCGAGGGATCCGGACGGTTGACGGTCGGCCGCGCTGAAGCCGACCGGCTCGATCTGACGCTGCTCGGCTCGGGCGCGATCGTCATTGCCGGCACCGCCAAGGCCGCCAGCGCCATTGTCCGCGGATCGGCCGCGATCGACGGCGCGACGCTCGTCGCCAACGATCTGCGTGTCACCAGCGAGAGTGCGGGCAATGTCGCGCTCGCCGCGCGCACCAGTGCGAGCGTCAAGGCAAGCGGCTCGGGCGAAGTCCGGATCGGTGGCACCCCCGCCTGCACCGTCAGCGCGGTGGGATCGGGGCAGGTCTATTGCGGCGCCGCGAAGAAATAGTGTGGTGGGCGCTTCATGCTACCGAATCAGCCCCTAACCGCTGTTGCGCAGTGCGGTCGCGATCGCGTTGATCGATAGCTGGATGCCCTCGCCGATCCGTGGATCGGCCTCGCCTGCACGGTGGCGTTTGAGCAGTTCGACCTGGAGCAGGTTCAGCGGCTCGATATAGGGCAGGCGCAGGCGGATCGATGCGTCGAGCGCAGGCGATTTGGCGAGCAGCCGGCTCTGCCGCGTGATCGACAGCAGCCCGTCATGCGCGGCCTGCCAGCCATCCTTGATGCGCCCGAAGATCGCCTCGCCGACCGCCTTGTCCTCGACCAGCCCGGCATAGCGCGCGGCGATTCCCATATCGGACTTGGCGAGCACCATCTCCATATTGGCCAGCGCTGCCTGGAGAAACGGCCAGGACTGGACCATCTCGCGCAACAGCCCCTGATCCTTGAACCCGGTCAGCGCCTGGCCGACGCCATACCAGCCCGGCAGCATCACCCGCGCCTGCGCCCATGAGAAGACCCAGGGAATGGCGCGCAGATCCTCGATCGCATCGGTCTTCTTGCGGCTCGACGGGCGCGATCCGATCTTGAGCGTGGCGATCTCCGCGATCGGTGTCATCTGGCGGAAAAAGCCGCGAAACCCCTCGGTCTCGTAGACCAGCCCGCGATAGGCGCGGAATGCGTCGGACGAGAGCGTGTCCATCGCCGTGCCGAAACGCACGCGATCCGCCTCGGCCAGTGCCTCGGGCTCCAGGCTGGCGAGCAATGTCGCCGACGCGATCGCCTCCAGATTGGCCGCCGTACTCTCGCGCGTGCCGTATTTGGCGGCGATCACTTCGCCCTGTTCGGTGATGCGGATGCGGCCCTGCACCGTGCCGCGCGGTTGCGCCAGGATCGCGGCGAAACTCGAACCGCCGCCGCGTCCGACCGCGCCGCCACGCCCGTGGAACAGCTGCATGGCGACGCCGGCCTTGGCGAACACCGGCGCAAGCGCGCGGCTGGCCTCGTGCAGGCCCCAGGTCGAGGTCAGATAACCGCCATCCTTGTTCGAATCGGAATAGCCGATCATCACTTCCTGATGGCCCCGCGCCGTGGTGATCGTGGCGATCTCCGGCAGCGCGAACCATTTGCCCATCACGATCGTCGCATTTTCGAGATCGCCGATCGTCTCGAACAGCGGCACCGCCATGATGTCGGCCTGCGGCGTCTCGCCGGGCCGGTAGAGTCCGGCTTCCTTCATCAGGATATGGACTTCGAGCAGGTCGGATACGTCCTGCGCCATCGAGACGATATAGTTGCGGATACAGTCCGCGCCGTAGCGGCGATGCGCCTCGGCGGCGGCGCGCACGATCGCCAGTTCGCCCGCGGTCTCCTCCGAATAGGCGAAATGCGGGCTGGACAGCGGCCGCGGCGTCGCGAGTTCGCGCCGGAGCAGCGCGACGCGCGCCTCCTCGTCGAGCGCGGCATAGTCGGCTTCGACGCCGGCGACGCTCAGCAATTCGGCGACGACGCGTTCGTGGACCGCGCTGTTCTGGCGCATGTCGAGCGTGGCGAGGTGGAAGCCGAAGGTTTCGACCGCGCGGATCAATCGGCCGAGCGCCCCGCCCGACGAGAGCGCGCCGCCGCCGGCGCCTGCCAGGCCATGCGCGATCTCGACCAGGTCGGCGCGGAATGCCTCGGGCCCGTCATAGCTTTCCGCCGCGAGCGGAGAGGGGCGGGGTGGCGCCTTGCCGGTCAGTGTCAGGTGCGTCGCGCTCAGCCGCGCATAGAGGCCGGTGATCGCGCGACGATAAGGTTCGTCCTGCCGGCTCTTTGCGGTGTCGCCGCTCGCCTCGGCCAGTGCCAGCACCGCGTCGCTGGCCTCGGCCAGCTCGGTCGAGATCGACAGTTCAGCGCCCAGCCCGTGCAGCGCCTCGAGATACCAGCTGATCACCGACTCCGCCGAGCGCGAGAGTGCCAGCGTCAGCGATTCGGCGGTGACGAAGGGATTGCCGTCGCGGTCGCCGCCGATCCAGCTTCCCGGCCGCAGGAAATTCGCCGGCCGCTTGCCCAGCGCGCGTTCCCAGCGCGCATAGAGTGCGGGCAGGACGGGCAGGAAGGTATCGCGCAGATAGGCAAGCGCGGTCTCGACCTCGTCTGCGACGAACAGCCGCTCGCGGCGCAGCGTGCGCGTCTGCCAGAGCAGCGCGATCTGGCGATGGATCGCTTCCTCGATCAGGTCGCCTTCGGGGGTTTCGGTCGCGCCCGTATCGCGCAGCTTCATCAGCTCGGCGATGCGGTTGCGATGGTCGATCATCGACTTGCGGCGCACTTCGGTCGGGTGCGCGGTCAGCACCGGGGCGATCAGCGCGTGGCCGAGCAGGTCGAGCGCCTGATCATGCCCGATCCCCTCGGCCGCCAGCCGTTCCAGCGCATGCGCCAGGTCCGCGCCGGGCTCGGCGGCGATGCCCTGCCGGTCTTCGGCGAGATTGGCGAGCATCGAGAACAGCATGAAGCCGCGCACGAATGCCGTGGTTTCGTCGAGGTCGAGCGCGTCGAGCCCCGGATCGATCGCGTCGGCGCCCACCACCCCGCGATGGCGGTCGACCGAGGTCGATCGGATATATTCGGTGCGCCGGAACAGCGTATCGCCGCCATAGGCGCGGATCACGTCGCCCAGCAGCTTGCCGAGATAGCGGATATCGGGGTTCTGGCTGATCGTGGGACGTGGCATGGCACGTTGCTGCACCGCAACAACCGTCAGGTCAATATCATTGCGCGCTGGACCGCCTGCAGATCGCAAAGGCCGGATTTCAGGTGGTTTCAGCCGAAACGATTCAACGTCAGGGCGACCTGCCTAAGCCAGCAGTTCGATGTCCCAATAGAGCCAGTCGCGCCAGCTTTCGTGGAGATAATTGGGCGGGAAAGACCGGCCATGTTCCTGAAGGTGCCAGCTCGTCGGCCGGATCGGCGCGATATGAAGCTGCATGCCCGCCTGACGCGGGGTGCGGCCGCCCTTTTTCAGGTTGCAGGGCGCGCATGCCGTGGCGACATTTTCCCAGGTGGTGCGGCCGCCCTGTGCGCGGGGGATGACATGATCGAAGGTCAGATCGTTCGAGACGCCGCAATATTGGCACTGGAAGCGATCGCGCAGGAACAGGTTGAAACGGGTGAAGGCCGGGTGCTCTGACGGTTTCACATATTGTTTGAGCGCGATGACGGATGGCAGCCGCATCACGCTGGTGGGACTTCGCACTTCCCGCTGATATTCGTCGACAATCGCCACGCGATCGAGGAACACCGCCTTGACTGCGGTCTGCCAGGGCCACAGCGAAAGCGGGTAATAGGAAAGCGGTTTATAGTCCGCATTGAGGACCAGCGCCGGGCAGCTGTCCGGATGTCGGATCAGGTCGGGATGGTACATGACGCCACACGCTCCCCCATTGCCATCGCCCCAATCGGGTAAAATGATGACGTGGTCATGACAGCATCTCACGCGACTCGCGGTCAAGAGCCAATTTGGATGATCGACGTTTGACCGAGATCGCCACCCGCTTCGCACCGTCGCCAACCGGCCGGTTGCATCTCGGCCATGCCTGGTCGGCGCTATGCGCGCACGATTTCGCATCGGCGCGCGGCGGCCATTTCCTGCTGCGCGTCGAGGATATCGATCCCGGCCGTGCGCGGCCCGAGCATGTCTCCGGCATCATCGAGGATCTTTTGTGGCTCGGGCTCGACTGGGAAGGGGAAATCGTCTTCCAGTCCGAACGGACCGCGCTTTACGCGATGGCGCTGGAGGATCTGAAGCGGCGTGGCCTTGCCTATCCCTGTTTCTGCACACGCAGGGACATCGCGGCGAGCGCCAGCGCACCGCATGGCCCCGACGGGCCGGTCTATCCCGGCACCTGTCGCACGCTCGATCCGGAAACCCGCATCGGCCGGATGGCGGCGGAGCCGCATTGCTGGCGGCTCTCCATGGCGTCGGCGATCGACGAGGCCGGCCCGCTTCACTGGATTGATGGCGCCGGTGCGACGCATATTGCGACCCCGGCGGCGCATGGCGATGTCGTGCTGGCGCGCAAGGATGCGCCGGTTTCCTATCATCTCGCGGTGACCGTGGACGACGCGGCGCAGGCGATCAGCCACGTCGTGCGCGGCCGCGACCTGTTGGAGGCGACGCATGTCCATCGCCTGCTCCAGGCGCTGCTCGACCTGCCGACGCCCGTTTATGTCCATCATCGGCTGCTCGTCACGGCGGCGGGCGAACGGCTGGCCAAGCGCACCGGCGCGCCCGCGATCGCGGACTTGCGCGCGGCAGGTGCCGATGCCGCAGCCTTGATCGGCGCGATGCGCGAAGGGCAGTTTCCCGACGGATATCGCTTGCTGTAGCCGCTTGGATTCGAGGCCTGAAACGCCTACATCATGGCAATGACCACCTTTCTCGCCATCCTCCTCATCCTCGCCATGATCGCGACGGTCGGCGCGCTGGTGCGCGGGATCGTGATTTTCCTGCGCACGACCGAGGCGGATCTGAACGGCACGGGCCCCAGCATTTCGGGGCGCAAGCAGAACAAGGCGATGCAGATGCGCATCCTGTTCCAGGCGCTTGCGGTCATCCTGGTCGTGCTGGTGATGGTGGCGGCCGGCGGCAAAGGCTGAGCCGCTGGTCAAGCTCAACAAGATCTATACGCGCACCGGCGACGACGGCACGACGGGCCTCGTCGACGGATCGCGCACGGCCAAGCACGATCCGCGCATGCAGGCGATCGGCGATGTCGACGAAACGAACAGCGCGATCGGGATCGCCGTGGCGGCGCTGGGCACGGGCGAATATGCCACGATGCTCCGCCGTATCCAGAACGACCTGTTCGACCTGGGCGCCGATCTCGCGACGCCCGGCGAAAGCTTCGAGCCGTCCGAGATGGAGCTGCGCATCGTCCCCGCCCAGGTCGCCCGGCTCGAGGTCGAGATCGACGCGATGAACGAGGGACTGGAGCCGCTCAGGAGCTTCATCCTGCCCGGCGGCAGCCAGGCGGCGGCGGCATTGCATCTCGCCCGCGCGACGGCGCGCCGCGCGGAACGCACGGCGGTCGGCGCGGCCATGGCCGTCAGTCTCAATCCGCAGGCGCTCGCCTATCTCAACCGCTTGTCGGACCATCTTTTCGTCATGACGCGCGCGATCAATGCGGCGGATGGCGGTGATATATTGTGGGTTCCCGGCGCCTCGCGCTGATCGCGGAGGCTGCCTGTTCAAGGCTCTTGTTCTTGATATGTTCGCGCGCTAGAAGCGGCGCGTGCCATATGGCAGGACCCCTTGGATCGGTTGTGCGTTAAACGACTGATCTTGCAGCCGATCCGGCGCGAAGGGGATCCTGGAAATAGGGGAAGTGACATGGCGACTCGTCTCGACACCGCGTTTCCCGATGTGCTGCATGCGCTGTTCAGGCAGGTGCGCGGCCTGAGCGAGGCGCTTGCCGCGCCGCTGTCGGACGCCGATGCCACCGTCCAGTCGATGGAGGATGCGTCGCCCGCCAAATGGCATCTGGCGCATACGACCTGGTTCCTCGAAACCTTCATATTGCGCGATCATGTCGCCAATTACCGGCTGTACGACGAACGCTGGCCCTTTCTGTTCAACAGCTATTACGAGGTGGAAGGGCCGCGTCATGCCCGCCCGATGCGCGGCATGCTCACCCGGCCGTCGCTCGATGACATCCGCGCCTGGCGCGCGCATGTCGATGCGGCGCTGGAGGTGGCGCTGCCGGGTCTGCCCGATGCCGCGCGCGCGCTGGTCGAACTGGGCTGCCATCATGAGCAGCAGCATCAGGAATTGCTCCAGACCGATATTTTGAGCCTGCTCGCGCTCAATCCGCTGGCGCCTGCCATGTGGCGTGCCGAGCGCGATCCCCCGGCCCCGCCACCCGCGCCGATCCGCTGGATCGAAGGGGTGCACGGCATCGTCGAGATCGGGTGCGATCTGGATGGGGGGGAGGGGTGCTTCGCATTCGACTGCGAAGGGCCGCGCCATCCGACCCTGCTGCGTCGCCACGCGCTGGCCGATCGGCCGGTGACCAACAGCGAATGGCGCGCCTTCATCGACGATGGTGGCTATGAACGCCCCGAACATTGGCTGTCGGACGGCTGGGCCTGGGTCCGCCGTGAGGCGGTGGAGGCACCGCTTTACTGGCGTCGCACCGACGGCGACTGGGCGGCTTTCGCGCTTGATGGATTGCATCCGATCCGGCCGGCGGCGCCGGTCGCGCATATCAGCTATTATGAAGCCGATGCCTTTGCACGTTGGGCGGGGGCGCGGCTGCCGACCGAGGCCGAGTGGGAAAGTGCGGCGTCAGCGCTCGATCCCGCATCGGGCAACCAGCTCGATCATGCAGGGCCGGTGCGTCCGTGCGCGGCCGCGCGGGACCGGACGCCCGGAACCGGATTGCGCCAGATGTTCGGCGACGTCTGGCAATGGACGGGATCGGCCTATCTTCCCTATCCCGGATTCCGGCCGGCGGCCGGTGCGGTCGGCGAATATAACGGCAAGTTCATGAGCGGACAGTTCGTGCTGAGGGGGGCGAGCTGCGCCACGCCGCGTGGCCATTCGCGCGCCTCCTACCGCAATTTCTTCTACCCTCACCAGCGCTGGCAGTTCGCCGGCGTTCGGCTCGCGAAGGATCTCTAGACATGCTGCTCGAGCAGGATGCCCCGCCGCGCCCCGCGGAGACCGCCGATCCCGCCTTTCGCGCCGACGTGCTCAAGGGCTTTGCCGATACACGCCGCCGCGCCATTCCGGCACGCTGGTTCTACGACCGGCGCGGATCGGAGCTGTTCGAACAGATCACGACGCTGCCCGAATATTATCCGACACGCGTCGAGACCGCGCTGCTCGAAAAATATTGCGCCGATGTGGCCGCCATTGCCGGCGCCGGTCGTGCGGTGGTCGAGTTCGGATCAGGGTCTTCGGCCAAGACGCCGCATCTGCTGCGCGCGGTCGATCCCGGCGCCTATGTGCCGATCGATATTTCAGGCGCCTTTCTCCGCGAATCGGCGGCGGCGCTGGCGCGCGATTTCACCGGATTGCGGGTCGAGCCGGTCGAAGCGGATTTCACCCATCCGATCGCGCTGCCGGCGGCGGTCGAGGCCATGCCCAAGCTCGGCTTCTTTCCGGGGTCGACGATCGGCAACATGGTTGCGCGCACGTCGGTCGACCTGCTGCGTGCGATGCGCGGGTCGCTCGGCGTCGGATCGCTGCTGCTGATCGGCATGGACCGGGTGAAGGGCCAGGATGTGCTGATTCCCGCCTATGACGACCCCCAGGGCGTCACCGCGGCGTTCAACCTCAATCTCCTCCACCGCATCAATCGCGAGCTGGACGGCACGATTCCGGTTGACGCCTTTCGTCATCGCGCGGTCTGGAACGACCTCTATGCCCGGATCGAGATGCATCTGGAGGCGATTCGCGATGTCGAATTCGGCATCGAGGGCGCGTGCTTTTCAATGAAGGCGGGTGAGACCGTCCACACCGAGAACAGCCATAAATATGGCCAGCGCGACGCCCGGCTGCTGCTGCGCGCCGGCGGCTGGACGCCGCTCCAGGAATGGACCGACCCCGACAATATGTTCGCGCTGATCCTGGCGGGGGCACATGCCGAACGGACCGCGCCTTAGGACCGGTCGTCGTCGGCATGGCATTCGGACAAGGTCGTGCCGTCACCCTGAACTTGTTTCAGGGGCCATGCTCGGCCTCGCACTGAGGCGCGGTCGCATGCCTGGATGCTGAAACGAGTTCAGCATGACGGTGTGGGTGGCCGCGAAACGCCATGTCGTCGATATCGATCAAGGTCCCGCCTTCCGCCCCGCCTTGCATCCCATGGCGTTCGCCGCCATGTCCAGCGGCATGAACCAGCCCACGCCTCCGTTGAAAGCCGCGATCGTTCCGGTCACGCCGCTGCAGCAGAATTGCACCCTGTTGTGGTGCACCGAGACCAACAAGGCCGCCTTTGTCGATCCCGGCGGAGACCTGCCGCGGCTCAAGGCAGCGGCGGCGCAGGCAGGTGTCGAGATCGAAAAGATCCTGATCACCCACGGGCATATCGATCATTGCGGCGAGGCCGGCACGCTGGCGAAGGAGCTGGGCGTTCCGATCGAGGGGCCCCATGAGGCCGATCGCTTCTGGATCTCCCGGCTTGAGGATGACGGGCGCAATTATGGGGTCAATGGCAAGATCTTCGAGCCCGATCGTTGGCTGAACGACGGCGACACCGTGACCGTCGGCAATCTGGTGTTCGACGTGATCCACTGCCCCGGTCACACGCCGGGCCATGTCGTGTTCCATCATCCCGAATCGAAGCTGGCGATCGTCGGCGATGTGCTGTTCCAGGGCTCGATCGGCCGCACCGATTTCCCGATGGGCAATCATCAGGATCTGCTCGATGCGATCACCGGCAAGCTCTGGCCGCTGGGTGGTGAGACCGCGTTCGTCCCCGGCCATGGCCCGATGAGCAATTTCGCGCATGAGCGGCGGAGCAATCCCTTTGTCGGAGACGCCGTGATCGGCCGCTAGAGCGATTTGTAGTTCGATGGAATCATCGAACGACTCGAAAATCGCGGCAAACAAACAGCCAGAGCAGGTGATTCGCTTCCATCGGATCACCTGCTCTAGCGGAACCGACTCGTCACGCGGGCCGTTGGGCTTGCGCAATGAAATACTTGCTTTGCCTCCCGATGCTTATGCTGGCGTCATGCCAGAATTATCCGCGCGACGTGGCGGGGACGCTGGAACGTGTCCGCGCCGAGCACGTCATGCGCGTGGGGCTGGTCGCGGGCGAGGCGGAGACGCGCGATCGCGCGAAGATCGCGACCTATCTCGACCGGGTGAGCCGGATGACGGGCGCGAGGCCGGTGGTGACGCGCGGGGCGGCGGAACCGCTGCTGCTCCGGCTGGACCAGGGCGCGCTCGATCTCGTCATCGGCGACATGTCCGAAGGCTCGCCCTGGGTCACCGACGTCATGGTGATCGAGCCGATTTCGGAAACCGTGCTCGGCAAGGACCGGGTCCTGCTCAGCCCGATCGCGCGCAATGGCGAGAATCGCTGGATCATGCTGCTCGAGCGCGCGGTCCGTGACGATGGCAAAGGGGCCGGCGCGTGAGCGAGCGGCGCGGTCATCCCGTGGAGATCCGCAAGGATATGGCGGCCGCCGTCCGCCTCGAATGGTGGAATATCGGCTGGTCGATCAGCATCATCGCGGCGATGGGGCTGGCGATGGGATCGAGCCAGGCGATGAAAACCGCCTGGGTCGAGGATATGCTCGGCCTGGTCCCGCCGATCGCTTTCCTGGTCGCCACACGGTTCGAGATACGCCCTTCCAATACGCGTTTCCATTATGGTTTCGACCGGGTGAACGGCCTGGGTTTCCTGATCGCCGCGGTCGCCCTGGCGGCGGTCGGGCTGTTCCTGCTGCGCGATGCGGTGATGGCACTGGCCTCCGCCGAGCATGTCTCGGTGGGGTCGGCGCGGATCATGGGGCATGATATCTGGCTGGGCTGGTTCATGCTTGCGGCGCAGGCCTATGCCACGATTCCGCCGCTGATCATCGGGCGCATGGAATTGCCGCTGGCGAAACGGCTGCGCGACAAGCTGCTCCACACAGATGCGCTGATGAACAAGGCCAATTGGCAGACCGGCGTTGCCGGCTTCCTCGGCGTGGCGGGGCTTGGCATGGGCTGGTGGTGGGCCGATTCGATCGCTGCCGCGGTCATCTCGCTGAGCATCATCTCCGACGGCATCAAGGCGTTGCGCGTCGCGACGTCCGAACTGGTCGACGGCGTGCCGTGCGCATTGGACAGTTCGAAACCGTCGGAGGAGGCTGCTGCAGTCGCCAGGGCGTTACGCAAGCGCTTTCCCGGCGCACGCATCCTGATGCGTGAGACCGGGCGCTATATCCGCGCGGAAGTGGTCGGTGCGGTTCCGCCAAAAAATTTCGATGCGAAGACGCTCGACATACCCGGGCTCGACGACCGCTGGCGGCTGGAAAGCATCGCCTTCCGGTTGTGAATCGATTCAGGCGATATCGGTCACGGTCGGCTTGAACCCGACATAGGGAATCGTCAGGGCCCAGATCGCAAGCACCAGCAACGCGATGAAGGTCACCGCGATGCCGATCATCCGGAGCTTGCCGGGTTTCTCCGCATCCATGCCGAAGGCATGCGCGATACGGGCAAGGATATAGACGCCGCCGATTCCCCACAGCCAGAGCGAGGTGCCCCGCCCGAGTTCGATCAGCCCGAGCAGGATCAGGAAGAAAGGCGTATATTCGACATAATTGGCATGGGCGCGCATCCGGGCGAGCAGTCGCGGACTGCCGCCATCGCCGATCGACACCTTTTCGCTCGTGCGGACGCGGCCCGTGCGGATCGCCAGCCATATGTTGAGCAACGCCGCGGCCGCCGCGATCGTCAGCGTCACTGGCAATATGATCATTCCGCACACCCCGTCCGTTGCGATCGGAAACTCGCATGGATGCTGAGCCCTTGCAACCGTGGCCAGAATCGCTATAGGCGCGGTTCGCTCGCGACGAGCCGGCCGCAATGGCCTGCGGCCTTCATATGCCGTTGGTTATCCATGGCACAGGCGTAGTCGCACCCAAGGCTTTGAAGAACTGGAACAGGTGCCGCAATGGCTGTCCCCAAGAGAAAAACCTCGCCGTCCAAGCGCGGCATGCGTCGTAGCCATGATGCGCTCAAGGTCGAGTCCTTTCAGGAATGCCCGAATTGTGGCGAACTGAAGCGTCCGCACAATCTGTGCACGGCTTGCGGCCACTATAACGGCCGCGAGATCATCTCGGCCGAAGGCTGACGCCGCACCTTTTCGAGGAGCACTGACCGGTGGCCACATCGCCGCGGATCGCAGTCGACGCGATGGGCGGCGACGAGGGCCTCGCGGTCATGCTGGCGGGTGTGGCGCGTGCGCGCCGCGCCAATGACGGGATGCGCTTCCTGCTGGTGGGCGACGAGGCGCAGATCCGTGAGGGGCTGAAGTCTCACCCCAATCTCAGCGCCGCGTCCGAGATCGTTCATGCTCCCGAGACCGTGGCCGGCGCCGAGAAGCCGAGCCAGGCGATTCGTCGCGCCAAGACCACTTCGATGGGTCTCGCGATCAACGCGGTGAAATCGGGCGAGGCGGGCGCCGCCGTGTCTTCGGGCAATACCGGCGCGCTGATGGCGATGTCGAAGCTCGCCTTGCGCACTTTGCCCGGCATCGATCGTCCGGCGCTTGCCGCATTGCTCCCCAGCCTGGGCGAGAATGATCTGGTGATGCTCGATCTCGGCGCCAATACCGAGTGCGACACCGAGAATCTCGTCCAGTTCGCGGTGATGGGCGCCGCCTATGCGCGTTCGGCGCTGGAGCTGCAGCGCCCCCGCGTCGCGCTGCTCAATATCGGCACCGAAGAATTGAAGGGCACCGACGAGATCAAGGATGCCGCCGCGCTGTTGCGCGAAGCGACGCACCTTCCGATGGATTTCACCGGCTTCATCGAGGGCGACCGCCTGTCGCGCGGCGAAGTCGACGTGATCGTCTGCGATGGCTTCTCGGGCAATATCGCGCTCAAGACCGCCGAGGGCACGGCACGTTTCGTGACCGACCTGCTGCGCCGCGCTTTCACCAGTTCGCTGCGCTCCAAGCTCGGTTTCATCATCTCGCGGCCCGCCGCGGAGCTGCTGCGCCATCATCTCGATCCCAACAATCACAATGGCGCGGTCTTTCTCGGCCTCAACGGGCTGGTGGTGAAGAGCCATGGCAGCGCCAACGAGATCGGTGTCGCCAATGCGATCGGCGTTGCCGCGCGGATGGTGCGTGACAATCTTACGGCGCGGATCAGTGAGGATCTCGCCAATTTCAAGGCGCATCAGCGCCCGGAGACACAAACGGCATGACGCGACGCGCGGCGATTCTGGGAACCGGATCGGCGCTGCCCAAGCGCCGCGTATCGAATGCCGAGCTTGCCGAGACCGTCGATACCTCGGACGAATGGATCGTCGAACGTACCGGCATCCGTTTCCGGCATATCGCCGGCCCCGACGAGACCACGGCGACGCTGGCGACCGATGCCGCGCGCAAGGCACTGGCGGTCGCGAACATGGAGCCGGCGGCGATCGACCTGATCATCCTCGCCACCGCGACCCCCGACCAGACCTTTCCCGCCGCCGCGACCAAGGTCCAGGCAGCGCTCGGCATCGACGATTGCGTCGCCTTCGACGTCCAGGCGGTCTGCTCGGGTTTCCTCTATGCGGTCTCGGTTGCCGACAGCATGATTCGTTCGGGCTCGGCGACCAATGCGCTGGTCATCGGTGCCGAGACGTTCAGCCGCATCCTCGACTGGGAGGATCGCAATACCTGCGTCCTGTTCGGCGACGGCGCCGGTGCGATCGTGATGGCGGCTGAAGACGGCGACCGCGGCGTGCTTTCGACCAAGCTCCATGCCGATGGCCGCCATAACCAGCTCCTCTATGTCGATGGCGGGCCTTCCACCACCGGCACCGTCGGCAAGCTCCGGATGAAGGGGCGCGAGGTTTTTCGCCATGCGGTGGTCAATCTCGCCTCGGTTCTCGGCGAATCACTCGCCGCCGCCGGGCTGACGACCGCCGATGTCGACTGGATGGTGCCGCATCAGGCGAATGCCCGAATCCTGGATGCCACCGCGCGCAAGCTCGGCCTGTCGCCCGACAAGGTGGTGATGACGGTGGACCAGCATGCCAACACGTCCGCCGCGTCGGTGCCGCTTGCGCTCGACGTCGCGGTTTCCGACGGCCGAATCAAGCGGGGCGACATCGTCGTGCTCGAGGCGATGGGCGGCGGATTCACCTGGGGTGCCGCGGTTGTCCGTTGGTGAGACAGTCTTTGCGCACATGCGGCGATGAATTGACGTGCGGCCCTGTAACGATAAGATGAAAATCGGCGCTTAGACTGAGGGATTCACGATGGCTGCACCCACTTTGACCAGGGCCGACCTTGCGGATTCGGTGCATCGCGAAATCGGCCTTTCCCGTGCCGAGTCGTCGAAGCTCGTCGAGCAGATCCTCGGCCATATGTGCGGCGCGCTGGCCGACGGCCAGAACGTCAAGATTTCGGGCTTTGGCAGCTTCGTGCTGCGCGACAAGGGCGAACGCGTCGGCCGCAATCCGAAGACCGGCATCGAGGTGCCGATCGCGCCGCGGCGCGTGCTGACCTTCCGTGCCAGCCAGATGTTGCGCGATCGCATCGTCAAGGCCGGGTGAGCGCGGCATGAGCGACAAGGCTGCCGGCGCTTTCCTCACCATCGGCGAGCTGTCCGATTCGCTCGGTCTGCCTCAGCATATCCTGCGCTATTGGGAAACGCGCTTTCCCCAGCTTCGTCCGCTCCAGCGCGCCGGCAAACGCCGCTATTACCGGCCGGAGGACGTCGCGCTGGCGCAGCGGATCAACCGGCTGCTCAACCAGGAAGGCTACACCATCAAGGGTGTGCAGAAGCTGCTGAGCCAGCGTTCCGCGCCCATGGCGGAATCGGCACCTGCGCCTGTATCGACCGTGGTGACACCCGCGCCCGTCATAACGCCGGCACCCGCGACACTGCCAGCCGTCAGCATGCTGCCGGGGCTGCGGCAGGTCCGTGCCGACCTCGCTCGCGCGCTCGCCGACGCCTGAGTCGGCGCCAGACCGCTAAGGTCGCGTTTCACTCGAATAAACGCCGTGTCGGCGGCGCTGTCGCGTCGACTCCGCTATCGGAGCAGATTCTAAAGCTCCAGCGCCAGGATCCAGTCGTGGAAGATCACGTCGCCGACCCTGAAATCCTGGCGTCCGACGCGTTCGAAGCCGAGGCGCGCGTAGAAGCGCTGGGCGGCGGTGTTGATCTCGTACACGCACAGATATAGGCGCTTTGCGCCGCGCAGACGTGCCTCGGCGGTCACGGCGTCCATCAGCCGCCGCCCCAGTCCCGCATTCTGCCAGCCGGTCAGCGTATAGATGCGCTTGAGTTCCAGATCGCCATCGGCCACCGGGATATCGAGCGCGGGCGGAGTCAGCGCGGCATAGCCGATCGGCGCACCCAGTTCGGTTTCGATCAGCCACAGCGCATGATCAGCGCTGTCGGCCCAGGCGGCATAGAATGCCGATGAATGCTGGTCCCGGCAGTGCGTCACCAGCGCGTCGCCGGGATGATCATAGGCGAAGGCAGTGAGGAATGTCGCCTGTCCGAGCAGCTCGAGCTTGGCCGCATCGGCCGCGGTGGCGCGACGCAGTGTCGGGTCAGCCATCGATTTCAGGCCCCAGCGCGGCATCCAGGTCGCGCGGCCGCATCAGCCGGACGAAATGGCCGGTACCGGCCTTCACATCGGCCCAGCGCTCGACGTCGAAATGGATTTCGGCAAGCGCCGCGGTCGGGAATTTCTCCTCGACCGCATCGCGCAACGGGTCGCCGGCCCGATCGGGCACCAGCAGCAGGATCAGATCCTCCAGTCCCGGATTGTGGCCGCACATCATGACATGCGCGGCCGAATCGGGCTGGTCGTTCACCACGTCGAGCAATGTGACGCACGACGCCAGATAGATGCGCCGGTCCCACGACGCGTGCAGCGTACGGCCCAGCCCTTCCCAGAGATGGTCGAGCGTCTCGGTGCAGCGGACCGCGGGCGACGAGACGATATGGTCGTACTCCAGCCCCTCGCGCCGCATATATTCGCCGATCAGTCGCGCGCCCCGGATACCGCGCTTGTTGAGCGCGCGGTCGAAATCGCGCGCCACCGGATCGTCCCAGCTCGATTTCGCGTGCCGCAACAGGCTGAGCGTCTTCATTCCCTCTCCGTCATGCTTTCCGCGGCCTCTTGCCCCGAAATCGTGACGGATGAAAGTCGCTGGCGCACGCGAATCGCCGCTTCGTCGAGCGTCACGCGGCTGATCGGCGTGCCCGCGGGAAAGGCGGTCAGCAGCCGTGACGGCATTGCGGATGAAAGCATGACGAAGATCCCGCGATCGTCGGTGCGCCGGATCAGCCGCCCGAACGCCTGTGCCAGCCGCGCGCGGATCAGCCGGTCGTCATAGGCGCTGCCGCCGCCGGCCAGGCGCCGCGCGGCATGGAGCACGGTCGGCTTGGGCCAGGGCACCCCTTCCATCACCACCATGCGCAGCGAATCGCCGGGTACGTCGACGCCATCTCGAAGCGCATCGGTGCCGAGCAGCGAGGCACGTGGATCGTCGCGGAAGATATCGACCAATGTGCCGGTGTCGATCGGATCGACATGCTGGGCGTAAAGCGGCAACCGGTCGCGCGCCAGCCGGTCGGCGATGCGGGCATGGACCGCGCGCAGCCGCCGGATCGCGGTGAACAGGCCCAGCGTGCCGCCCTCCGCCGCGACGATCAGTTTGCCGAAGGCGCCGGCAAGCTGTGCGATATCGCCTTTCTTCACATCGGTGACGATCAGCACTTCGGCTTGTGCGGCATAGTCGAATGGGCTCGGCGCCTCGAACCGGTGCGGCGGATGGGCGAGATGGGGCGCGCCGGTGCGCGCTTCGGCGGTATCCCAGTCGCCGCCGCCCTTGAGCGTCGCGGAGGTGACGAGCACGCCATGCGCGGGTTTCAGCACGATCTCCGCCACCGGCCGCGTCGGATCGAGCCAGTGGCGATGCAGGCCGATATCGATCTCGCGCCCCTCGATCCGGTCGACCGCCAGCCAGTCGACGAAATCGGGATCCGCCGGGCCGCCGATCCGCGACAGCAGCGACAGCCAGCCGCCGAGCATATCGGCGCGCCAGCCGAGACTCGCGATCGCGCCTTCGACGCGCGCGCGTGCCTGTCCGTCCAGCCAGTCGGGGCCGTCCTCCATCACCGCTTCCAGCCGGCGGCCAAGCGCCACCAGCGGGCGCAGGATCGCATCGAGCGCTGCCGCCGCGGGCTGCGCGGCGGCGACGATCGCGCCGTCGAGCTCGGCCATTTCGGTTTCCAGGCCATAGCCGGCATCCTCGCCGGCATCGCGCCCGAAAACCGTCCCGCGCACCGCCGCGAGCAAGGCCTCGATCGCACCGAACGGGGCGCCTTCGTTCAGCCGTTGGAGCCAGCCGTCCGACGGCAGTGCCTGCGCGGCGGTGACCGCGGCGACGATCGCGCGGCTGCCTTCATCGTCATAGCTTGCGACGTCGGACAATCGCGCCGCCAGCCCGCGCCGCCGCCCGCGCGCAGAACCTTCGGGGCCGGTGATCCAGCGGCGCAGCTCGATCGCTTCCTGTCCCGACAATGCGGTCGAGAACATCGCGTCGGCGGCGTCGAACAGATGATGGCCTTCGTCGAAGACGATTCGGCTCGGGCGATTCGCCGCTTCGCGCCCGCGTGCGGCGTTGACCATCACCAGCGCATGGTTGGCGATGACGATATCGGCATCGGCGCTGGCCCGCGACGCGCGCTCGATGAAACATTTCCGGTAATGCGGGCAGCCCGCATAGACGCATTCGCCGCGGCGGTCGGTGAGCGCGGTCGATCCGTTGCGGCGGAACAGTGATGGCAGCCAACCCGGCAGATCGCCGCCCACCATGTCGCCATCAGCTGAATAGGCGGCCCAGCGCGCGACGAGCTGCGCCAGGATCGCGGCACGGCCGTTGAAGCCGCCTTGCAGCGCGTCCTCCAGATTGAGCAGGCAGAGATAATTTTCGCGCCCCTTGCGCACCACGACCTTGCGACGGCGCAGCACGGGATCGGGAAACAGCCTTTCGCTTTCGCGGTTGAGCTGGCGCTGCAGCGCCTTGGTATAGGTCGAGATCCACACCGCGCCGTCGGCGCGCTCGGCCCAGAGCGAGGCGGGGGCGAGATAGCCCAATGTCTTGCCGATGCCGGTGCCCGCTTCGGCCAGGATCATGTTGGGTTCGTCGCGCCGCGCGCGGGGTTCGAACGCTTCGGTCACTGCTTCGGCATAGCCGCGCTGGCCGGGGCGCGCCTCCGCGCCGTGGCCGGTGAGCAGGTCGAGCCGGTCGGTGACGTCCGATATCGGGAGCGAGACGGTGCGCGGCGCCGCGCGCGGCGCCTTCTCCTCCCATTCCGGCAGCCGCGCGAACAGCCAGCGTTCGCTACGCTCGGGTTGTTTCAGGCGCTCGCCCAGAACGCGGCCCCAGGGCCAGCCCAGCCGGTGGAGCGATTGCGCCATGCTCCACGCGCCTTCGCGTTCCATCCAATGCGGATCGTCGGGGCGTTCGAGCAGGGCCTGTGCGGCATTGCGCAGAAAACCCGCCGCGCTCGTGTCGTCGCTGGGCGGGGCCAGGCCGATCGCGCGCGCCAGCCCCTTGGGCGTCGGCACCGCGAATCGCGCCGGATGGACGAAGGCGAACAGTTCGAGCAGGTCGAGTCCCGACAATTCGGGATAGCCCAGCCGTTGGCCGACCAATGGTGCATTGAGCACGATCATCGGCGTTTCGGCGGCGCGCGCGATCGCTTCGCCACGGCTCATCCCACGCGTCTCCCCGTCGGGAGATGCGATCCAGATGCCGGCATGGCTTGCATGCAGCGCGGGATAGGGCAAAGAGGCCGCCATTCACCCCGTTATGACGAACAAGAACGAAAGGGCAACACCAGTGAGTGACTTGCGTGCCGCAGCGATCGATTCGAAGGCCTGGCCGTTCGAGGAAGCGCGCAAGCTGCTCAAGCGTTATCCCGACGGTGCGCCCGCCAAGGGCCATATCCTGTTCGAGACCGGCTATGGCCCATCGGGCCTGCCGCATATCGGCACGTTCAACGAAGTGCTGCGCACGACCCTGGTGCGCCAGGCCTATCAGGCGATTTCCGACGTGCCGACGCGGCTGATCGCGTTCAGCGACGATATGGACGGCCTGCGCAAGGTGCCGGACAATGTGCCGAATCAGGAGATGCTGCGCGGCCATCTCGGCAAGCCGCTGACGCAGATTCCCGATCCCTTCGGCACGCATGAGAGCTTCGCGCATCACAACAATGCGATGCTCCGCGAATTCCTCGACCGCTTCGGTTTCGATTACGAGTTCATGAGCTCGACCGAAATCTACGCCTCGGGCCGCTTCGACGAGACGCTGAAGCTGATCCTGAAGCATTATGACGCGATCATGGGCGTAATGCTGCCGACGCTCGGCAAGGAACGCCAGGTGACCTATTCGCCGGTGCTGCCGATCTCGAAGAAGTCGGGCATCGTGCTCCAGGTACCTGTCACCGTGGTCGATGCGGAGAACGGTATCGTCCGCTTCGAGGATGAGGGCGAGACGATCGAGCAGTCGATCCTGTCGGGCGCGGCCAAGCTGCAATGGAAGGTCGACTGGGCGATGCGCTGGGTCGCGCTGGGCGTCGATTATGAGATGTCGGGCAAGGACCTGATCGATTCGGTCACGCAAAGCTCGAAGATCGCACGCGTGCTCGGTGCCCGCCCGCCCGAAGGCTTCAATTACGAGATGTTCCTCGACGAGAAGGGAGAGAAGATCTCCAAGTCCAAGGGCAACGGCCTGACGCTCGAGCAATGGCTGACCTATGGCCCCGACGAGAGCCTCGCCTTTTACATCTATCGCGAGCCGCGCAAGGCGAAGGCGCTGCACATGGGCGTGATCCCGCGTGCGGTGGACGATTATTGGCAGTTCCGCGCCAATTGGCCGAACCAGCCGATCGAGCAGAAGCTCGGCAATCCCGTCCATCATATCCACAATGGCGATGTTCCGTCGGAAGCGCTGCCGGTCACGTTCGGCCTGCTGCTCAACCTGGTCGGCGTGATGGGGGAAGCCGGCAAGGATCAGGTCTGGGGCTATCTCGCCAATTATGTGCCCGATGCCGATCCCGCCAAATATCCCGCGCTCGACCGGTTGATCGACCATGCGCTGGCCTATCACCGCGATTTCGTCGCGCCGACGCTCAAGCGCCGCGCGCCGAGCGAACTGGAGGCCAAGGCGCTGAGCGATCTCGACGCGCGGCTGGCGGCGCTGCCCACCGACGCCGATGCGGAGACGATCCAGAACGAGGTCTATGCCGTCGGCAAGGAAGGCGGGTTCGAGAACCTGCGCGACTGGTTCAAGGCGCTGTACGAGACGCTGCTGGGCGCCGAACAGGGGCCGCGCATGGGCAGCTTCATCGCGCTTTACGGCATGGAGAATAGCCGCAAGCTGATCGCCGAGGCGCTGGCGGCGTGATCGCGGTCCGCACCGTCGATGCCGCGTGGATCGACGCCAATGCGGACGCGCTCGGCGCGATATTGCTCGCCTGTGTGGCGGACGGAGCTTCGGTCAGCTTCCTGGCGGATCTGACGCAGGATCGCGCGACGGCCTTCTGGCGTGCGCGCCGCGCCGGCGTCGCCGATGGCGGCAGTGCGCTGCTCGTCGCGTTCGACGGTGATGCGCCGGTCGGTACGGTGATGGTCGTCCGCGCCGGCACCGACAATCAACCGCATCGCGGCGACATCGCCAAGCTGCTCGTCCACCCCGGTTCACGCGGGCAGGGCGCCGGTCAGGCGCTGATGGACGCGGCCGAAATCCAGGCGCGTGTCATGGGATTGCGCCTGCTCGTGCTCGATACCGCAGGCGCGGCAGCCGAACGCATCTATCGCCGGACGGGCTGGGTCGAGGTCGGAAGCATTCCGGACTATGCGCTGAATGTCGGCGGTACGCCGGAAGCGACGACGATCTTCTATAAGCGGGTTTGAAGCATTGCCCTAAACCGTCATGCCAGCGGAGGCTGGCATCTCCCACAGGAATGGCGCGATCTGGTTGGTAGACCCCAGCCTTCGCTGGGGTGACGCATGGGATCAGCCGCGGGCCATTTCAGCCGGCCGATCGTCGGGATAGGCGAGTGGCAGCGCCGCGATCGGCAGCAGCAATGCCGTGGCGATCAGCGCGCGGATCAGCGGATGCGAGGTCGGGGCCGGTTGCGGTCTCATGATGCGCGCGCGGATAGCGCCATTGCCGCAATAGGGGGAGCGCTGGTCGATCGACGACAGATCGGCGTCGATGAAATGCAATATGACGGACGGAATTTCGTACGGATATCGCAACCGTTCGGGCTGAGCTTGTCGAAGCCCTGTCCTTTCTTCTGCCTCTGTGGCCAAGAAGAACAGGGCTTCGACAAGCTCAGCCCGAACGGGATTGAGTCGAAATGCCTATTTCTTCGACGCGATCCAGTCGTCGATCTTCTTCTCCAGCACCGGCATCGGCAGCGATCCGGTCATCAATATTTCGGCATGGAACTCGCGGGGGTCGAATTTCGCTCCCAGCGCCTGTTGTGCCTTGGCCTTCAGCCGCGAAATGGTGAGCTGGCCGATCTTGTAGGCCAATGCCTGGCCGGGAATCGCGATATAGCGCTCGACCTCGGCGGTGGCGTCGGTCTTTCCCATGCTCGAATTGTCGAGCATGTACTGGATCGCCTGATCGCGGGTCCAGCGCTTGGCATGGATGCCGCTGTCGACCACCAGCCGCATCGCGCGCAGCATCTCGTCGTCGAGTCCGCCGAAGCGCTGATAGGGGTCGGTCTCCATGCCGAGCTCCTTCCACAGCGACTCGGCGTACAGCCCCCAGCCTTCATTATAGGCGGTGTTGCCGCCGAAGCGCATGAAGGCGGGCAGTTCGGTATTCTCGATCGACAGCGCGATCTGGAAATGGTGGCCGGGCACGCCTTCGTGCAGGAAGAGCGTCTCCATCCCCGGCGTCGTGCGTGACGGCAGGTCATAGGCGTTGAAATAGAAGACGCCGGGGCGCGAGCCGTCGGCCAGGCCGGATTCGTACGAACCGCCCGCCGAGGTCTTTTCGCGATAGGCCTCGTAATAGCGGATCTCGAGCGGCATTTTGGGGATGGTCGAGAATTGCTCGCGCACCCGCGCATCGACGCGCTTGCCGATGTCGTAATAGGCCTGGAGCATCGCGTCGCGCGACGTCATCTTGAACTTGGGATCGCTGCGGATGTGGTCGAAGAACTGGGCGAGCGTGCCCTTGAAGCCGACCTTGGTCTTGATCGTCTCCATCTCGCCGCGGATCCGCGCGACTTCGGACAGGCCGAGCTGGTGGATCTGATCGGCGGTCATCGGCAACGTGGTGTTGCTCTTGATCAGCTTTTCATAAAGCCAGGCGCCGCCCTTCATATGGACCAGGCCGACGCCCTCGCGCGCGGCGGGCAGATATTCGGTCTTGAGGAAATCGCGCAGCCGCACATAGGCGGGCAGGATGCCGTCGCGGATGGCGGCGGCATAGTCGCGCTTCAGCCGCGCCTGATCGGCGGCGGAGATGCCGGCGGGGAACTGGTTGACCGGTTCGTAGAAGGTCGATCCTTCCACGCCCTGCGCGATCTGCAGGTCGAACTGGTCGATCATGTTGTTGACGATCAGTTTCGGCTGGGTGACGCCGCTCTTCATGCCCTCGCGGAAACGGGCGATCGAACGGTCGAGCGCCGCGATATAATCCTTGTGACGCTTCAGGTTGTTCTCATAATCGACCAGCGTCTTGAACGGCGCGGCGCCCTTGCCCGAGGCGAAACCGGGATAGAAGACGTGCAGGCCGAAGAAATGGTCGATCGGCCGCACCGCGGTCACCGCCAGATATTCGGGGGTCAGCGTCTCCAGCGTGTCGAGCGTATTATATTCGAACACGTCATAGGCGATCTGGTTGACTGGGGTCAGCGCGGCACGGTCGATCGCTTTCAGGCGCTTCAGATCCTGCTGCGCGGCGGCGCGTTCGGCGTCGAAATAGGCATCTGAACCGAAATCGCCGAGCCGGTCGGCATAGCGCAGGTCGCCGCGGAAGATCGCGGAGATCGGGTTGCGCTTCAGGCTGGCCTCGTCGCTTTCGGCGAACAGTCGTTTGAGCGCGGCGTCGGGCGATTCTGCAACGGCCGGCGCGGGTGCGGCCTGGGCAAATAGCGGAACGGGAAGTGTGGCCGCTGCAGCGAGCAGCAGCGCGCGGATCGGAAGCAAGGTCATGGGGACTCCGGAACTCGTGTATTGCCCGGATATAACGCCCTGTCGCACAACGGCAAGCGGCCCCGGGAGTGTCCTCCCGGGGCCGCCATGTCGTGGCTCTACCTTACCAGTAGAAGCCGCGGATCACGTCGATCACGATGCCGCGACGGATGTCGACGAGCAGCAGATCGTCATAGTTGCGCACCCAGCGCTGGTTCATCGAAGGGCGCGGCAGGCGATAGCGCCAGGGATCGGCGATCCAGTAGCGCTGATTGTAATAGGTCGGCTGGATACGCACGCCGGCGCGGAACTGCTGGTAGCGGAACGGCGCCCGCCAGTTGCCGCGCGAATAGAGCCCGCGATTGCCCTGGCGATGGTTGCGCCAGTCGTTGCGGCCCCAGGACCGGTCGCGGTCGCGCAGGTCCTCGCGATATTCGCGGCGGGCGTCGCGCACGTCGCGAGCCTGTTCGCGGACTTCGCGCGGGTGGTCGCCGCGACGGATCGAGCGGTTCAGCTCGCGCTGTTCCTCGCGGACGTCCTGGCGGTCGCGGCGCAATTCGCCCGGCGACTGGGCCATTGCGGCCGCCGGCATGACGGTGGCCGCCATCAGGATACCGATGATCAACTTACGCATGATCTTACTCCTCATTCTCCTGCCGGCCGCCCCCCGATTCGGGAGCCGGTACCGCCGGCACGCACACTCAATGCGTGATTCGCGCTGAACGTTCCGGGAACGGATCGGTCAGCTTTGCGAAAGGCTCGGTCGCAAATTGTAACAATCCCCACTTTTCATCGACATGGCCACGGCTTAGCCTTGGTCATCGATCAAGGGGGCGGACGCATGAAATTCGGGCATTTCCTTTCGACGGTGGTCGCTTTGGGTCTCGCCGTTCCGGCACAAGCACAGGATGCGGCGGGCCAGGCCAAGCTCGATGCCAAATTGCGCGCTGCGGAAAAATGGCTCGAAACCTATCTGGAGCAGGAAGCGGTTCCCGGCGCGTCGGTCGCGATCGTCCATGATCAGAAGATCCTCTGGTCGAAGGGATTCGGCTACGCCAATCTGGCGGCGAAAGTGCCGGCGACGCCGCAGACGCGCTACAGCATCTGTTCGGTCTCCAAATTGTTCACCGCGATCGCCGCGATGCAGCTGCGCGACCAGGGTAAGCTCGACATCGACAGGCCCGTTGCCGACTATCTGCCCTGGTACAGCATCCATGACGTCGACAAGCCCGACGGGCCGGTCACGGCGCGCGCGATCATGTCGCATGTCGCGGGGCTGCCGCGCGAATCGGACACGCCCTATTGGACGACCGCCTCCTTCCCCGATCTCGACACGGTGAAAAAGCGCCTGTCGGAGCAGACCAATCTCTACCGGACCTATGATTATCTCCAATATTCGAATCTCGGCCTGACTCTGCTCGGCCAGCAGGTGGAGGCGGCGTCGGGCCAGGATTATCATGCCTATGTGAAGGCGCGGCTGCTCGATCCGATCGGGCTTTCGAGCACCACGTCCGAACTGCCCCGGGCGCTTCACGGCAAGGCATTTGCGGTGGGATACAAGGCGCGCACCGGCAAGGGCGAGCGCGCGGCCTTTCCCTTCTACACCGTCAACGCGATCGCACCGGCCGCGGGTTTCGCCTCGACCGTCGAGGATCTCGGCCGCTTCGCGTCATGGCAGTTCCGCGTGCTCGACGGCGGCGATCCGGTGCTCAAATCGTCGACCTTGCGCGAGATGCAGCGCGTCCATTGGATGACGCCGGACAAGGCAGACGAGACCTGGGGTCTCGGCTTCGCGGTCAACACCTACAAGGGCAAGACGATGATCGGGCATGGCGGCTACTGCCCCGGCTATCGCACCAGCCTGATGATGCGCCCGCAGGACAAGGTCGCAGTGATCGCGATGGTCAACGTCAACGACGTCAGCCCGGAGGCGATCACGCGCGGGCTCTACGATCTGGTCGCGGGCGACATCAAGGCGGCGTTCCCCGACAAGCCGGCTGCCCCCGCGACGCCCAAGGCGGCGCCGAAGGTGGATCTCTCGATCTATGAAGGCGTCTACAACCGGCCGGGCTACGATTATGACACCTATTTCCTGCCCTATGGCGAGGAACTGGTCGGCATCGGCCTTTATGCGGGCAATCCGGTCGAAGACCTCGACCGTTATCGCCATGTCGAAGGCAATGTCTTCCGCCGCATCCGCCCGGACGACAGCCTGGCGGAGCCGCTGACCTTCGAAATGGGCAAGGACGGCAAGCCGGTCCGCGTCTGGAGCCACAGCAACCCGCTGGAGCGGGTCACCGGAAAATAGTCAGGCGAAGGCGGCCCTGGCGCCCTCCTCGAGCGCCTTCATCGCCAGCCGCCAGGGGAAGGGACCGTGGCTGATCCGTGCGACGCCGAGCGCGGCGAGGCGTTTGGCGTCGGGCACGCCGGGATAGTCCATGATGTTGACGGGCAATGCCGTGCCCTCGGTCAGCCGCGCGATCAGCGCCTCGTCCTTCATGCCCGGCGCGAAGAAGCCGCTGGCGCCGGCATCTTCATAGGCGCGGGCGCGTTCCAGCGCCGCGTCGACCATGGCTTCGTCATGCGTGTCGGCCCCGGCCTTCAGGAAGATGTCGGTACGGGCGTTGATGAAGAAGTCGCCGCCTGCCGCCGCACGGATCGCCGCGATCTTCGCCGACTGGTCGGCGATGCCGTGAAGTCCTTCGCCGCCGATCACCTGGTCCTCGAAATTGATGCCGACGCCGCCGGCCGCCGCCACCCTGGCGACATTCGCCGCCACCTCGGCGGGATCGGTCGCATAGCCGCCCTCGAAATCGAGCGTCACCGGCAGGTCGACCGCGGCGGTGATCCGTTCGAGATTGGCGAGCGCCGCGTCCATCGGCAGCCCCTGCGCGTCGGTGAAGCCGCTGGCGCCGGCGACCGAGGCGCTGCCGGTCGCGAGCGCCCTGGCGCCGGCCTTGACGACCGCCAGGGCGCTGCCGGCGTCCCAGATATTATAGAGGATCACGGGATCGCCCTTGACGTGAAGGGCGGCGAAGGCGCGGGCGCGCTCGATCTGTGCGGTGCTCATGAGTCGCGTATAGCAGAAGAACAGGAGGGGAACATCCCGATTCTTGCGATCAACGCCTGAGGACGGTCACCTGGGGGTTCAGCGCGATCAGCGACTGGAGATAGCTGCGCGGTTTCTTCATCAGCGGCTTGGGAAAGGTCACTTTCAGCCCGGCCGCCTGCGCGGCCTCGCCGACGAAATGCACGCAATTGGCGCTGCCCAGATTGTAGCTCGGGCTCTTGCGCACCCGCCACCGTTCGACCACCGCGAGCATCGCGCGATATTGCGCGTCGGTCAGCGTCACCATGAATTGCGCATCGCTTTGCGCGATATAATGGGGGTCGGCGGTATCGAGCCGGCCGGCGACCGAACCGAACAGGATTGCGGGCGTCACCGATTTGGGCGTGAAGCCGTAATTGGTGTCGACCGGCGCGCCCTCTGCGATGGTCTTGCCCTTCAGCGTGAAGAAGGCGTGCGGGAAATGCTCGCCGAATTCGTGGCTGTAGAATGTGGCGACCACCTGTGCCGCCGCCGGCTGCGACACAGCGAGCAGCAGCAGGACGAGCGGCGCGAACACCAGGCGCAGGACGGACGAACGCATCGGCGGCCTTCTATCGTTCGCCGATCCGCGCGTCGAGCCAGCGCGCGACGGCCTGCGGGCTCTGCTTGTCGGTGTCGCGGTCGACGCGATAATTGGCCTCGCGCATGGTTTCGACCGGAATGGCATTCACCAGCGGCCGCAACGCCGCGACGAAGCGCGCATCGCCGGCGCGGCGCGGGGCCGCGAGCAGCAGCGCGTCATATCCCGGGATCGCGCCCTTCGGATCGGCCAGCACCATCAGCTTCATCGCGGCGATCCGCCCGTCCGAGGAAAAGGCGGAGATGGCATCGGCCTGTCCGCTTTCGAGCGCGCGGAACATGAATGTGGGGCTATAGGCGCGCTGGGCGGCGAAGCGCAGCGGATAGGCGCGGCGCAGCATCGCCCATTCGGGGCGTTCGAGAAATTCGAGATCGGCGCCCAGCGTCATCTCCGCACTCACCCGCGCCAGATCGTCGATCGTCCTGAGGCCGAGCCGCTGCGCATCGGCGCCGCGCACCGCCAGCGCATAGGCATTTTCGAAGCCGAGCGGACCGATCAGCGAGACGTGGTGGACGCGCTTCGCCCAGTCGCCGATCGCGGCGATCATCGCGCCGCGCGCGGGCACGTCGCCGCGCTTCATCTCGTTGGTCCACAATGTCCCCGAATAATCGACATAGACGTCGATATCGCCCGCCGCGAGCGCCCGGAAGATCACGGCCGAGCCCAGTCCTTCGCGATATTCGACCCGATATCCGGCCGCGCTCAGCCGGTCGCCGATCAGCCGCGCCAATATATATTGTTCGGAGAAGTTCTTGGCGCCGATCACCACCGTGTCGCGCGCCGACGCGGGCATCAGCCGGGGCAGGGCAGCCGCGACGATGCCGCCTGCGAGCAGGACCAGCCCTGTCCAGACCAGGAACCGGCGCCGCTTCGCCAGGCCGAGCGCGATGAGCCCGAGCAGCGCATCGGCGGTCAGCGCCAGCGCGGCGGAGGCGAGGCAGCCGGTGAGGACCAGCGTCCAATCCTGTGTCTGGAGACCCGCGAAGATGAGATCGCCCAGACCGGGCTGTCCGACGGTGGTGGACAGGGTCGCCGCGCCGATCGTCCAGACCGCGGCGGTGCGGACGCCCGCCATCACCACCGGCGCCGCCAGCGGCGCTTCGACCAGCCGCAATTTCTGCCCCGGCGTCATGCCGACCCCGTCGGCCGCCTCGATCACCGCCGGATCGAGCCCGGTCAGGCCGGTGACCGCGTTGCGCAGGATCGGGAGCAATGCGTAAAGCGTGAGAGCGAGCAGCGAGGGCAGAAAGCCGAGCGCGGGAATGCCGCCGCCGACAAGCGCGGAGAGACCGAGCAGGATCGGATAGAAGAGCGCCAGCAAGGCCAGCGCGGGAATCGTCTGGATCAGGCTGGCAATGCCGAGCGCGATCCGGGCCAGGGCCGGGCGCCGCGCCGCGGCGACGGCCAGCGGCAGGCTGATCGCGAGCGCCAGCAGCAACGCCGCCGCCGACAACAGGACATGCGCCGCAAGCAGGCCGGGCAGGCGGGCCAGCGCCTCGCTCACCCCTGCTGCTCCAGCCGGCGCAGCCGCTCGGCCTGCGCGCGGGGCACCGCGACCAGTGCATCGGCGCCAGCGCCTGCCCGCCCGGCGAGCAATGCCTGTGGCGTCGCGTCGGCGACGATGCGCCCCGCCGCCATCACCAGCACGCGATCGGCGAGCAGCAAGGCTTCGGCCATATCGTGGGTGACGAGCAGGGTCGTCAGCCCCAGCCGGTCATGAAGCGCGCGATAGGCGGTGCCCAGCTGATCGCGGGTCACCGGGTCGAGCGCACCGAACGGCTCGTCCATCAGCATCAGCGCGGGTTCGAGCGCGAGCGCCCGCGCGACGCCGACGCGCTGGCGCTGGCCGCCCGACAGCGCATCGGGCATACGGCCCGCCATGTCGCGCGGCAGATCGACCAGATCGAGCAGCGCCGCGACGCGGTCGCCCGGATCGCGGCGATCGAGGCGGAAACCGATCGCGATATTCTCCGCGACGCTCATATGCGGGAACAGCCCGACATTCTGGAAGACATAGCCGATCCGCCGGCGCAGCAGGGGCGGCGGGAGGCCGGCAATGTCCTCGCCATCGATCGAGACGCTGCCGCCATCGGGCTGGACCAGCCGGTTGACGGTCTTGAGCAAAGTCGTCTTGCCCGATCCCGATCCGCCGACCAGCGCGACGAAGCTGCCGCGCGCGATCGAGAGCGACAGCGAATCGACCGCCGCCCGGCCGTCATAGGCCTTGGTCACGGCGTCGAAACGGACTGCGGGGGCGTCGGCCATCGCGATGTTCTAGAGCGCTTCCCGAAAAAGTGGGAACCGGTTTTTCGGCTGGGAAGCGCCCAGGAAAGGCTCTGGAACATCGTGCCGCTTGATCTAACTGACCATTATGTAAGTAATGGCGGGAATCCGGCTGGCACCCGCATCGTCATTGTGGTTTGCTGCGTTCAATTGGGAGAGGAGCATGAAGTCGATCTTCATCACCGGTGGCGGATCGGGCATCGGGCGGGCGGCGGCGCTGCTGTTCGCCGAGCGTGGCTGGTTCGTCGGGCTTGCCGATGTCAACGAGGCGGGCCTTGCCGAAACCGCGGCGATGCTGCCCGAAGGCCGATCGAGCACGCATCGGATGGACGTGCGCGATCGCGCCCAGTGGCAGGCGGCGCTCGACGGCTTCTCCGTGGCGAGCGGCGGCCGGCTCGACATATTGTTCAACAATGCCGGGATCGCCGGCGGCGGCCAGTTCGAGATGAGCAATCCCGAGGACAGCGACCGGCTGATCGACGTCAATCTGAAGGGCGTGATCAACGGCGCGCATATGGCGCTGCCCTTGCTCAAGGCGACGCCGGGTTCCTGCATGGTCAACACCTGTTCGGCCGCCGGCATCTATGGCGGTCCCGGCCTGGCGGTCTATGCGGCGAGCAAGTTCGGGGTGCGCGGCTTCACCGAGGCGCTCGACATCGAGTGGCGTCCGCTGGGCATCAAGGTGCGCTCGATCATGCCGAGCTTCATCGATACGCCGTTGCTGAGCGTGGTGACGGCGGGCAGCAACGGCACCGCGCGCGAGAATGTAGCGGCCGCGGGACTCGAATTCACGCCCGTCGAACAGGTGGCGCAGGCGGCATGGGATGCCGCGCATGGCGACAGGGTCCATACAATTATCGGCAAGACCGCGAAGTCGCTGGCGTTTGCGGCGCGCTGGATGCCCGGCATGCTCCGCAAGAAGCTCGGCGTGCGGCTGGGGGCGAAGGAATAGGGGCGGTCAATCCACCAGCGCGTCGATCGCTTCGGCCATTTCGATATCGCGTTCGGAGAGCCCGCCCGCATCATGGGTGGTGAGCAGGATGTCGACGCGGTTGTAGACGTTGGACCATTCGGGATGATGATCGGCCGCCTCGGCCAGCATGGCGACGCGCGTCATGAAGGCGAAGGCTTCGGAGAAATTCTCGAAGGTGAAGCTGCGCGAGATCGCGTCGCGCGCTTCGTCGTGATCCCAGTCGGGAAGCCCGTCGAGCGCGTCTTCGCGCTCCGCTTCGCTGAGCTGATCCACCATGCGTCTCTCCCTAGGCAATTCCCGGCTATTCTGCTTATGTCGCGGCATGTCGGGAACAGGTCAACAGGCGCGCTACGCGCCGAGTGCTGCGGATATCGAGGCGCTGGCGCGCACCGCGATGGAGCGGCTGCCCGAGGGGTTCCGCGTCCATCTGGCGGGTGTGCTGCTGATCGTCGAGGATTTCGCGGAAGAGGCGATTCTCGACGAGATGGGGATCGAGGATCCGTTCGACCTGACCGGCCTGTATTCGGGCCGGCCGATCGGCCAGCCCGCCGCGACCGGCGACATGCCCGCCACCATCCATCTCTATCGCCGGCCGCTGCTCGACGAATGGGTCGAAACCGGCGTCTCGCTCGAGGCATTGGTCACGCATGTGCTGATCCATGAGGTCGGCCATCATTTCGGCCTGTCGGACGCCGACATGCATGCGCTGGAGGATCAGGTGCGCGAGGTCGAGCCCGGGTGAGCGAAGCCCGGCTCGAATTTCGTGACGTCGCCTGTCTGCGCGGCGGCAGGCTGCTGTTCGAGGGATTGGGCTTCGCGCTTGCCCCCGGCGAAGCGGCGCTGGTGACCGGCCCCAATGGCGTCGGCAAGTCGAGCCTGTTGCGGCTTGCGGCGGGCCTGCTCACCCCCGTGGCCGGAGATATCCTGCGGGTCGGCGGTATCGCGCTGGCCGACGAGAATGGCGCGCTCGACCGTCAGGCGAGCCTTGGCGCGGCACTCGCTTTCTGGGCGAAGCTCGATGGCGACGCCAGCCGGGTCGCGCAGGGGCTCGACACGATGGGCCTCGCGCATCTTGCCCCGGTGCCGGTGCGAATGCTGTCAACCGGCCAGCGCAAGCGCGCGGCACTGGCCCGGGTCATCGCGAGCGCGGCACCGATCTGGCTGCTCGACGAGCCCGGCAATGGGCTGGATGTCGATTCGATCGCCCGGCTCGAAGCCGCGATGGCGGCGCATCGTGCCGCGGGCGGCCTCGTCCTCGCCGCCTCGCATCAGCCGCTCCGGCTCGATGGGGCACGGGAGATCGGCCTGTGACGCTGCTGTTCCTGCTCGTGCGCCGTGATGTCGCGCTGGCCTATCGCGCGGGCGGGGCGTTGCTGCCCGTCGCCTTTTTCCTGCTGGTCGCGATCCTGTTCCCCTTCGCGGTCGGGCCGGACGCGCAGCTTCTTGCGCGCACGGGCGGCGGGGTGGTCTGGATCGCGGCGCTGCTCGCGGCGCTGCTGCCGATCGAGCGGCTGATCGAGCCCGACGCGCAGGCAGGCGTGCTCGACCAGATCGCGATACGCGGCGTGAGCGACGAAGCGGTCGCGGCCGCCAAGATCGTCGCGCATTGGCTGAGCTTCGGCCCGCCATTGATGATCGCGACCCTGCCCGCCGCGGCGCTGCTCAATCTCGATGGTCCGACGCTGTGGCGGCTGGAACTGGGGCTGGCGCTCGGCACGCCGGGTCTTGCCGCGCTTGGCGTGACGATCGGCGCGATCACCGCGGGACTGCGCGGCGCCGGCGCGCTTGCCGGGCTGCTGCTGCTGCCGCTGGCGGTGCCGCTGATCATCTTCGGCGCCGGTTCGCTCGGCGAATTCGGCGGCGGCGGCATGAAACTGCTTGCGGCGGCCAGCCTGTTGCTGGTGGGCATGGCACCCTTTGCGGCCGGTGCGGCGATCCGGGCGGGCCGGGAATAGACCTGGTCCATGACCCGCGCGTCGTTCGGCGGGTTTCGCGATGCGGGGTGGCGCTCAATCGACAACGGCATGCGACTGCCGTATCGCATCGGGTGATATTCGTCTTACAGGACAATGAATCGTGCAGAGCAGTGGTGGTAGCGACGACCTCAAGCGCTACGTAAATCTCGTCTGGTTCGCGCTCATGAATGTCGCGAAGGAATCAGACGTTCTGCTCATACGCCGCAAATTGTGGCGCAACCATCATCGTGTGCTCGATTCCCTGAGCAAGGGCGTTGCTCGCTCGCTGAGCGAACTCGCGGTGCGAAACGGCACATCGAAACAGGCGCTTCACAAATCAATTCACGGGCTTCTTCGCGCAAATCTGGTGCAGGTCGAGGTCGATCCGCTGCATCGGCGCGCCAAATCGGTAAAGCTCACCCCCGCCGGCCGAAAGTTCGAGGCGGCGCTCGATCGTTGCCAGGAAAGCGTGCTCGAAGCGGTTGCGGAACGGGTCGGCCCGGAGAAGATGGAGATATGGGCGGAAGTGATGGTCGAAATCGCCGCCGCGCCGAACCTGGCGAAGGATAGCTGGAATGCGGAAGAGGTGACGCAGCAAGGGCCGGCGCGCTCGGGCGGGCAGGCGCGCGCCGTGGCGGCCAGCCGTTCCTGAGGTTGCCGACGATCGGGTAAAGCCCGCCCCTGGCGATCAGTAGGCGGGCGGCGGGTCCGAACCCCGGCAGCCGAGCAGGAAATCGAAGTCCGCGCCGCGATCTGCCTGCTGCACATGCATTTGATAGAGATCGGCATAGCCGCCGGCATAGACCGGTGACGGCGCCTGCCAGTTTTCCGCACCGCGCCGCGCCAGTTCTTCCTGCGATACGTCCAGGTGCAGGCGCCGTGCCGCGACGTCGAGCTCGATCATGTCCCCGTCGCGGACCAGTGACAGCGGTCCGCCGATGGCGGCTTCCGGCGTGACGTGAAGGATCGCCGTACCGCCCGAGGTGCCGCTCATCCGCGCGTCTGAAATGCGCACCATATCGCTGACGCCCTGGGCCAGAAGCGCCGCCGGAATGGGAAGGCTGCCCGCCTCCGGCATGCCGGGATAGCCGCGCGGACCCGCACCGCGAAGGACCAGGACGCTGTCTGCGGTGGCGCCAAGCGCCGGATCGTCGATGCGGCGCTTGAGATCGGCGACGCCGTCGAACACGAGCGCGGGGCCGCGATGCGTCAGCAGGGCGGGCGTCGCGGCCGAGAGTTTGAGGACGGCGCCGTCGGGCGCGAGGTTCCCGCGCAGCACGGCGATGCCGCCGGCGGGCTTGATCGGGTCCGCCATCGGCCGGATCATCGTGTCGTCCCAGCAGGGGGCATCCGCGATCATGTCGCCGATCGTGCCGGTGACGGCGGGGGCGTCGCGATCGATCAATTCCCCCAGCCGGCGCATCACCGCGGGCACGCCGCCGGCATAATAGAAATCCTCCATCAACCGGCCTCCGCCCGGCATCACGTCGGCGAGCAGCGGTATGTCGCGATTGAGGCGGTCGATATCGTCGAGATCGAGCGGTACGCCGACGCGCCCGGCGATGGCGAGCAGATGGATCACGACATTTGTCGACCCGCCGAGCGCCGCGTTCAGCCGCAACGCGTTCTCGAAGGCGCTGCGCACGAGCAACTGCGACAAACGGACATCGCGTTCGACCAGGCCGACGATCGCGCGGCCCGATTCATGCGCGAGCATGCGGCGGCGCGAATCGACTGCCGGGATCGCGCCATTCTGCGCCAGGGCAAGCCCCATGGCCTCCATCATCGCCGCCATGCTCGACGCCGTGCCCATCGTCATGCAGCTTCCCGGAGACCGCGAGATCCCGGCTTCGACGCCCGCCATCTCCGCCATCGTCATCCGCCCCGCGCGGACCGCGTCGGACATGCTCCACAGGCTGGTTCCCGAACCGATCGTGGCGCCTTCGAATTTTCCGTTGAGCATCGGCCCGCCGGACACCACGATGGTCGGCAGATCGACGCTTGCCGCCCCCATCGCCAATGCCGGCGTGGTCTTGTCGCAGCCGCACAGCAACACCACCCCGTCGATCGGGTTGGCGCGGATCGATTCCTCGACATCCATGCTGACCAGATTCCGGTAGAGCATGGTCGTCGGCCGCATCAGCGTTTCACCCAGCGACATGACGGGGAACTCCAGCGGCAATCCCCCGGCTTCGTAGACGCCGCGCTTCACATAATCGGCCAGATCCCGAAGATGGGCGTTGCAGGGCGTCAGTTCCGACCAGCTGTTGCAGATGCCGATGACGGGGCGGCCGTCCAGCATCGATGCCGGGATGCCCTGATTGCGCAGCCAGGACCGGTGGATCAGCCCCGTCGGACTGTCGAGGCCGAACCATGCCGCCGAACGTCTGTCGCGTCGATTTCCTGTCATGTCATTCCCCTTTGCCGATCGCCACATGAAGTCGCCGAATATCGATTCGTCAACCCGGATGTCTTTTTGATCGACTTTCGCGGACGCCGGTGCCACCGATCCGCGATCGACAGAGGAGGCGGCAGGATGAAGGTTGCACTGATAACGGGCGGCGGCAGCGGGATTGGCCGGGCGGCTGCCGTGGAACTCGCGAAGCTGGGCTTCGCCGTGATCCTCACCGGCCGACACCGGGATAAGATCGATCGCGCCGCCCGCGAGATTCCGGGCGCGCATGCCATTGCCGCGGATGTCACCGATGCCGGCTCGGTCGATCGGCTCTTCGCCGATGTTTCGGCGCGCTTCGGGCGGCTCGATCTGCTGTTCAACAATGCCGGCACGGGCATGGCGCCAACCCCGATCGCGGACCTCGATCCCGCCGACTGGCGCCGGGTGATCGACACGAATCTGACCGGCGTCTTCCTGTGCACGCGCGCCGCGATGCGCCTGATGCGGGCACAGGATCCGCAGGGTGGCCGCATCATCAACAACGGATCGATCTCCGCGCATTCGCCCCGTCCGGATGCCGCGGCCTATACCGCCAGCAAACATGCGGTCAGCGGATTGACGAAGGCGACGGCACTCGAAGGGCGCCGTCACGGCATAGCCTGCGGCCAGATCGATATCGGCAATGCGGCGACGGCCATGACCGGCGCGATGGTGTCGGGCGTGATGCAGGCGGACGGCCATATCGCCAGCGAACCGACAATCCCCGTGGACCTCGTCGCCCAGGCCGTCGCGCAGATGGCGGCCCTGCCGGTCGAGGCGAACATCGCGTCGCTGATGATCATGCCGACCACCATGCCCTTTGTCGGCCGTGGCTGATCAAGGGCCCGGAAATCGGCGGTTAATTTCACGATAGATAAACCGGGTTGACGATTTGGACGGGGCGACATAACTTTCCTGAGCCGTCGTCGAGGAGCGACCGGCATCATGGGAGAGTGGCGCGATGCGCGAGGTGTTGGAAAAACAGGGTCTGCGGTTCGGTGCGTTCATGGCGCCCTATCACGCCAATCTGAACAAGAGCGTGCATCTCGCGCTGCATCGCGATCTTGATCTCGTCGAGCATCTCGATCGGCTCGGTTTCGACGAAGCATGGATCGGCGAGCATCATTCCGCGGGCGTGGAAGTGATCGCCTCGCCCGAGATCTTCATCGCGGCCGCGGCCGAACGCACCAAGCATATCCGCTTCGGAACCGGCGTGATCTCATTGCCCTATCACAATCCGCTGATGGCGGCGGATCGGATCATCCAGCTCGACCATCAGACGCGCGGCCGTGTGATGTTCGGATTCGGCCCCGGCGCGCTGCCGTCGGACGTGCATATGATCGGCCGGGAACAGACCGAGCTGCGCACCAATGTCATGCAGGGTTTCGATGCCCTGCTGCCGCTGCTGCGCGGCGAGACGGTGACGATGAAGACCGATCATTGGGAGCTCAAGGATGCGCGCTGCCACATCCTTCCCTATACCCGGCCGCATCCGCAGATCTTCATGTCGTCGGCGGTCTCCCCGGGCGGGCCGCGCATCGCCGGCACCTATGGTCTGGGCCTGTTGTCGGCGACCACCTCGTCCGACGCGGCGTTCAACGCCCTCCAGGCCGCCTATGATATCTGGAGCGATGCGGCGCAGCAGAACGGCCAGACGATCAATCGGGCGGACTGGCGCGTGGTCGGAAACTTCCACATCGCCGAAACGCGCGAACAGGCGCGGGCCAATGTGCGCCATGGGCTGGGGCAGTGGCTGGACTATTTCCAGCGCGTCGCCACCTTCCCGGTGGCCAAGCCGGGCGCCCATGCGGCGACGCTCGACGAACAGATCGACGCCATGATCGCGCAGCATACCGTGATCGGCACGCCCGACGATCTGATCGCGCGCATCGACAAATTGTGGGAGCAATCGAACGGGGGTTTCGGCGCCATTCTCGATTGCGCGCATAACTGGGCCGATTATCCCGCGACCAAGCGCCACTATGAACTCATCGCCGAATATGTGATCCCGCATATCCAGCGGTCGAGCGAGGCGCGGCGGCGCTCCTGGGATTGGGCCGAAGCCAATCATCTGAACGGCATGGAACAACGCAACAAGGGCGTGGCGCAGGAATTCGCGCTGTGGGAGCAGCAGCGCAAGGCGGCCGGGATCGCGTCGTAATGAGGATCCGCGCGGAACCGCGGCTTCGCGATGTGCCGCTCGCAAGCGGCGGGGATATCCGCCTGGCCGAATTCGGTCAGGGCGTGCCCGTCGTGATGGTGCATGGCGCAGGCCTCGGCGCCGGCGGCGTGGTGCATTTCCACGCCAATATCGATGCATTCGTCGATGCGGGATATCGGGTCGTGGTTCCGGACCTGATCGGTTTCGGCGCCTCCAGCAAACCGGTCGATGACGATGGCTATCCGCTTGAGCGCTTCACCGACGCTCTGGTCGAAGCGCTCACGCACATTGGCATCACCCGGAGCGCGTTCTTCGGAAACTCGCTCGGCGGCGCGATCTCGATCGATGCGGCGCTGCGCTATCCCGATCTGGTGGCACGGGCCGTGCTGATCGCACCCGGCGCGCTCGAAAGCCGGGAAACCTATTTCGCGCAGCCGATGGTGCAGCGCATGCTGGTGCCGCAGCCGGGCGAGATGGACGAAGCCCGCATGCGAACCATGCTGGAAAGCTTCGTGAGCGATCGGTCCGCCGTCAGCGACGAGGCCGTGGCCGCGCGTGCGCTGGTGGCGCGGACGCAGCCGCCCGAAGTGCTGGGGACGATGCGATTGCCCGATCTTACCGTCCGCCTTGGTGCATTGAACCAGCCGGTTCTTGTGATCTGGGGCGCGGAGGACGGCGTCTGCCCGGTCTCGGGGGCGTTGAAATTCGCGACCGGCTGCAGCGACGCGACCGTGATCGTCTATTCGGGAGTCGGCCATTGGCCGATGACCGAACGGCCGGACGCGGTGAATGCGGCCGCGCTCGAATTTCTGTCGCGATAGCGCGGATCGGAAGCCGTTCTGGCAGGATGTCGAGAATGGTGAATTGAGGCGACCTGCGCCGTCAGTCCGGCGAAAGCCGGAATCTTCTTCGACATAGAGCACGAGCGTCCGGCTTTCGCCCACTGGTGACAGGGATTCCGTTTAGCGTGCGCTGTTGGGTAACTTCCCCTCGCCCCCTTTAGGGGGAGAGGGAGGTCGAGCGTAGCGAGGCCGGGAGAGGGG
>NZ_JBYSZM010000015.1:30888-146998 GCF_058787155.1 Sphingobium sp. FW305-3-2-15-F-TSA7 | reverse complement strand
GCTGGGGAAAGGGCGGGCATTGTCGCGCCTCCGCCACCACCGGGATCGGCTGCGGCCTGTGCGCGCAGCCGCCGAGCATAATCAGCGCGCAGCCGATCGATGCGGCCTTGATAATCATCGGTTACCTCCTGCGAAATTGCGGCCTGCTGTTTGCCGACCCTGATGGTGTTGAGTTGATCGTCTCGGCGCGCCCGGTCGCGGGCGGCGCGATATCCCTCGACGGTCCGGTCGAACGACGCCTGGATCGCCGCCGACCGCGCGAGCGCGGCATCGCGCTGACCGGTGCGGATGTGGAGCAGGGTCGCCAGTGCCGCGAAGGCGAGCGCCGCGGCGGCGAGACCGATCAGTCGCAGCGATGGAAACGACAGCGGCAAAGGGATCATTTGACCACCGCGACGCTGTCGGGCGCGGCCTCCGCCACCGCGATCAACTGGCGCCGCTCCAGCCAGCCCTTGAACTGGCCATAGGCCAGCGTGCCGGCGAAGACGAGCAGCCACGCGGCAGCCTCCGCCACCTCTCCGTCGAGCGCGCCCTTGCCCAGCAAATAGCCGCTGGCCGTCAGGACCAGTTGGCGCAGCAAGGTGAAAAGCGCAGCGGGAACGATGCTGCCGTTGACGATGACGGGTTCGTTCATGACCATTTCCCTTGGCTGGGCCGGGCGGCAAAGCCGCGCGCCGGCGGGGATAAGTGAACCTGAACGAACCAAGCGAAAGCGGCGGAAAAGCGCCGCAGAAACGCGAAACGCCCGCAAGCCGGTTGGCTGCGGGCGCAAATGTTCGACCCTATCTGGTATTTCCACTCACCTACGACATAGGCGACAGGATGTCAAGGATTTGTTTTCGTTTTGTTCTCATTTGCTCCAACGGGGCGTGGTTAGAATTCACTGCTAGCTGACTGGCAGCTTCCGGAGGATCCGCCTGCGATTTCTGCCATTTGTCCATTCATCCATTTTGAACATGATTTTCATGCGCGGGGATAGGGCAACTGGCGGTTGGTACTTGGTGTACCGCTTCTGCTAATATAGCATGGTGGACTTCGCAGCGGTTCGGATCGCCACAGACCATGTGTTGCGATGCGCGATCGGTGCGACGGGGGGGATGTCATGAGCACAGCAATCGCCAGCCAGGCTGCGCAATGCGTGCGCCAGCAAGATGTGCCGACCGTTGCGTTGCAACGGATTGAGCCGCTCGCCGAGATGATCGCGCGATTTCCCTCGACCCGCTATTATGGCAGCAAGCGCAGGTTGCTTGGCTGGATGTATCAGCATCTGGCCGCATTGCGCTTCGAGACCGTGCTCGACGCCTTTGGCGGGACCGGTTCGGTGTCGTTGCTATTCAAGGCAATGCGCAAGCAAGTCACCTATCACGACGGCATGCGCTTCAACGAGGACGTCGCACGAGCGCTGCTTGCGGACGAGTTGGCATTCAATCGCATTGAACTCGAAATACTGCTGGCTGGTATCAAGCCTTGCACAGCAACCGTCGCGAGCCGGTTCGACGGAGTATTTTTCACGGCCTTTGAGAACCGTTGGATCGATGGTTTTGTAGCGGCACTCGCTCAGAAACCATTGAGCAACGAAGGAACTGCGCTTGCCCACTATCTCCTCTACCAAGCATGCCTCAAAAAGCGTCCCTTCAACTTGTTTCACCGCGCTAACCTCGGGCTGCGCACCAAGAGCGGCGTTATACGCAGCTTCGGCAACGCCGTAACCTGGGAGCGCAGTTTTGCTCATCATATGGGGCAGGCTCATGATGAACTGGCTCGGCTCACGTTACCTCGCGGGCCCAAAGCAACGATCCTGTCGGCGGACGATCCGGGTAAGATCGCGCCAGGCTATGACCTTGTTTATATCGATCCGCCTTATATCAATCGCGAGCAACGCTACAATCGCGACGACTACTGGCGCCGCTATCATTTCCTCGAAGGGCTGGCATGTTACCCGCGCTGGGATGCACTGATCGACCCGGCGTCGGATATCGGCCTGTTCCCAGCTCCGGATTGGTTTGGAGAATGGGGGCGTATCGGCACATTTAAGGACCGGCTGTTCGCATTCATCGATGCGCATCACGAATCGACCGTGGTCCTTTCCTACGTATCGGACGCACATCCCTCAGAATCGGAACTCAAGGCGCATTTCGAGGCTCGGTTCGCCGAGGTGTCGGTGCATTCAGCGCCGCATCATCACGCATTAAGCAAGGCACGCAAGCGCGAGCTCCTCTTCATCGGACGACCCAAATGAACCTAGAGACGGGCACAACGCGCGTGCCGAACTGGATGCTGGTGACTGGCGGAGTGATGCTCGTCACAGCGGGTTTAGGATATTGGTACTATAAAGCGGATCCCGCAGATGCAAAACTCGTCGGGTTCCTGGGCGGCATAGTCACCGGACTGGTCGTTTATCTCGCGACGTTCCTCACGGTTTTGGGACCTTTGCGCGAACTTGACCGGTTCCATCGTATGGGGATTAAGGGGTTGCTCGCAAACCGCCACGAGCAACCTTACTATCGGCGCCTGGTCAAGAAGAGCCGGCAGCGCGTCGATGTGATGGGTGCCTCTTGCAGTCGGTTCGTTCGCGATTTCCTGGACCCCGACGCCGACGACAAGGTGCTGATCGATGCACTCAGCATGCATAATCAGCTTCGCGTCCGGCTGATGATTCCCGAAGACGCGCATATGACTGATGAAGCACGCGACACTGCCAAGCACATGCTACCGATCGTAAACAGATTGCGCATGATTTTCGGCGACCGCGTCGAAGTACGTCGATTCAACGACGCTGCCCGGCATAGCTTCGTGCTGGTCGATGGCGACTTGGTCGCGGGACCGGTATTTGATGGCGATCGCAGCCGCCATGCACCTGCCGTCCACGTCGCGGTCGAGACACCGTTCGGCCAGAAGTACAGCACCTATTTCGAAGAACTATGGCGTGTCTCGCCCGTTGCCTAGCGTGCATATCCAAGTTCGCCCGCGCATTCATGTCGGCCTCCTGTCGATGCATGCAGGTGCGCCACGCATGAACGGCGGGATCGGCTTTGCGATCGAGGCGCCAGTGGCGCGACTCGATCTACGCGCGGCGGCTCGCATCGAGATCTTTGACAGCCGTCCGATACCAATGGGGACGGACGAGCAAGCGCAGCTCGCCAAAGCGATCGCCCATGTCACGCACAAGCATGGTATTACGCAAGGTATAAGGATTGAGATTACCGGCGAGATGCGGACGCATGTCGGGATGGGGTCGGCAACCGCACTGCGTCTGGGCGCGATCGAAGGGCTCGCCGCACTGCATGGGTTGCCGCTAACTCGGGCTACATTGGTTGCAGCGTCGGGGCGTGGCGGCACCTCCGGCATAGGAGTCAACAGCTATTTTGAAGGTGGACTGATCTGCGACCTTGGTCGCATTGCCTATGGCGAGCGCCATGCACCTTCCTCAATTGCGTCCACCGCGCATCCGCCGCTAGCCCTGCCGGCGGTAGCGCTGCCACCATGGTCGATGCTGTTGTGCATCCCACGCGCGATTACGCCCAAGAGCCAAGCAGAGGAGATTGCCTTTTTCTCGCGTACCGCGCCGCTTTCGGCATCGGCAAGTTTTAAGGCCTGCTATATCGCGCTCTTTGGATTATATGCAGCGGCACGAGAGCACGATTATCCCGCATTCTGTGCTGCGATCGACGCGATGCAGGACACCGATTGGAAGTGCGCCGAGCGCGCAGAATATGGCGAAGCACTCGCCAGCATCGCCGCGGAACTGCGTGCGCACGGCGCTGATTGTGTAGGCATGTCGAGCTTGGGGCCGATGCTATTCTGCTTTGCCTCGGCTCAGCGGATTCCAACGCTGGCAGCAGCCGCAGACGCACTGGACTGCGACAGCTACCTGACTGCACCAACCCCCCGCGGCCGTGAGATCAGCCACGACAATGCGTGAGCTGACCTTCTTCACCAGCAGCCAGACCAAGCTCGCACACGCACGCTATCTGGCTGAAGGCCGAAAAATCCAGATCAAGAGCTTTCGGCAGCGTACTTATCATGCCGATTATAATGAGCCGCGCCTGACCTCGCGCGACGAAATCCTGGCCCAAAGCTATAAAAGCGCGATCGCGCAGATCGGCAAGGCGCGGCTGCCTGCCGCCAGCCATGCGTTCATCTTGGAAGACACCTCGGTGCGTATCGACGCGTTGAGCGACAGCGAACGCGAAGTGCCTGGCGTCGATATAAAGTACTGGATGGAGGACCGCACGTTCGAGAGCCTGGACAGCCTGCTCCGCGCTGCCGGCAGCGATCGCAGAGCGAGCGTGCGCTCAGACATTCTACTGCATATCCCAAGCAATCTCGCAATGAGCTGGGGGGTTGAGGCGGATTACGTAGTTTTCACCAGCGAACAGCGCGGTAACATTGTCGAGAGCGAATACCTGTTTGAACCCAACCCGGTCTACCCCTGGCTCGACAATCGCTCGTTCAACAAATGGTTCGTACCGGTGGGCTGTGACGCGCCGCTCGGTGCACTACCGATCGCGCGTGCTGATCAGGTCGATTTTCGGCGCGGAGCGTTCGAGCAGTTGTTCGATTTTCTTGAGACGCGCGGTTATTTTCCAACATCCGCAACCCAACTTGCCCTTCAGCTCGATCCCAAACCCAATATCCTGCTATGCGGCTACACCTGCTCGGGCAAGACCACCGCGAGTCAGTACCTCGCGCGACGCTTTGGTTATCTACATGTCGAGGCGAGCGACTTCATGCATCTGAGCTACTATTACCGGCACGGCTTTCGCGGTCCAACCCCGATTGGCGACTTCGCCGAACGCGCACTCGCGGAAAAGCCGACGATCGCGGCGGAAAAAGCGATCGAATATATGCTTGATCACCTAGCCGAACCGCTGGTGATTTCGGGGTTTCGCGCACCGGCAGAGGTTGCCCTTCTGGATGCTACGATGCGCGTCCATGGTAAGGCGTTTATCCAGTGTTTTGTCGAGGCGGACGAAGCGAGACGGTTCGCACGGCTACGTGCCAGAGCGCGACCTGGCGATGATATCAATGCGCAGGAGTTCCACGACCGCGATTTGCAGCAACAACGCATGGGGCTCGACGTGGTCCGCCAACTCGATACGATGCAGTCGCTCGATAACCAAGGCGACATCGCTGGTTATCTGGCACAGATTGACCTACTGGCAGGCGATGCCGGCGAGAAAGAGATGGACATCGCTGCGCGTCTTGCCAGCCTCACCGAAATCGGCGAGGTCGGGCTGCAGGATGCGATCCTGATCGCGCTACTACGCGTGTGGAAGGACGATGAAGCACGGCGATTCTACACCACAACCGAGATCGCCGCGCTGACTGCAGAAGCGTTTCCGGCGATCCATCCCAAGCACAAGGATAACGTGAGTCGATACTTCAACCAGGACTTTTATGCCTATTACGAGATTTCTGAGGGCGCCGGCGCAGCCGCGCGCAAATATCGCCTCTCGAACACCGGTTACGGTATGGCGATCCGGGTACTGCGGGACTTAAGTTGAACAGATGCACAATGGCTGAGAGCGAATGGCAGTAAGCGGATCGTTGAGAGACCGGGTGGAGTGGTACGTTGAGAACGGCGGCAACCGCGATCATCTCATGCAACTCCTGCGCGACTGCGTCGAGAACGCGGGTCTCGACGGGCTCGTTGGAGTACGCCGCCTGTTCGAGCACATGTACGGTGGTTTCACTTTCAACTATGACCTGAAGGCACCCGCCGCTTCGACGCTACTTGTCTGGAAGCAACTTGGCCTCAAGGAGCTAATGGAAGGAGTAGAATTTTGTCGAAAATCTAAGAATATCAGCATCGCTATACAGCTCTTAGCTTCGGTATCAGCCGGCGAAGATCTTCCTCCACTAGGTGCAGTGCATGATGCACAGATAGACAAGGCGATCAGAGACGCGGTAGCATCCGATCCCGCTATTTCGCAGTTTGCGCGATCTCATCTCGTTGACCTAATTCTATCATTTGACGATGATGAGGAAGTATCCAGCCACATTGGCTTCGCACTCCAGGCCATGTCATTCTCTAGAGCAGGCGCTGCCCGAGAGTTATTTGCAGCTTTGTCAAAACGCTGGCTCGCGGTTAGCACGCCAGTTCTCAACGATTTTGACGCACTCATTCGGAACGAGCCCCACAATGAGCCTGCATTCCAGGCCTTTCTCACAGCTCACCCGCAAATACTCGACCCCTTGGCGGTTCGGGTGTGGCCGCAGCCTGACCTCTTCGGATTAAAAGAGCCCGACTATGTCGTTCAGCGGGCCGACGGGACTTACATGGTAGTCGAGATCGAGTGTCCGGCTAAGAGGCTAGTGACAGGCGGTGGGCACCTTGCTGCCGAAGTCACCCACGCTGAGTCTCAAGCGGCGGACTACCGTCGTTACCTAATCAAACATTTCTCCGAGGCTGAAAAGTACTTTCCCGACTTCCAAGAACCCGATTGCCTGGTCATAGTAGGTCTCGAACGGGGGCTCGGCAACGTTCAGAAGCAGGCGCTTAGCGACGCCAACAATAATCGCACTCATATGCGAATCGCGGGCTTCGATTGGTTACTGGATCGGGCGCGTAGGATTGCGCAAAATATGACCCAGCCCGCCGTAGAGGTGCTTTCAGTGCGGGTAAACTGACCATACGGGAGGGTTTGCTTTTCGATTCGCACGATTGGAGCGGACAAATAGTAACTACCCAATCGCCGCCACCAGCTCATCACCTTGAGGAACGGCGGCTTTCGGGGCTGACCACGGTGGGGGTGAACGGCAGAGATTGAGCGCAGAGCAGCCAGTTCAGTGACCGGCTGCGATCACTTCGATACTCAGCGGACTCCCACCAGCGGCGATCGCAAGAAGGCGATCGATGTTCGGGTGCGCGCCCGCGCGATTTCGTGCATCCGCCGTGTGCTCGGCGAACATGAGCAAACCGTATTCGGCCGCTTTCGCATCCAGGGAGTCGAAGGACTGCTTCAAATATTGATAGACGGCTAGCGAACCTTGCTTGCCCGGCTGATTCTCGATGCTGGCAACCACAGCTCCATTCCCGTCGATGAGGTCGATGCGTTGCACGCCGTCGACGGGCGGCAATTGCTGAAGGTTATCCTTGAACGTCGTGCTTGGTTGAATCATCTCCAGCTTTTCCTCACTTCCTGATTTGATTGCGCGCTGGCGTGTAACGCCTTCCTCAGATGCTCGCTATGAAGCCCGCTGCGCTCGGCGCCCAACCACCGCCCTTTTTGCACTTGTCGACGTTTTCAAAGAAACAGCAGACCTTCACCAGATTTCTGCCTCCTCCGCGAGCATGAGTGCACCTTCGATCCCCATCGCCGCGATGGCTGGTTCGCATCACACAAAAGCGACAGCTCTACTTGTGAAGGATCATGCATAGCGCCACAATGGTTGTATGGATGATAGGAATTTATCGCTGTTCATCGACACGAACAGCTTTCTTCAAATGAAAGACTTCAACCAGATTGCATGGCGGGAGCTATTTCCGAAGGCCGAAAACATCGCGCTCTTTGTCTGTAAAGCGGTGATCGCAGAGCTGGACAAGCACAAAACATCGACCAACCAGCGACGACGCAATCGCGCCCGCAAATCGCTTAGCCTCATCGAAGAGGCCGCTGGCGCATCGGATATGACCTTGTCGATAAGAGCCGATAAACCCAAGGTCGACCTGGTCATTTGGCTCGGCAAGCCGGTCTGGTCAGACTTTCCAGACCTGGATTCAACCAACGCAGACGACCATCTTGTTGCTGCCGCTGCAACCGATGCAAACGGTATAGTTTTATCTCACGACACCGGCCCGCGCATTCAAGCCAGGATCGCCGGTGTTCGTGCCGCATGTCCGCCCGATGACTGGTTGTTACCCGCCGAGCAAACCGACGATCAGCGCAAAATCGGCCAGCTGACCCGCGAACTGGAAGCCGCTCACAACGCCCGGCCTCGCCTGCAAATTGCCATGCCACCAGACAATCCGATCACGATAGGGATTGCCTCTGTGCCATATCTAGGCACTTCAATAGCGGGTAAATTGGCAGCGCTGACGCTTGAGCATTTCCCCGCTGAAGAGGTTCGCGCCAGCACTTACTCCAATCGTTACGCAGTGCTTAGCGCCCCCTTCACGATCGGACAGTCGATGGTGGATGCCTATTATCATGAATATGATCAGTTCGCATCGGCATTGCGGACATACTTTACCACGCTTCATGAGCGCGTTGCGCGTCACGCCCTGGCGCAGGTGGCGCCCGGCGCTGTAGTAAATGTCGGAAATGTATCAGCAAAGAACCTTTCACTCATCATATGTACGGGCGGGGGCATTGAGCTTCTTGCGGATCGAAAGGACGCAGAATTGGTGTTGGGGCCCATCGCTTTGCCGGAGCCGCCAGAACCGCCACGCCGCAAGACGCTCTACGACGTTGCGCGTCTGGCGTTGCCAGATAAACCTCGCGATCCAACGCGCTTTTATTGGAGAAAGCGACCCACAATCTCCGGATCCGAGACCACGAGTTTTGAATGTGCCGACTTTCGCCCTGGGCGGGAAGAGGACGTAGGCGTTCTCGTGTACGCCGCAGACAATATGTCCTCGAGTGGCAGATTAATTGTTAGTGTCAGCGCGGAGCATCACGAGACGGTCACGTCGGAACGCGAACTCACCTTCGAGTCAGTGTTAACTCATTGGCTAGACCCGCTTGTGCAAGCGCTATTGCCCGAACCGGTGCAAGGCGCATTCGCCAGGGTAAATGCCGCTGAGCTACCCGGATGGTAGTTCAATAGGGAACGCCAGCTGTTCGCGATGCTTCACCTAATCGACGACCAGGCGCCAGCTTTCGGGACAGGCGCACACCTAGGGCGGTGATGGGGCGGGATATCCGAGCAGCAAGGAATCTCAAACAAGGAAGGTTGGGAATGGAGGGGTTTGTGGGGGAGGCGCTTGGGAACGCGTGAAGGCGTTCAATCGAGCCCTGAAAACGGAATGATGCCCCGTTGCTCGAGCTCCAACCGCATCTCATCCGCATAGCGATGCGCAAAGGCTTCGCGCTCTTGCTTGGGCCGTTCGAAATAACGATCGCAGAGCTGCCCGAAATCGCCGCCCTGTCCGCTGGGGCGTTCGACCTTTTCGAGCCAGTCCACCCAATGACCGATCTCGTGAAGCAAAGTCCGATAGAGCTGGGTTGCCCTGGCGGACTCGGCCGTCACCGAGATGTTATGGCGATTGCCGACCCTTTCGATCCGGTGCCCGTCGGATCGAAGACGATCCAGTTCCTCCGCATCGTCGGGTTGAAGCGATGTCGACCAGGCCAGTCCAGCCCCGCAGTCGATGGCTTCCAGAAATACCGCCGGCCCGGTGCGGACCGCGTTGCGCTCCGCGATGCCGAGATCGGCGAAATAGAATAACCGTCCCCAGGCCGGGGCCATGATTCGTTGTTTCCTCGTGGATTGGCGCAGGACGAAGGTGTCGAGCCCCGTCCAGTCGGACCATGGGATATGGGTGAGGATCCTGACGATATCGTCCACGGTGCATGGGTGGATGCATCCGCCGCTATTCTCCTCCACGATGAACGCCACTCCCCGCCCGCGCACGTCCCTGTGCACGATTTGATGTGGATTCAGGCGCTCCTTCCATGAGCGTGAGGCGGTGGCCAAGTCGGGAATGACGAACCGGTTGTTCTGCCCGTGCCCCTGCTTCGCGGTGCCGATATTCCGGTTGCGTCTCCTGGGGTTGAAGCCTGGTTTCATGAGCGACGAATGCCACCGAAGCCGGTGAAATGCCAATGTCGGCTAATTGCGATCGTCGACGGATGAGAGGCGCGGTGATCAGCGGTTCTCAGCGATCCCGCGTCAGGCGCATCACCCAAATAACGATCGCCGCGAATAGCCAGACCATCGCGATATAGAACGCCGGCGCTGCCAGCGAAAAGGGATGCCATGGGTCCTGCGACGCATACCCAACAGCTATGCCATAGGTCTTCCAGAGAAAATTGTGGCTCCACGCAAAGGATAAGCAGAGCGGAATGATCCGTCCTGCGGAGGCCAGTGCCATGGCTAAGCGCTGGAATGGAGAGCGTTTCACGAACGAAGCTTAGTTCGACCCTGAACCAGCGCAATAGCGGCAATCAATCACGCCCGGTTGTTCCGCTTCTCTTGCGCGCGAGACCTAATCCTCAAAGCGACCCATGGCGTCACGATCGCGGCCATATCGTCTTGTGAGCGGAAACGGTGGCAGCCAGGATTCCCGGCGGACGATCCAGCTTTCATAGGTCGGCATCAGCTGGTCAGGCGCATCCAGGGAACCCAAATTCACTTCGATTTCGTCGGCACTGCGCGCGAAAACCGATGAGCCGCAGCGGGGACAGAAAAAACGCCCGGCATAGTCGCGGGTCTCGCCAGCGATCGTCACCGCATCCTGGGGGAATATCGCGGACGCGTAAAACAGGGCGCCATGATGCTTGCGGCAATCGAGACAGTGGCAAAGGCCGACCCGATATGGGCGCCCCGACGCGACGATCCGGACGTTGCCGCACAGACAACCGCCAGTGAATTGCTCCATGCCGCGTCTCCTTCCAAAATCCGGTGGCCGGCTTTCGAAACGCCGACGGTGCAAGCAAACATGCTCAATCCCTGCCAACTCTGACCTTTCTGAGCATCAGCGGGTTAAGCGTTTTCAATTCCTCGGATGCGGCTGCCGTTTCTCACTATGGCGCGAATGGTTCGATCGAGACTGAAATGTCGACCGCCACTATCTCTCCGCCCACGCCGTAAATATCGGACAAGTGGAGAATATAACCATCGACGGTTCGATCCACCCAAAGCTCGGAAATGACATTCTGATGGTTCCACCCCTCAAGCTTCAAAGAGGTGATGCCCTTGATCGCAAAAGTGATGAGAGCATGGCGATCCTGCCGGAAGTGCCCTTCCTCGGTCGTGTCGCCATTCGTACGCCAGGCGTGAATACGGACGCTTGATGCTTCGGATTCGCGCCTAAGGTCGATCGACACGACTTCCGCATCGTGAAAATTTGGCGAATGGCCAAACCAATCGACCAAAGCCGGCCAGCCCGGAACATCGCTTACCTCTGCCATGCCACGGGCGTAAAGGCGGCGAACGCGGTTCGCAAGAATGGCTCGTTTGTGTGCGTCGGTAGACAGTTCACGCTCTGGATAAGCTCAGGTCAGCACGTCGCGCGATTGCCCGCCCGCCATCGCTATCGAGACATGGGCCGAAGACCTCCTCCCCTACCCCAATTCCCCCATCGCGGTCGTGATCGACAGCATCTGCAGCGCCACCGCGCGTTCGGTCGGGACCGGGCGCAGCGGGGCCTTGGCTGCCTGTGCGGCGATGCGGTGGGCGAGCAGCGCCTGGGCCGCCGATGCTGTGGCGGTGTCGCCCCGCAACCGGGCGAGGCGCGCGAGCATCGCGGGCGCGCGCATCAGCGTGGCGCCGGGTTCGAGCTGGACGAGATCGGCCAGGCTGACCGGCGCCGCGGCCCCCGCGCCCGTGCGAAGCTGCGCGGTCAGCGTGTCGCGTTGCCGCGCGGTCAGCGTCGCCGCCTCGGCCAGCGCCTCGGCCAGCGCGGCGCCTTCGGCGTCGGCCTGGGGCCGTGCGATCAGCGGCGCCGCTGCGTCGAGCAGCCGGCCATTTTCCTCCAGCGCCGCGACATGCATGCGCCGAACATCGGCCATCGTGTATCCCGACGGCCGGGCGCTGCGCTGGCGGGGATCCTCCCATAACGGCACTTCGCAGGTCATGCTGTAGGTGCCGTGGCGTTCCGCCGCGAATTCCGCGCTCGACCGGCCGGCATTCCATAGCGGCGCGACCGCCCCGCCCTTCGCCACGATCCGCGCGACATAGGGCGCGACATCGAAATAGGAAAAGACGCCGGGCGCGAAGCGGGTGAGTTCGGCATCGGGTTCCCCCAGATCGTTTAGCATGATGCCCTGCGTCGCGGGCTGGCGCGACAGCCGGGCCGCCAGCGCCGGGCGATCCTTGCTGAGCAGATAGAATGCGCCGCCGCTGTCATTGCCGTGCAGCGAGGATTGCAGATCGGGCCAGGCGATCTCCATCGCGCGTTGCCAGCACGCCGCCTCCGGCGTGACCGCGTCGAAACGATAGCCGGGCATGGCGAGCGGAAACGCATATTCGGGCTGGCGGGCAAAGGCCGGGCGATAGAAATGCCGCAGATAGGCGTCGAGCGTGCGTTCCCCCGCAAACCAGCCGCGGTTGAGCGCCAGCCCGTCGACGTCGATCGCCGGGATGAAATGCCAGCGCCAACTGGATCGCTCGCGGAAATGGCGGTCGCGCGCCAGCCGGTCGATCAGCGCGACGACGCTGAGGCAGCCGATCGGTTCGTTGGGATGCGGCGCGCCGACGACCAGCACCGATCGATCGCCCGATCCGATACTGACCAGATCGATCGGCCGCCCCGCCGCGCTTTGCCCCAGCCGCTCGACCCGCGCGGCATTGCCCAGCGCGGCGATGGCGGGCCGGATCATCGCGGCGAGCGCATCATTGTCGAAGAAATGCGGCCCCGCCGGTATCCTTGGCTGTTCCGCTGGCCGCCCCCCTGCCCGCGCCCATATCGGCGCGGGCGCCAGCCATGCCGCCCCCGTCGACGCGGCGGCGGCGAGCATCGAACGACGGGTGATCTCCATCGTCATGGTGGTCTTCAAGATCAGAAACTGGACCGCAGCCGGACGCCGAGCGTGCGCGGCGTGCCGATCGACCATGTGCGCCCGTCCGATCCGAAATAGCGCGTCTGGTTGGTGCCGTAGATCGGCAGGACATTGGCCAGATTGTCCGCGAAGACCGCAATTTCCCAGCCCTTGTTCGCGACGCCGATCTGCGCGTTGATCAGCGTATAGTCGCGCAGCGCGGTGACCGTATCGGGCCGCGATCCGGGCAGGCCGAACTGGGTCTGGCGCCGGTCGGTGAAGGAGAGGTCGCTGCGGACGACCAGATCCCAGTCGCCCGACAAAGGCGCGCGATAATCCTGCTGCACGGCAAAGGTCCAGGCGGGCACGAATTGAAGCTGTTCGCCGACATCGCCGCCGCTGAACGGATCGCCTTCGTCCAGCCGCGCATCGGTGTAGCCCACGCTCATCGAGATGCTGAGCGCGCGGCTGGGCGACATGCGCGCTTCCAGCTCGAAACCCTTGCTGGTCGCGCGGCCGGCATTGACGTCGAAGATACTGGCGCAGGTGGGCAGGACCAGACTCTGCTGGATATCGCGATATTTGATGATGAAGCCGGTGACGCTGGCGGAAAAGCGGCCGTCGCGGCTGGACTGGCGCAGGCCGGCTTCATAGCTGTCGAGCTTTTCGGGCCGGGTGAAGGGCGGGATCGTCGCCGGATCGATACCGAGCGCGGCGAAATCGGGGCCGCACACCGGCCCCGGCAGCACGCGGCCGACACCCGGGCGGAAGCCGCCGGCATAGCGGGCATAGGTGAAGGTGGTCGGCGTGATCTTGTACGATGCGCTGGCGGAGAAAAGCGCGCCGCTGTCCTTCGCGGTCGCGTCCACGCCGACGGGGAACAAGGATCCCGGCGTGTCGACGATGTGGCGGGGATTCTTGCGGTCGTAATAACGCACGCCCGCCTTCACCTCCGCGCGCTCGTTCGCGAATTGCCAGCGGAGATTGGCGAAACCGGCCAGTTCCTCCACTCTCTCATGGCCGGTGAAGCCGGCATCGACCAGCGCATCGGGATCGCCGCCCATCGCCTCACTATATTCCGGGATCGGCGCGTCGAAACCGAGCCGCTGGAAACTGTTGGTGGTGCTGCGCAGATAGAATGCGCCGGCGAGCAGCTGGACGGGAAAATCCCAGTCGGAATTGAAGCGGAGTTCCTGGGTGAACTGGCGGAAGGTGTTGCCGGTCAGATGCGGCGACAGCAGAGCGGTGTTGGGATTGTCGAGAAAGGACCCGTTCACTTCGGGGTCGAAACCGGGATAGGCGAAGCCGGTGACCGCGGGATCGAGATTGTAGATGTCGCGCACGTCGAGCCGGCGGCGGATCTTCTGATGGACATAGCCGGTGGCCGAGGTGAGCGTGCCGATGCCGATATCGAGATTGGCGGTGAGGTTGGCGATCCAGGCCTTGTCCGATCCGGATTCGGGGAAGAAGCGGCTGGTGAGCCGCGCGCGCGGCGTACCCTGGGTCAGCCGGTCGTTGAGATCGGATTCGGCGAGCGCGCCGTTGGTCCGTTGATTGTACATTGCGGAGGCGCGGATCTCGAGCACGTCGGACGGCGTCCAGCGCGCGGCGATGCGGCCGGTGAAACGTTCGGTATCGTTGATGTTGCGGCGGATCGTGCCGTCATAGGGATCGACATTGTCGATGAAACCGCCGCGCCGGTCGTAAGCGGCGCTGGCGCGGATCGCGGCGTCGGCGCCGAGCGGCAGGTTGACCAGCGCGGTGCCGCCATAATTGCGCGCGCCGCCCGCGATGGTGGATCCGCTCAGTTCGGCGCGCCCGCTGAAGCCCGAGGGATCGGGGCGTGCCTCAACATAGCGGATCAGCCCGCCCGCCGCCGACGCACCGTAAAGATCGCCCTGTGGCCCCTTCAGCACCTCCACCCGTTCCAGGTCGTAAAGCTGGGGATCGACCGAATTGGGGATCAGGATATCGTCGAGATAAGTGACGACGGTGGGCTGGGTGCCGCCCGAGGGCGCGACGCCGCGCAGCACGATGTTGCGATCGCCGATCCCGGTTTCGGGCGCGATCGACAGCGAGGGGACGAGGCGGACGATATCCTGGAGCGAACGCAGCGAGCGGGATTCGAGCGTGTCCCCGCCGATCGCCTGGACGCTGGCCGCAATCGTGCGCAGCGGTTCGGCGCGCTTCTGCGCGGTGACGACGATCTCACCGGGGATTTCGTCGGTCGTATTGTCCTGCGCCGTGTCCTGCCCCGCCCATGCGGGGGCCGCCGCCAGCGCCAACAACGCCACGCCCGCGCACCATATATCCATTTTCCGAATCGCCATCAGCTCCACCCTTTTCGACTGTTATCGATTAATAGAGACAGACTAGTCGGTTTTCTGAAATCGCGCAAGCGGGTGGCGGAGGGGGATGCACTCCACGTCAGGCTGACCGGTTTCACGCGAAGGAAACGGAGCTGAAGAGGCCGATAGCCAGGAGGTTCGCGATCCTCCGCGTCTCCGCGGCTCCGCGTGAACCAATTGGCTCAAGCCGTCTGCCGAACTGGAATGATTCACGCGGAGGCGCAGAGACGCGGAGAAGAGGGTTGCGGCAGGCCCGGATCCTGCCTCGGCAACAGCATGACGGTGTGGGGTGGAGAGTTGGCCGGGTTTGGCGACTGCCCCTTCAGCCGTTTGCTTCGAGCAGCGTCGAGCGAAGTCGAGGCGCGGCCGTCGAGAAGGCCGTGCCGACCCGGGAAATCGCGCGTCGCCCCCCTTCTCGACTTCGGGTCTCGGCAAGCTCGACCCTTCGCTCGAAGCAACCGGAGAAAGGGCTGGAAATCGGCCGCCGCTTGACATGCAATAATTTCATTGCATATTCTTGCCCATGACCGACGACGCGCTCGATCGTGTTTTCAAGGCGCTTGGTGATCCGACGCGGCGCAGGATCATCGATCGCCTGCGCGAGCATCCGAACCAGTCGCTGTTCGAGATCTGCGCGCTCTCGTTCGCGGAGGACGGCACCGCCCTCTCGCGTCAGGCGATCACGCAGCATCTCGACATGCTGGAACGGGCCGGGCTGGTCCGGATCGAATGGTCGGGGCGGACCAGGCTGCATGCGCTCGATCCCGGTCCGCTCAACGAAGCGGTCGAAACCTGGCTTCGCAAACATCTGTAGGGAAAGGACAAGCCGATGAGGATCTATGTCACCAGCATATTGGTGGACGACCAGGCGAAAGCGCTGGATTTCTATACGAACAAACTCGGCTTCAGGGTGAAGCACGATATCCCGATGGGCGCGCATCGCTGGCTGACGCTGGTCTCGCCGGAAAATCCGGAGGGCACCGAATTGCTGCTCGAACCCAGCGAGCACCCTGCCGCGAACCCCTTCAAGGCCGCGCTCGTCGCGGACGGCATCCCGGCCACGTCGTTCATGGTCGACGACCTGAACGCCGAATATAAGCGGCTCGCCTCGCTCGGCGTCTCGTTCACGCGCGAACCGATCGATGCCGGCACCGTGTGGATGGCGGTGTTCGACGACACGTGCGGCAACCTGATCCAGATCATCCAGATGAAGGACGGTTGAGGGGCGCGGTCAGATGCGCTCGGCCCCGAGCTCGTCGATCCAGCGCTTGAGCTGCGTCTTCAGCAGGCCGTCGCGGATATAGGCGCTCTCCTCCGCCTCCAGCCGCTCGACGATCTCGAACGCGAAGGCCTCGGCGCCATGGACGTTCCAGGCATGCTGAAGCGCGCGCTGCGAATTGCTCCCGTGGCGGAGCGTGAACCAGAGCCGGTTCTGGATCGTCGACAGGTCGGGGGCGCTGCCCACCCAGACCTGGCCGGACGGCGCGCAGCGGATGGCATAGATGCCGGGCTCCACCTTTCGTTCCTTGTAAGCGCTCACCGCCGCCTTGCGTTCTTCGCCCTTCATATGCGCATTCCTTCCGCTCTCGCGGCGCGCCTAGAGCATGCTGTGATCCGCTAGAAGCGGATCGCATGCCCTAGGCTTTTGTTTTGTCGCGATTTTCGAGTCGTTCGATGATTCCATCGAACTACAAATCGCTCTAGCCCAATGCGCAGGCAAGCGCAATATTATCCGGGTATAATTCGTGACGGCCGGTGAGCGGTTTCGGGTGACGCGTCGGAATTTACCCGATCATGTCCTTCACCAGCCGGCCCGCCAGATCCTTCGCCGTGTCGCGCGGCGCGGTGCCGATGGTGAGCACGACGAAGCGCTTCGTGTCGAGGAACACGTTCATCTGGTTGATGCCCGGCACGAAGAACGCCGCCTTGCCCAGGCCGGGCACATCCTCGATGGGCTTGTCGGTGAAGGCGCGGATTGCCGAGGCGGTCGCGTTGCGCGCCTGCGCCATGGCTTCGGGGGTGTTGTCGTCGATCGGCGAGCGCCGCGCCATCAGCCGCGCCTCTCCGCCGCTCTTCAGCACATAGGTGCATTCCGACGTCGCCGCGTCGACCGCGCTCGGTTGATGGACCAAGCCGAGGCGGGTTTCGACGACGCTGTCGCCGAGCGCGGCGCCGAGGACCGCCTTGTCGAGCAGCGCGCAGGCATTGGTCGCGTCCCAGCCGGCGGGCCTGGCGGCGGGCGCGGCGACCGCATCGCCGGCGGCCGCATTTCCGTCCGCAGGCGGGCGGCCGCCGCACGCGGCAAGCGTGACCGTCGCGGCGAGGCAGATGATCGTCTTGTTCATGGCACTCTCCCATTGCATGGCGAAGCCCGCCCTGCCCCGTGCCGGGCACGGGGATCGGGCTTCGCCATGCGAGACGGCAGACGCGCGGAAATGCGGACATGGCCCCAGGGATTATTTTTGTGGGCGGCGTGCTCGCCCTCGTGACGATCTCAGTTGGTCCGGAAAGCGCCGTTTTCCGCCGGCATCTCGCGTTCGGTCATGATCCGGTCGATCAGGCCCCAGTCCAGCGCCTCTTCCGCGGTCATGAACCGGTCGCGATCCATGGCGCGTTCGAAGTCCTCATAGGACCGCCCGCAATGCTCGGCGTAAAGCCGGGTCATGCGGTGCTTGGTCCGCTTGATCTCTTCGGCATGGATCAGCATGTCCGACGCCTGCCCCTGGAAACCGCCCGACGGCTGATGGACGAGGATGCTGGCATTGGGCAATGCGACGCGCTCGCCGGGGGCGCCGGCCATCAGCAGGAACGATCCCATCGATCGGGCGGTGCCCATGCAGAGCGTATGCACGGGCGCGCGGACATAGCGCATGGTGTCGTACATCGCGAAGCCGCTGGTCACCACGCCGCCGGGCGAGTTGATGTACAGCCGGATGGGCAGTTTGGGATTTTCCGCTTCCAGGAACAGCATCTGCGCGCAGACCAGCGCGGACATGGTGTCGTTCACCTCTCCGTTCAGGAAGATGATCCGTTCGCGCAGCAGCCGCGAATAGATGTCGAACGACCGTTCGCCGCGGCTGGATTGTTCGACCACCATGGGGACGAGTTGCATCGCTTCGCGCATGCGCGAATTCCTTTCTTCCGGTCTTGATGGAAATGGCCGCGGCCGGCCGCAGCGTCAGGCGGCGCGCATCAGCACGGATCCGTTGGCGTTCGCCGCATATGGCGGCCGGCGCTCTTGCCGCGTATCCGCCAATCCGTGGACGATCCTCAGCCTGGTGCCGCCCACCGCATTGGGATCGACCCGAAAGGTCACGATGCTTTCGAGGAAAGGCGGCTCGCCGTCGCGCATCCGGTAGCGGATTTCCTCGCCGGGCGCCGAAGCGATCGGCTCGGCTTCGGCCAGGTCGCCGCCGGGCAGCCATTTCTCGCGGAATGCCGGCATGCTGATCGCACGCCAGACCTTTTCGGGCGGTGCGTCGAGCTCATAGTCGAACACCAGCTCTTCCGCCGCCCTGCTCTCCATCTCGCTCATCAGTCCATGTCCTCCAGCACGATCTTCAGGGCGTCGATGCGCGCGGGCCAATAGGCGCGATATTTCGCAAGCCATCCGGCCACCAGCGCCAGGCCGTCGGGATCGACGCGATAATTCACGAAACGGCCCTGCCGTTCCTCCCGCACCAGCCGCGCGCGGCGCAGCACCGACAGATGCTGCGACATGGCCGGCTGGCTGATCGACATACCCTGCCGCAGCGCGCTGGCATTCATGCCGCCCGCCGCCAGCTTCTCGAAAATGGCATGGCGGGTCGGATCCGCCAGCGCCTTGAATATCTCGGTCTCGATCATGCCAACACATAAGTACATACTTATGCGATTCGCAAGCACGGAATTTGGCCGCTCAGCTACGAGCGTGAACGCCCGCCCTGGATGCCGCCGCGCTAACCGCCCCAGATTTCGGTCAGCAGGCGCTGGAAATTGCCGCCGAGGATCGCCCGGACATTGTCCCTGGAATAGTTGCGGCGCAGCAGCTCCTCGGTCAGGTCGTAGATGCGGCGGGGATGGTCGTAGCCGTCGGTGTCGATCTTGTCGCGGAACAGGTAGCTCGATTTCAGGCTGCCGATCATCGCCTTTTTCAGCGCGGGCGGCATGTCGTCATAGCCATGGATGTCGAGATCGCCGCCGATGCCGACATGATCGATGCCGACCAGCTTCACCGCATGGTCGATATGGTCGACCATGTCGGGCAAGGTCGTCGGCTCCTTCTTGCTCACGAAATTGCGCACGCCGGCGATGCCCATCACGCCGCCCTTGGCGGCGCAGGCCTTGATCGCCTCGTCGGTCTTCAGCCGGGGATGGTCGTTGAGCGCGCGGCAATTGCTGTGGGTGATCGCGATCGGCCTGTTCGACAGCGCGATCGCGTCGAGCGTGGTGCGGTCGCCGCAATGCGAGACGTCGATGAGCATGCCGGCCCTGTGCATCGCCTCGATGATCGACACGCCATAATCGGTGATGCCGCCGTCGACGCGTTCGGTCGATCCCGATCCGAGGCGGTTCTGCGTGTTGTAGGTGAGCTGGGAGACGCGCTGGCCGAGCTTGTGGAAAAAGGCGACGTCCTCCGGCTTGTTGAAATGATCCGAATTCTGCATGCCCATGATCACCGCGCATTTGCCGTCGCGCTTGGCGCGGACGATGTCCGCCACGGTATCGACGCCGGTGAAGACGTGCGAGTTGACCGCCACATAATGGCCCCACATCGTGTAGAAGGAGAGCACCTGGTCGCGCGCGTCCGGCCCGCCGAGCCCGACGCCGTGGAGCATGCCGGTGATGCCGCTGGTCCTGTATTCATTGGCCAGCTTTTCGGTCATCGGCGCCGGCGCCTCGTCGATCTTGATCGGGTGCAGCATGTCGATGACCAATGTCTCCTTGACCAGATCGACGACGCGTTTGGGATAGGCGCGCGGCGGATAGGCGGCGTTCTCCGCGCGCACCGGCCTGCTGATGAACGGCGCCGCAACCGCCGCCGTGGCGCCCAGCATCACCTGTCGCCGTGAGAATTCCACCATCGTCCACTCCCTTCGTCCTCCCGCCCTCAATGGGTGACGGACGAAGCCCGACGCAAAGCAATAAAGCTGGGTCAGAGGACCAGAAATCCTGCGGATCGCCGGGATCCGGGCCGGCGTCAGGCCTCGGCGATCGAGGCAGTGGAATAGGCCGAGATGGTCCGCCACCCCAGCGCCAGATAGAGCGCCCGGCCATCCTGCGTCGCGACCAGCAGTTCCGGCGTGTCCCGGTTCCGCTTCGTACCGCGGAGCGCCGCCATGACGGCGTTGCCCACGCCCTGCCGGCGGTGCTCGGGCGCCGTCTCGATGCGGTCGTAGATGAATGCCTCGGGCGTTTCGGCGGCATATCCGCTGGCCGCCAGATCCCCCGCGCCCGACCTGACCCGCACCGCGACGACCGCGCCGTTGCGATCGGTCTCGATCGTATAGCCCTTTGCGATCGGCCGTTCGGCATGGTCGCCATTGGTGGCGATCATGAAATAGCCGGGGTCGTGCAGCCGCCAGCGCCTCGGCAGCGCCGCGCGCAATTCATCCAAAGTCCCGCACAGTTTCAGGGCATGTCCGGGCGCGACGATCGTCCGGCCAAGTTCGACAAGCCCCGGACAGGGTTTTGGAAATACCCAGCGCTTCGCCTCGGTCGCCGAGTTGGTATCGACACGATAGCCGCCATGATCGGCAACCGGCGCCGGCAGGCCGCGCGCGAGCGAACGCGCCGCCAGCCAGGCATGGAGCATCATCGGATCGATTGCCGTATCGCTCATGGACGTGGCCAGCCCCCTCTCCCGCCGCACTGTGCGTCATAAAGGCGAAGATGGCGACAGCGTTCGATCCCGCTCTCGAATATGCCCGGCCCTATTGCCGGGCCGCCCAGTTCCGCATGGCCGCCGCCAGGAATTCGGCGAAGCCGGGCGCGATGCGTTCGTAACGCGCGACGAAGTCGGGATGGGCGAGATAGGTATCCGCCAGCCCGGCATAGGCGGACACCGTCGCGGTCCCGCCCCAGCTCGATTCCACCCAGGCGAAGTGCCGTTCGATCAGGGGATCGAGCGAGCACGCCTCGGGCAGAACGCCGCCGCGGAGCGCCGCAGCCAGCCCCTGCTCGACCGCTTTGAGCTCGGCCATCATCGCGTCCTTCTCCGCCGTGGACAGGCGTTCCATCCTACGACGGCCGGTTTCCAGCTGCGCCCTGATCCGGGAACCGTGCCTTTCTTCGAGCCAGGCCTCATATGCGGCCTGCGTCTCCGGATCGACGATACCGGAATAGAGTTCTGCGTCCTTCATTGCACGATCTCCTTCAAGTGCGGCGATCGTGCGGTCGATCGTCCGGAGGATTTCGGCGGAACGGGCCGCTTGCTCGGCGATGCGCGCACGCTGCCCCCTGAGCGCCGCGAGGCGATCGAAGTCGGGGGCATCGAGGATCGCACCGATCCTGCCCAGCGGGATGCCGAGCGCGCGGTGGATCAGGATCTGCTGCAGCCGCAGCAATTCCTCGCGGCAATAATAGCGATAGCCGTTCGCGCCGACATAAGCGGGTTCGAGCAGGCCGATCTCGTGATAGTGATGCAGCGTGCGCACGGAAACATGCGCCATCGCCGCCACTTCACTGACCGTGTATCTCTGCATCTGCATCTCCCGCGAATGTCCGCAGGACGCCCGATAATCCCTCACGCCGCGTCAGGGTCAACCCCCGGCAACCGGCATCCCTATCCCAGTGCGCGGACGACCCCGCTCATCGTGATCGCCAGCCCGCGACGCGCCTCCGCGTCGAGATTGGCGGTCTTGTAGATCTGGTGGGACAGGCGCCCGAGGACAAAAGTGTGGATCATGATCGTGGCTTCCGCCGCATCGACGCCGTTGACCAGCTCCACCTTGCCGTCGCGCCGCAATTCCTCGATCACGTCGCGGATCCGGGTTTCCCACAGCTCGGAATTGGCGATCAGCGCGGCGCGGATCGCGTCGTTGGAGGCGCCGATCGTCACCGCCTCCATCTCCAGCCGGCTGTCGGTATAGCTGAGGCCGCGCAGCATGAGTTCGAAGATCACATCCTCCAGCTCGGCCAGCGTCGATGCCGTGATCGCGCGATAGACGTCGCCGCGCTGGCCGATCAGCGCCAGCATGATCGCATCCTTGCTGGCGAAATGGGTATAGAGCGCGCCCTTGCTGATCCCCGCTTCCGCGCAGATATCGTCGACCGATGCCCCGCCGAAGCCGCGTTTCTCGAACTGGCGCATCGCGGCGTCCACGATATGCTGGCGTCGCTGGCGCATCGTGGCTTCGTCGAGTTTCGGCATGTCTGTCCTGTCCGCGCTTGCCGCCCGCTCATGGCCGGTCGATTGCGGCGGTATAAGGAACCGACTAGTCAGTCTCAATGACTTGTTTGCCCCCGCCCGCCCCGATCGCCCCGCGCCGGGCAGAGGCCGGATGGGATGCCGGCGCGGTCGCCCGGCTGGCCTTGCTCTGCGCGGTGCTGGGATCGGCCTGGGCCGCACGCTCGGTCTTCAGTCCCTTGCAGGATCTGGCGAAGGCGGATCTGGCGCTGAGCGATATCCAGCTCAGCCTGGTGCAGGGCGCGGCGATGTCGATCCCCTCCGCGCTGCTGTCGATCATGCTCGGGCGGATGATCGACACGCGCAACCGCACGCACATCCTGATCATGCTCGCGATGCTGACGATGCTGGGGTCGATGGCGACGGGCTTTTCCGCTTCGTTCGGCGATCTCGTCACCTGGCGCGCATTTGCCGGGCTCGGCATGCTGGAGGAAGCGGTGATATTCTCGCTCGTCGCCGACCTGTTTCCACCGGAACAGCGCGGCCGGGCCAATATCATGATCGTGGTCGGCGAATATGGCGGATCGGCGCTGGGCTTCGCGCTGGGGGGCTGGCTGCTGCCGCTGGCCGGATATCTGCCGCTGGCGTCCGGCCATGGCGACTGGCGCAACGTCCAGATCCTGTTCGGGATTGCCGGGCTGTTGCTCGCCCTGCCCCTTCTCCGGGTGAACGAGCCGGTTCGCCACGAATGCGGCAAAGCGGGCGCAGGGCTTCTCCAGGGGTGGCATGCGTTGCGGCGGCTCGGCGGCTTTCTTTGGCCGCTCCTGCTGGCACAGATCGCGATGATCACCGCGAACAATGCGGCGTCGGTCTGGGCGGTGCCGATCTTCATGCGCGATTTCGGCCTGTCCCCCATGCAGGTCGGCAGCCTGGCCGCCGTCATCATGACGGTACCGCCGCTGATCGGCGCCGCGCTCGGCGGCGTGATGGTCGACCGGCTGCGCACGCGGCGTGGCGGCACGATCCTTGTCGCGGTGTTCGCATCGGCCATCGCGGTGCCTGCCGCGCTGTTTCCCCTCAGCGCGAATACGGCCATCTCGGCAGCATTGCTGTCGGTGCTGATGATGGCGCATGCGGCGGCCGGGCTCAGCAGCTCCACGGTTGGGGTGCTGGCGATCCCCAACGAGCTGCGCGGACTGTGGTTCGGCATATGCGGCGTACCCACAGCGCTGATCAGCTTTGCGGCGGCGCCGACATTGGTGGCGTGGATCGGTGAGGGCGGCGCGCTTGCGACCTCGCTGGCGCTGGTCCTGTCGGTCTCCAGCCTGGTCGCCTTCGGCGGATATGTCGCATCCTGGCGGGCCCTGCGTGCATAGGCCCAGGCTGGTCTCCGCTATTCCGTCGGGCAGCGCCAGCAGATCAGCGGACCATCCTCTTCGTCCAGCCGCTCGCCGATACGGACGAAGCCGTTGCGGGCAAGCACGGTTTGCGAGGCGATGTTCTCGACGCCGGTTTCCGCGGTGACGGCGGAGACCCGCGCATCGGTGCGCGCCCAGGCGACGACATCGCGGATCGCATCGCTCGCCAGGCCGCGCCGCTGCCGGCTGGGTGCGATGCCGTAACCGATATCGACGATGCCGTCCCGGGGCGGACGCGTGACCGAGCAGAGCCCGACCACTTCATTGTCCGCGACGATCAGCCATGACGCAGGCGAGAAGCTTTCCCGGATCTGCGCGGCGAGCCCGGCCAGCATCTCGAGTATCTCGACCGGCGCGATCGGTGTGTCCGCCAGCGCGAAATCCCGCGGCGCGCGGCTCCGCAGGAAAGCGGCGTAATCCGCTGCGGTGGTTTCGACGATCATCATGTCCCTCGAACGGGACAATGCGCGCGCATTGTCCCGGGCATCACTCCGGCCCGACAATGCCCAGCAATTCGATGGTGAAGACCAAGGTCGCGCCACCCGGAATGGGGCCGCGGCCGATAGGGCCATAGGCCAGGTTCTGCGGGATCGCGAATTCGAAGGTGTCGCCGACGCTCATCAGCGGCACGCCTTCCTGCCAGCCACGGATCAGGCCGCGCAGCGGAAAGGTCGCAGGCTCGCCGCGCGCGATCGAGCTGTCGAATTCGGTGCCGTCAATCAGCCGCCCGGCATAATGGATGGTCACGACGTCCGCGACGGTCGGTCGCGGCCCCGATCCGTCACCCTTCACCCGGCGATAGCGAATGCCGCTCGCCGTCGCCCGCCAGCCTTCCGATGCGGGCAGGGTCAGCAGATAGAGCATCTGGCGATTGTGATAAGCGGCGTCCTGGCTGGGGCCTGCGGGCGGAGCCGGCTGCGCCAGTGCCGGGGCGGCACAAGCCATTGCGATTGCCATGGCCGACGCCATCCGTGTGAAACCCATTATAGCCTCCCCTTCCTACCGTCGCGCCGCATCGGCCGACATCGAACATGATGCGCGAGCGCGCGAAGTCCGCACATGATGCGTGCGGCGTTGGTGGCCGGTAAGCTGTCGGCGCGGGATAGGCAATGCGGCGCGCGTAGCCAGCGCTTTTCCAAGTTGGGATCGACCATTTCCCCCTGCGTCGATAGGCTTGCGCCGCATGAGCCAGCAGGCAAGGAAGGAAGCGCCCATCTACTCTCCGCAGGACCAGGACAGGGCAATCCACAGGACGGCAACAGCATTTGCTGCCATTGCGATGGTGGTGGGTGTCGTCCTGATCGTCGGTGCCGACGCCCACTCACTTGGCGGTATTGCCCGCGCAGTTTTGGGTATCGCGCTTTGTACAGGGTCGGCTATCGGTATGCGCGCTTATTGGACAAGGCTTTAGCCGGGACAAGCTTTTGCTGGGAACCGACAAGGCCCCAAGCGAGATGGGCCAGTCGCGCGCGCCATGCAACGGGCAACGCGCAGCCTCCAGGAATAGCGCCGGCGCTTGCTCGCCCCGATACTCCCCCCGAAGCCCTGAATTAAGGACATCCATGCCTCATCGCCTCGCCGTTGCCGTATCGGCAATATTTACTCTCGCAATCACCGCCACGGCTCATTGCGCCGAGCCGGTCGCCGATGTCCCCGAGGCGCTCAGGCAATGTGCCACCGGCCACGCGCTCGGCCTCGCCACAAAGCAGCCGGGCGACAGTCCCGATCGCATCGCCGAGACCACGCTGCAGCTTTGCTACCAGGAAAATCTGAAGGCGCAGAACGCCTTCCGTGCCGAACAGATGCGCCAGAGCCCGCCAGTCGATGCCGATGAACTTGTCGCGCTATGGGATGTGCGCCGCGTTGCATTCCACGCATCATTGGTGGCCGTCGTCTAGGTCTCCCGCGCCGCTCCGGCCTCGAAAACCGTCGATCAATCGCCCGCAAAATAGCGTGCAAAATCAAGCTAAGCCTGAAGATAGCCGAACGGCCAGGGCTTGTACGGCCCCAGCTCGGCATGGACGTCGCGCATGCGCCAGCGCAGGGCGGAAAGCTGGACCGATACGGCCCGCGCGGGCAATGGCACGTCCAGTGCCATGCTTTCGCCGGGCTCCAGCCGCTCCGCGCGACCACCGACGCTGCCCACGGCGCGGCCGCGCCGATCGAGGAAACGGATCTCGACATAGAGGTTGCGGTGCAGACTGTCGGTACGGTTGGTGAAGGCGCCGCGCCACACCGGATCGCCCGTCGGCCCGCGCACAACGTCGTTGCGGGTCAGCACGATGCTGTCGTCATCCTCACCGGCCGCCATACCCAGCAAGACGCCCAGAGACGCGCCGACGATCGCAACGACGCCAATTCCCACCCAATGCCGTTTCAGCATCACCGTCTCTCCATGCCGCAAGCAACGCGACGGCACAGGTATGGCGCACAGCGTTGCAGCGCTGATCCCGGCTGGAAGGAGAATTGGTGCAGGCGCTTTCGTCACCCCGAACGCGTTTCAGGGTCCATGCCCGGATTTTCGCTGCGGTTCGGATTGAAGCATGGATGCCGAAACGAGTTCAGCATGACGATGCAGGTCACCGCTCACGGACGGCCCACGCACATGCGGAGAGTTTAGACGCAGCCGCGAAATGCCCGCAATGGGTTCGCGGCGCACCGCTCTTCGTCAGATCCCGCCCTCACCCCGCGCACGCCGTCGCCTGCGCATATGGAGCGAAAACGCGATCAGGCAGAGCGCCGGGCCGAACCAGACGATCCAGTCCGGCGCCCCGATATGCCTCAAAAGCCTGACGCAGAGAAAGCCCACCGCGAAGGCCAGCAGGATGGGAATGCGGGGCGTCAACGCACTTCCGTATAGATATATTCGTGCTGACTATCCCGCACGGTCAGCGTGCGCTGCCCGTCCCTGGCGCCGATGACCGCATCGACGCCGATCGCGCCGCCGCCGGCAGAGACGATCGAGACCGTGCCGTCGGCATTCTTGCGGGTGGCAACGGGTCCTTCGATGAAGCCTGCCTTCATCCATTTCGTGCCGCCCCGATCGCTGAAAGCGATCTTGCCGTCGATCTGGCTGCGATAGTTTGCGGCGAGCCCAGCCAGCACCGCCGGATCGCCGGGCACGGTCAGCTTCGCGCGGCGGGCCTGCGCCTGCGCCTTGATGCGCGCAGCGACCGAGGCGACGTCGGCGGCCGCCTCCGGCTTGCCATCATAGACCACTTCCAGAATGCGGCGGAGGAACGGTGCGATCATCGATGCGCCGGGATCCGCATTGGTCAGGATGACCGCGCCGATGCCTTCGTCGGGCAGCGCGAAGAAGCTGCTGTGATAGCCCTGCAGCGTGCCGCCATGCGTGACGACAGTCACGCCCGAGACGATGCGCTCCATCAGGCCCATGCCGTACCAGCCATTCTCCCCAATCGGCACGCCATGCTTGCGGCGCTCGAGCAGATTGGCCTCGCTCACGATCCGCTTGCCCTCCGGCGTCAGCCCCTTGGACAGTTCGAGCTGCGCATAGCGCGCCATGTCCGCCGCGCTCGACCAGGCACCGCCAGCGGGGCGATGCGGGACGATCAGGTGGTTGAAGGTGTTGGGGATCTCGACCATGCGGCCGTCGACGTCGAGGCCATGGGGACGTGCCCAATCGCCGCGCTCGGCCGCTACATTGTCGAATGTCGTGTCGCGCATGCCGAGCGGTCCGAAGATGCGGGTCTGCATCGCCTTGTCGAAGGCCGCGCCCAGCTCCATCTTCGGATAGGCCAGATGGCCGCCCAAATAGCCCGCGGCCGAGGCCATCAGATTGTTATACTGGAACAGTTCGCCGAACTTGCTGGTCGGCTGCGTCTCCGCGAGCTGGCGGAACGTGTCGGACGCAGGCGCGCCGGCATCGGCCAGGATGAATGCATAATCCTTACGCGGCAGGCCGGTGCACGCGCAGACCAGATGCCGGACAAGCACGGACTTGGTCACTTCGTCGCTGCCCAGGCGGAACGATGGATAGAGATCGGTGACATGCTGGTCCCAGCGCAGCTTGCCTTCGTCGGCCAGCACGGAGAGCAGCAGCGTGGCCATGCCCTTGGTGTTCGACGCGACCATGAATTTGGTGTGCGCGGTCACCGGCTCGGTCGAACCGAGTTCACGCACGCCGACGCCGCCCTCCCAGACGACTTTGCCCTTGTCGATCAGCGCGATGCCGACGCCCGGCACTTCGAGTTCCTTGGCGGATTCGGCGATGAAATCGCGCAACAACTGAATCCGCTCGGGGGTCAGCCGATGCGCCGCCTTGCCGGCGAAGGTCTCGGGCGCATAGCCGGCGGGGCGCAGGCTGCCCTGGATGATCGACAGTGCGGCCGAGCGCTTGTTGGCGGTCGATTCCGCGCCATCCGCGATCATCACGGTCCAAATACTGTCCTTGCGCAGCGCCATGGCCGAGGCGACGGCGCGCTCGCTGGGCGAGGTTTCATACGAGATGCTGACGCGCTCGTCCCAGCCATCGCCGCGCGCGACGGGACTGACCAGCCGTACCGCGCGAGTCACGCCGGGCTTGTAGAGCGACCAGGCCTTGGCCGCTGCGGCCTGCGCATCGGCGGCGGCGCCGATTTCGATCACGGCGATATTGAGATCGGTCTCGGGCGAAGACAGGATCGTCGCCGGCCCTTTCACCGCCAGATTCCAATCCTTGGGCTGGGTATAGCTCATCCCCGATGCGGTCTTGCCCGGCGTGTCGGCGGCTGGCGCTTGTGCAAGCAGCGGCATGGGCAGGCACATCAGCGCCAGGGCGAGTGCGAATTTCACGGCGAACCTCTCAATCGATCGTTGGAAACCGGCCTGGACATGATGGCCTCGCCGAGTCGACCCGCGCGAAGCCCGCCAAAGCCAGCCTGATCGGAAACAAGCGTCTTAATCTGAGAAATGTCAATATTGATTGTTATAGCGATCTAATACAGTGCGACCGCGTCAATCGCGCTCTCTCCGCCTCGCGTGCCGCTTTTCGATACGCGGGTCTCGCCGGATCTTGCGACGCGGCTCCGCGGGCGGCGGTGGACGCTTTCGGCCGGGCACGAGATGGGTGCGAGCAGCTGCGCGGCAGCTCTGGCGGATGCGACGCCCGCCACAATTACAGACGAAAACGCGACACCCAATAACAACCGGATCAGGAATCCCGAAAATCATCGTTTCAAAATATAAGACATCAGAAACATTCCAGAAACATATGGACACACCTCCCGGAAACGTTGCGTTTTGAGGCATATTAAGCAGATTTTTTGGAAAAATTACTCAGCAGACAAATATATTACTGACTCAAATACCCGCCACTCACCTTGAATCCATCCATCCACTCCATACAATCGAGGAGCGGACCGGGCCCCTCTGGCGATCAGACGATCGTGATGTCGGACCGCATCGGGCAGGTCCGATGCTGGCATGGCGGGTTCTTTTCCTCATGCACGCGGCTGGGCGCCCGATCGATCAACGCATCGATTTGGAGGCAGTAATGAGTGCTGTATTTTACCGGTTGAGCCTGATGCATCGTCGTCTGGATCAGGAGATCAGGCGCGAAGCGAAGCGTCTTGCGCCCGATAGGTTCCGCCTGCTCAGGCTGAAGAAGCTGAAACTCGCGGTCAAGGATCGCCTGAACGGCCATTGGCGCCGCGAAATGGCGGTCGCTTGCTAAGCTGAAAACCCGAACGAGCGGTCCGGGTCCTCCGGGCCGCTCCGCATGGGCGCCCGCCGCGCGTGGCTGCCGAATGCAACATCCCGAAACTTCAAGGAAAAGAGTGAAGATGACCCCTGACGAGGCATTGCAGAGACTGCGCGAAGGCAATCGCGCATTTCTGGCGGGCGAGATCGAACCGGATATCGGCGCGGACCGGCGCCTGGAGCTTGCCAAGGGGCAAGCCCCCTTCTGCGCCTATGTCTCCTGTTCCGATAGCCGGGTTCCGCCCGAGTTGCTCTTCGGCCGCGGCCTGGGCGAGTTGTTCATCATCCGCAATGCCGGCAACACCGTCGACACCATCGCGATGGGATCGATCGAATTCGCGGTGGCCGAACTCGGCGTGTCGCTGGTGGTGGTCATGGGCCACGAAAGCTGCGGCGCGGTGAAGGCCGCAATGTCCGTGGTCAGCGAGAATGCCCGCTTTCCCGGCGCGATCGGCAATATGGTGGAACCGATCATCCCCGCCGTTCTGGAAGCGCGCGGCGAAGCCGGCGACCCGACCGAAGCGGCGGTGCGCCAGAATGTCCGCCGCGTGGTGCGCAAGCTGCGCGAGGGGAGCGATCCTCTGCTGATCGAGCCGCAAAAGACCGGAAAGCTGAAAGTGGTCGGCGCTTATTATCACCTTGAACGAGGCGAGGTCGATTTCTTCGATCTGCCGTGAAGCCTCGCATCCGGAGCAGGGAAACACCCCTGCTCCGGGAACATTCGTCAGATACGCGGCAATCCGTCCATGATCGCGGTGAGCGCCAGCGCATTCTCGCGCTCCATCGCGCTGTGCCCGGCATTGGTGAAGACCAGGCTGGCCGGCTCCGCGCCGGCACCCTGCAATGCCGCGACCAGGCGCGATGCCTGGGTGAGCGGGCAGACCTGGTCGAAGCGTCCATGGACGATATGGACCGGAATCGATGCCAGCGTCGCCGCATTGTCCTCGAAATGGCTGGCCGGCAGGAACAGCGCGTTCGCGAAATAATGCGCTTCGATCTGCGCGAAGCAGAGTGCGAAATCCGCTTCGCCGAATTTCCCGGTATCGGCAGCCTCCGGGATCATGTTCGAGGTAGCACCTTCCCAGACCGACCAAGCGAGCGCCGCGGCAAGCTGCCGCTCGCGCGCCTCGGCCGTCGTCGGAACCAGGTCGAAGATCGCCTTGTACGATGCCATCACGTCCTGGCGCTCCTCCGGCGTCAGGATCGCCAGGAAATCGCGCCACTCGTCGGGATAGTGGATATAGGCGCCCGGCGTGGTGAGCCCGTACGGATCCTCATGCCAGGTCGCCGCATTGCCCTGGTAGAAATAATGGAGATCCGCCGTCGAGCCGAGAAAGATGCCGCGCAGGACCAGGCTGGCGCAATTGGCCGGATGCGCGATCGCATAGGCCATGGCGAGCGTGCTGCCCCAGCTGCCGCCGAAGACATGCATGGGACCGGCGATGCCGAGATGGTCGCGCAGCTTCTCGATATCCGCGATGAGCAGATCGGTGGTGTTGCGCTGAAGCGCGACCGCCGCCCCCGCCGAGGCGACATTGGGCTCGCTCTTGCCGCATCCGCGCTGGTCGAAAAGAATGACGCGGTAGCGTGCGGGATCGAAGAAACGCGCCATGACCGGCGCGCATGCGCCGCCGGGACCGCCATGGAGGAACATCACCGGCTCGCCGTCGCGATTGCCATACTCCTCCCAGTAAAGCCGATGGGCCGGCTCCGCATCGACCTGGAGCCATCCGCTGTCGAGCAGGGGCGGCTGCGGATATTTCCAGCCTTCGCCAATCTTGCTCGACGATTCCAGCTGCGAAAAATCCATAATCCGTCCTTTCCTGTTCGGTATCCGGCCAACCACATCAATCCGCGAAACGGCGCCGGGCACCTGTTCGCTCTGCCCCCGCTCTATACACATGTCGCGGAGAGGATGGAGAGGCACATCACCCCAGACAGGCATCCACCAGCCGGGCAAGGCTTTCGCCGCCGCGGATCGGATCGGCGACGGGCAGGTTCAGCCTCGCACTCTCTTCATCGAGCACGCGTTGGGCCTCGTCGGGCGTCAGCGCGGCGGTGTTGAGCGAGATGCCGGCACAGCGGATCCCGGGATTGGTTCTGGCGCCGAGCCGCAGGTGCAGCGCGATCGCCTCTTCGATGCCGGGCGTCTCGAAAGCCGGATAGCCCGCAACATGGGTGCGCCCGACGGCATGGCACAGGACGATCACATCGGGCTGGCTGCCATGGAGAAGACCCAGCGAAACCGCCGCATAGGCAGGATGGAAGATCGAGCCCTGCCCTTCGATCACATCCCAATGCGCCGGCGGCGCATCGGGGCTGAGCATCTCCGCGGCGCCCGCCTCGAAATCGGAGATCACCGCATCGATCGGCATACCGCCACCGGCGATCATGATCCCGGTCTGCCCCGTCGCGCGGAAGTCCGCATCATGCCCACGCGCCTGGAATGCCTTCGCAAGCGCGAGCGCGGTATATTTCTTGCCGAGCGCGCAATCGGTGCCGACCGTCAGCAGGCGTTTGCCGCTGCGCTTGCGCCCGGTCGCGATGGGAATGTCCGACGGCGGAACCCGCACGTCGAACAAGGTGCGGCCATGCCGCTCGGCCGTATCCTTCAGCACCGGAATATCCGCGAGGCGGATATGCATTCCCGAAACCAGATCCAGTCCGGCTTCCAGCGCCGCGACCAGATCGGGCATCCATTCGTCGGGGATCCCGCCGCCGATCGTCGCGACGCCGATCACCATCGATCGGGCGCCGCGCGCGACGGCGTCGGCCAGGGGAAGACGCGGCAATCCGATCGTGAAGGCGCTTGCGCCGCACGCAAATTCGGCCAGGCATTTTTCGGGCGCCCAATCCTTCAACCCAAGCGCGGTCTTGGCAAAGGCTGAAGAAGAGGGATCACCCAAAAAGAGGATATAGGGCGCAGGCAGTTCAATCATGGTTCGACATTCTCTCTGCTGCCGAGGCCCTTTTCGTCATCATCAGAAGTTGGCGCGAACGCCGACATAGAATTTGCGGCCGATCACGTCGTAGATCGACGCATTGGTCGCCGAATTCGAGATGAAGTCGACAGGCGCGATCGGCGGCTTGCGATCGAACAGATTGTCGACGCCACCATAGATTTCCGTTTTTCCGCTCCCGAGCAGCCCGTCGATCTTGAATTTGACCGACATGTCCACATAGACCACCGCGCCGATGTGATTTTCCTCCTTCGACAAATCCTCCGGACCGAAGGTGACGTCATAGAGTCCGCCGTTGATGTAGCGCGTCTGGACAAAGGCACCCCAACGATCAGTTTCGTAATTCGCCGAAAGCGTTGCCTTGAAATCGGGCATGCCACCAGCATTGCGCCCGCCCACTTCTCCGGCCACGTCGAGCACTGTGCCGCCGTCAGGCGAGATCCTCTTGTGGATCAAATAGCTTGCCACACCACCGAGGCTGAGCGTGCCATTGCCCAGGTCCGTCGTATAGCGCGCTTCGAAATCCAGCCCCTGCAGCTTGTAGGTACCCAGGTTCAGATTCTGTTGCTTGACCTCCAGCAATTCCTTGTCGGGGCCGAAGGTGATCAGCGAACAGATATCCTGCTCGCCATCGAAGCAGCGGTTCACAATATCCTGCGCACCAAGCGATCCGATCGCGCCTTTCAGGTTGATATCCCACCAGTCGAGCGAAGCGCGGAACTTGCCGAGCGTCAGAACACCGCCGAAAGTCTTGGTGATCGCCCGTTCTTCCTTGAGGTCGGGATTGCCAGAAAGCGGAACCTGGACGAGCCCAGTCTCGTCACCATCGACAAACGGATTGTCGAGATTGGTGAACAGCAGCACCTTTTTGACGAAGGACTCGCCGATGCTGGGCGCGCGGATGTCGCGAGAGATGGTGCCGCGGAAGCGCAGGAAATCCACCGGCTCGAACGTGAGGCCGGCTTTCCAAGTCACGACATTCCCCATCGTCGAATAATGGGTGTAGCGCGCCGCACCGTTGAAATCGAGCTTCTGCGCGCCGTCGAGCAGCGGCACCGCGATTTCCGCAAAACCTTCAGTCACGTCGTACTTGCCGTCGAGCGGCTGCGCATTGACGATCAGGAATTCTGCATTCTCGTTGGGCGAATTGACGGTGCGGTGAAGCTTCTGGCTGCGATGCTCACCACCCACGGTCGCGCGGATCGGGCCCGCCCAGCCGTTGAACAACTCTCCGCCGATCTCGCCCGCGAAAACGGTCTGCTCGATGCGCGTGTTCGAAATGCCGGTTTCGGTAATGTAATCGATCGCCGCCTGGCTGGGCGAGCCCTTGCCGAACAGGTTGATCGGCACGCAGGCCGGATCATTGTCCGCCGGATTGGCATTGACGTTGACGCGACACGAGATGGTGTTGCCCACCTTCACAGCATCAGCAGCCCGGTCAAGGTTACTAACGATCAGGTTGTTATACTGTTTGTTGCTGAAATCGGTCCGGCCATATTGGCCAGACACTTCCCAGTTCCAGCTCGATCCGAAATCGCCCTTTAATCCGCCTACAAAGCGCATGCTTTCCGTCACCGAGGCGGAGGTGATCGGTGGGAATTCCTCGAATGTCCGGTACAGTTTGAAGGACTGGCCGAGTGCCGCGATATTAGCGGGCAGATAAGGATTGTCGGGCGTGATCGTCAAACGACCGAACGAAAAAGCGTTGACGAGCGCACCGCGCGACTTGGACCGCGCAAAGCTCGCTTCGACAAACGCATTCACACTATCTGAGATGTCGTAGTTGGCGGCACCGAGGACGTTGAAGCGCTGAGTGGGCACGACCAGCGCGGTTTGGTCGGCAAGGCGCGATCCGCTGCCGCCGATCATCAGCGTGCCCCCGATTTCACCGAGCACGCGCTGCCGCGCCGTGCCGTCCGGGAAGAATTCCAGATTGCCCGTTGCCCCACCAGGCAGCGTCACACCGTTGGGGCTGCCGACGAACAGCACGGCATTGTCGCGGAAAACGAACTGCGGAATGCCGTCGTGCTCATCGACGTTCGCGGGGTTGGAGACGATCGCCGGGCTCCGGCGCTGCCATTTGCGCGCCGATGCTTTTGGAATGCCCTTGTTATCGTCATAGTCCGCCGCAAGCAGGAAATGCCCTCGCCCACCGGCGAATGCGCTGCCCCATGCGGCCGACAGACGCAGGTTACCGGCATCCCCCTTGTCGGAAATACCGTATTGGGCATTGAGCTTCAGCCCGTCGAGCTTTTCGTCATAAATCAGGTTGATGACGCCCGAAATCGCATCCGAGCCATAAGCAGCCGATGCACCGCCGGTGACGACCTCGACGCGCTGGATGGCGAGCGAGGGTACGACGTTGAGATCGACATTCTCGAATTCATCGAACGGCGTCGAGCGCCGGCCATTGACGAGGACGAGGTTGCGGTTGGTGCCGAGACCACGAAGATCGACCACGTTCACACCGTTCTGGCGGCTGTTGAGGTTCGTCGACGCAGGCGTCAGCGTGCCGGTGAAGGCCGGGATTTCGTTGAGGACATTGGCGACGTTGGTCGTGCCGCGCTGGTCGATCAGTTCGGTGCCGATCGACAGGACCGGCGTTGGCGCCTCGAAATTGCCCTTGATGCGCGACCCGGTGACGGTGATCAGGCCGTCATCCTCTGCTGCATCGGCGGCTGCCTGCTCCGCCGGCTGATCGGCCGGAACGGTCTGCGCAAAGGCGGGCACCGCCATCACCCAAAGCGCGACGCCAGACAAAATCTTCAAATTGCTCGAGAAAGTCATGTCCATCCCCTTCTGGCCCCGAGCGATTCAGTCGCATTGTCGGGGCGTTGGTGCGTCCGATAGTACATTTATGATCAGGATTAAAGCAGCCTTATTTGAAATTTTGGCAGCATTAATTTCCAATCCGGATGTCGGACAGCCGATCCCGGATGCGCGCGCCGACACCCGAACGACGCGGAATCGGGTCATTGCAACGCCCGCGGACCGCCATAAATTCGCTGCAATTCCGCCCAAACCTGCCCGGCCAGGATGGGGAGGGGTCGATCGACATGTTGCCCGCAAGGATGACGTCGCCGCTGGCAACGCTGCTGCCGTTCGAGGATGAACATATCGAGCCGTTGAGAGCAGCGTGCGCAGCGGATCCGGATATCTGGGAAATCTATCCGATCTCCATGCTCGGCGAGCATTTCGACGCCTCGCTGGGCTTTATCCGCGCAAGGCCCAACTGGACGATGTTCGCCGCGTTCCACGCCGGCGAACTCGTCGGGATGACAAGCTTCATCGGCATGACCGAAGCCGACCGGATCGAGATCGGCGCCACCTATATCGCCCCAAAGGTTCGCGGTGGCCCTTTCAACGCCGAGATGAAGCGCCTGATGATCGACCGTGCATTCACCCAGGGCTTCGCCGCGATCCAGTTCCGCATCGACACGCGCAACGGACGGTCGATGAGGGCCGTCGAGAAACTCGGCGCGAAACGGGTGACGGTGATCGAGGCCGATATGCGGACATGGACAGGCTTTGTCCGCGACACCGCAGTCTATTGCCTGGAACGGAGCGAATGGTGCCCTACGGGCTAACGCCCTAGAAGTTCAGGCTGTGCTCGTTGAGTTTGCCATGGGTGAAGATGGCGTTGAGCACCCGATCCTCGCAGGACGATATCATCATGATCGTATATCTGCGGATCTCGTCGGTCTGGTTGTCCTTCACCAGGTCGAGCAGCCCGCTATGCTGTTCCCATTGATAGGGCAGCGACTTGGTCAGCTTGATGTAGATCCAGTAGATCCGCATCGTCGTTTCCTCGAGTTGCCGGATCCAGCTGATCAACAGCGGAAACTGCGTCTGCTGCGCGATATAGATGTTGAAGTCCCGGTTCGCCTTCAGCAGCCTCAGCGCATCCTCGTCGCTGTCGATCGGCCCGTCGTGGAAGACGGCATCGTTGCGGCGCCTGAATTCGGCTTCTTCGATCTGGGGCGAGATCATCGAGAGCACGCTGGGCTCGACCATCTTGCGGATCATGAAATTCTCTTTCACGTCCTTCAGCGTCAGCGACGATATGCGCGTGATCCTGGGTGAGGGCGACACCATGAATTGCTGCGCGGTCATCTGTTCCATGGCATTGCGCGCGGCGGTGCGGCTGATGTCGAACATGCGCGTCAGGATATTCTCCGACACTTTCTGGCCGGGGGCGAGACGCTGCGTCACGATCGCATCCATGATCCGGTCATAGACTTCCAGCGTATCCTTGTCCGCCTGTGCCTCGCCTGCGATCGTCATTCCGGGCCGCCCTCCTGCCACCGACCCTACAATCAAGACAAAACAAATCAAATGCATCGACGTGCGGCACCCCGCCTTCCTTCCCCGCGCATTCAAACCGGCCGGAACGCCTAAGATCAAGCGGCGTGTTGCAGCGAAGCGAAGATCGCGCGACACTCGCACCATCCGATCGCGAAGGAGAATGACATGTCGAGACTGGGCACGGCCCTAGCCGCAATCGCCCTTTCAGGCGCACTGGTCGCGTGCGGCACGGCTTCCGCGCCCGTCCCTGCCGACAATGTTGCGGCGAACGATGTCGTGGACAATGTCGCCAATATGGCAATGGGTGAGACGCCCACCGTGATCGCCGCCAGCTATGACTGCAAGCCCGCGATGAAGGTCGATGTCGTCTACGACAACAGCGATCCCGAAACGTCCAGGGCAAAGGTGACGATCGACGGCAAGGCTTACGACATGACCATTGCCCGTTCCGCATCCGGCGCGCGCTATGCCACCGATGCGGGCCGCAGCCCCGGCAAGACGCTGGTGTGGTGGAACAAGGGCAATGACGGCACCCTGCTGGAAGGCAAGGCGGGTGCGGCGGATGCCACGGAGGAAACGATCGTCGCCAGCTGCACCGGAAAAGGCTGAGCGGCGATCAGCGCTTCGGACAGCCCTCGACACGGACATCGCCGAGCGGAGCGCCCTTTCGATCGACATAATGATGGTTCACGGTCACGCCGTCGGCGATCAGCATGCGCAAGAGCTTGTCCGAACAGATGCTGGCGGCCACGACGTCACGAACGACTTCCTGCCGCGCGCTGTCCGCAGTGGTGGATTTATAGGCATAGGTGATCTCCGTGCCATCGGCGGAGGCGCGCTCGAAGACGAGACCACCCTCCAGGCGGCGGCCGCGCACTGCATCGGCCTTTGCCGCAATCTCCGCGAGCTGCGCCGCGACATCCTCGCGATTGAGAAAGCCGGCGTCGAGCATCTCGCGATGCGAGGGATACCACATGCTTGCAGCCGGCGTGGAGGCCGCCTTGCGGACGAATGCCTCCGCGACGCCGGCATCGTCCAGCGCGTCGCTCATCACCGGCGCCAACAGCCGGTTGTCGCTTTCGGAATAGCCATCCATGGTCGCCTGGTGGAAGCCGATCTCCGCCGCATAGGATGCGCTCCTCTCCCGCCCCGCGACAAGCACGACGGTACAGGCCGACAGGCAATATTCGCGGGCATGCGTCCTCAGCCCGGCGGCGCGGATCGCATCGGCGATCGTACGCGCCTCCATCAAACGGCCGCCGATCGAACGCAGGATCACGGTGCTGGCCTTGGGATATCGGCTCAGGATCGCGGCGAAGCGCGCACCGGCCCCTTCCGATAGCGGCCCGTCGACGGTGATACGATCGGCAGATCCCCGCATCGACGCCGGCGGCCCCAGCGGGTCATGACCGCTGGCGATCTGGAAAAGCTCGTTCGCGGTACTGAATCTGCCGGGCAACCCCAATGCCGCGATCAGCAACAAGACAATGAGCAGCGCGCGACCGGCGAACTTCACCTTGAGCGGATGGTGGGCAAAGGATCGCCAGATGCCGATGGCCGCCCACGCAATGATGATCGCAACCACACCATACCAGGCCAGCTCGATGGACGTGGTGACCCTGAGCGATGATGTGAGCTGCATCAATCCCACCATCAACAGCCGAAAGCCGGCAGCCAATATCGGCGCGATCAGCACGCCGCCGACCAGGAATGCGCTCAGCGGCGAGAGCTCACCGCGCCAGTGTTTGCGGATCAGCATCATCACTACGAGAATTCCCGCGCCATCCCTATGAAGTCACGGCGATCCGGATGAGGATCTGCAGCCCGACATACAGCGCTGCCGTCAATACCGTCCGTCCGGTCGAATTGCCGACCGCCACGACATATGTGTCGGTTTCGTCGTCCCACGACGTGGTGCCGTTGGCGGCAACGCTGTTGTACGCCGAAACGAAGCCGACCAGATTCAGCAATGGGATACCCATCACATATCCCCGGAAATAGACACGCAGGTTGCGGTTGAGCGCAACGTCGAGCGACGGCCTTTCGCCATTGCGATCGCGGACGACGAGGCCGGCGACAAGCTTGCCCAACGAACGTCCCCAGAGCGAGACGATGCAGGCATCGGCGATCAATGCCAGCGGAATGATGAACAGATTGGCGAGCAGATCGCCTGCGGGACCGGTGAAGACCGGCGCCGAAAAAAGACTGGGAAACAACAGGCCGATCAGGAACGCGATCGGAAGCGACACCACCGTCAGATCGAGCGCCCGGGCCCATAATCGCGTCCAGGCGCCGGCGAGCAGCGCCTCCTCCGCCTCGCTCGCGACCTCGGCTTCAGCCTCGGCGTCTCCCCACTGCTCTTGCGCGGCTTCCATCACGCCTCTCCTCTGCCCCGGACGGAAGCATGGCGGCTCAGCCGTCCAGCGGCAAGGAATGTGGTCCATTTCGGATGAATCTCGCCCGTCGGAGGCAACCGATACAGATCGCGCCTGCTGACGATCGCCCTCACGCCGTCCCGGCACAACCATCCGCACGGGATCATTTCATATATTCAATAAACCTGCCGCATGGGCCGATATTGCAACGGGAAATGCGTGGCCCTACCTACCGGATGAGGCCGATCGAACGGGCTTTGACGGGCTGGCGGGAGGGCCGGAGATATCATGAGCGATGAGACGTCGGTGCTGGCCGCATGCCTTAAGACGCTGCGCACGCGTCGGGGATGGTCGATCGCCGAGACCGCGCGCCGCGCACGGCTGTCCGCCTCGATGTTGTGGAAGGTCGAGAATGGGCAGACCACGCTGACCCATGGCAAGCTGGCCCAGCTCGCCGAGGGACTGCAGGTGCCGATCGGCGAACTCTTCGCACCGGCGGAACCGGCGATGCGCAAGAGCGGTCGACGCGTCGTCGATCGCCGGGGCACCGCGCCGACCGTCGATTTCGGCGGCAATCTCCATCATTTCCTGGCGACCGGGATCGCCAGCAAACATTATTTCCCCTGCCTGATCGAGGTGAATGCCGGCGGCGACGGCTCCGACGCGGAAAAGCATGGCGGTGAGGAATTCGTCTATGTGATGGACGGCCAGGTCGCGCTGCATTGCGAGGGATATGCGCCGGTCGTGCTCGAATCAGGTGACAGCGCCTATTTCGATGCGTCGCTCAGACATCGCTATCTCAGCGTCGACGGCACCGCGCGCCTGTTGTGCATCTATTCGCATCCCGAACATGCCCATCACGACCATGTCGCCGATGCCGAAGCGCATTCGCGCGCAATGCAGCTGCTTCAGGGCGATCCCGTGGCGACGGCGCTTTCCTGCGGCGAGCTGGCCCGTTCGACGCCATTGCGGCGGCGGCGCGCGAGCCGCTGACGCACGAATCCCGGGAGCCGATTCCGGCCATTTTCAATTCATCCAGAAAATTTTCGTGAATATATGAAAACATCGTGATTGAATGTCCCAACCAGGTGTGTCACACATATACAACACCAGGAGGGAGGATATTCATGAGAAGAGGTTTGATCCTGGGCGGCATGCTTGCCGCCGCGGTCGCCGCATGGCCGGCGATCTCGCAGCAGACAAAGCCCGCGGCGCCGGCAGTGGCTCCGCCGGCTGCGGCAACAGCACCCGCAACGACCGCGCCGGCCTCACCCGTCCAGCTGCCGGCGACAACACCCGAATTGACCGCCGCCGATGTCGGCGCCTGGCTCGACGGCAATATTCCCGCCGCGCTCAAGCAGGGCAAGATCGCGGGCGCGACGGTCGTCGTCGTCAAGGACGGACAGATCATCGCGAAAAAGGGCTATGGCTATGCCGACATGGCCACGAAGAAGCCGATGGATCCCGATCGCACGACGACGCGGATCGGATCGACGTCCAAGCTGTTCACCTGGACCGCGGTGATGCAGCTCGTCGAACAGGGCAAGATCGACCTCAACGCCGACATCAACCGCTATCTGGACTTCAAGGTCACGCCGCGTTCCGGCCGCGCGATCACGATGAACGACCTGATGACGCATCGCGGCGGTTTCGAGGAAGGACTGAAGGACGTTCTGGAGACCGATCCCAAGCGGCTCAAGACCAACGAAGCCTATCTCAAGGAGAACCGGCGCCCGATGCTCTTCCCCGCCGGGGACGTGCCCGCTTACTCCAATTACGGCACGTCGCTGGCCGGCTATATCGTTCAGCGCGTCTCGGGCGAGCCGTTCGACGATTATGTCGAGCGCCACATATTGGGGCCGCTCCAGATGGCCCACACCAGCTTCCGCCAGCCGCTGCCCGCCAATCTCGCGGGTGACGCATCCAAGGGCTATACGCAGAGCAACCGCGCGCCCGACAAGTTCGAGTTGATCACCACCGCGCCCGCCGGCAGCGTGAGCGCGACCGGTGCGGACATGGCCAATTTCATGATCGCGCACCTGCAGAATGGCCGCTTCGGCGACACGCAGATCCTGAAGCCCGAAACCGCGCAGCTGATGCACACATCCACGATCAAGCTGCCCGACGGCTTCGACACGATGGCGCACGGCTTTTTCCGCGGCCATCGCAACGGCCAGCTCTTCATCGGCCATGGCGGCGACACCATCGTCTTCCATACCGACATGAATCTGCTGCCCGAAAAGAATGTCGGCATCTTCGTCAGCTTCAACAGCCGTGGCGAGAATGGTGCGGTCTATGGCGCGCGCGATCGCCTGTTCGACATGTTCATGGATCGCTATTATCCGGCGCCCGAGCCGAAGGATCCGCCCGCCATCGCCTCCGCCGCCAAGGATGCGCAGGCATTGGCCGGGCGTTACGAAAGCTCGCGCCGCGTGGAATCGGGCTTTATCAGCCTGTTCTACCTGATCCAGCAGGACCAGGTGACCGCGAACGACGATGGCACGATCAGCCTGTCCTCGGTCGAGGACAAGAAATTCCGCGAAGTCGCGCCCAATCTGTGGCGCGAGATCGGCGGCACCCGGCAATTGCTGGTCAGCCAGACCGGCGGGCGGCTGACGATCGCCGACAGCGTCAACCCGACATCGGTGATGCAAAAGGCGCCGCTCTCACGCAACGCGATGCTCAACACCACGATCATCGTGCTGTCGCTGCTAACGCTGCTGGCGACGCTGATCCTGTGGCCGGTCGCCGCCTGGCTGCGCCGCAAGCACCAGTTGCCCGCCACCGTCACCGGCCGCCCCGCGCTGGCGCAACGGCTGACGCGCGTGGCGGCGGGCGCCGACCTCGCCTATCTCGCCTGCTGGTACACGGTGCTGTCGCCGCTGCTCGAAACCCGGCTCGACGTCTATAATAGCGGGCTCGACGGCTGGCTGCGCACGCTCCAGTTCGCGGGTATCGTGCCGATCGCCGGCGCCGCGATCGGCCTGTGGAACCTGTGGCTCACCGCGCGCTCCGATCGCGGCTGGGGCGACAAGACCCGCGCCGTCCTCGTCGCCGCCGCGCTGCTCGGCTTCCTGTGGTTCGCTACCATGGGCGGGCTGATCAGCTTCAACACCAACTACTAAAACCCTCCCCGCGGGGCGGGCGCCATGCCCCGTCGATCGGCCCGACTGAAATGTCGGGCGGTCGGCGGGGCATGGATTTATCAACCACGTCGGATCGCGCGATCCCATGCCTGCTCACCTGCACTGCTCAGCGGCTCTTGAGCTTGCCCTTCTCCATGAAATCCAGCTCGCTTCGCCGATGCCGATCATCGGCGGGATCATATGCCGCGATATGGATGGTGACGACCCGGCATCTATGAGGGTCTAGGCCAGGATAATTAGAATCGACAGCATCACCCCTTCTACCCATGATCCAGGTCACGGGAAGCAGGGCAATTCCTGATCATCCCGAATAAAATCCCGTAAAAATTCAGGCAGAGTTTCAACATATGGGAAAAAGGGGTGCTTAGAAAATGCCTGCAATTCTCGAAGCCATATCCCTTCGGAAGGAATATGGGAAAAAGGTCGCTCTCAAGGGGCTAGATCTCAAGATATCCGCCGGTGAGATATACTGCCTCCTCGGTGCGAACGGCGCCGGAAAGAGCACAACCATAAATCTTTTCCTGGATTTCATAAAGCCAACTTCAGGGCATGCCAATATCAACGGATTGAGCGCATCCGATCATTCCCTGGAAACCAAAAAGCACCTCGCATACATCCCTGAAATTGTTATGTTATACCGGAACCTTTCCGGATTTGAGAATCTCAAATATTTTACGGCACTTTCCGGCAATGAAGATTACTCGAAATCAGACTATATAGATTTTCTTCGACGTTCCGGACTGCCGGAATTTGCCATTCACAATCGTGTCGCCGGCTATTCCAAGGGAATGCGTCAGAAGGTGGGCATTGCGATCGCCCTCGCCAAGCGCGCCAAGCTATTGCTGCTCGACGAGCCGACCTCCGGCCTCGACCCCAAAGCCTCCAACGAATTCTCCGATCTGTTGCGCACGCTCAGCGGTGACGGCGTGGCCGTCCTGATGGCGACCCACGATCTTTTCCGCGTCAAGGAGGTGGGAACCAGGGCCGGCATCATGCGCCTGGGTGAACTCGTCGACGAAATCGCAACCTCTGAGATCGGCCATGCCGATCTCGAGGCGCTTTACCTGCATCACATGCATTGAGGTGAGATCGTGATCCGCCATGTAGCGTTCAAGGAATTCAAGGAAATCCGCCGCGATGGTCGCTTCATCTGGTCCGCGCTCATCATCGTCGTCCTTTTGATCACCGCCATCGCATTTGGCGCCCAGCGCTATGCGGATAATCGGGCAATGCGGCTCGCCGCGGAACGGGAGGATCGCTCGGCCTGGCTCGACCAGGGGCGAAAGAACCCGCATTCGGCCGGCCATTACGGCGTCTACGCGTTCAAGCCGGCGACGCCCCTGGCATTGTTCGATCCCGGTTATGACGACTATACCGGCGTGCTCCAATATCTTGAGGCGCATAAGGAGAACCAGTCCGGCTACAAGCCGGCGGCCGATGCGACGGCGCTCCAGCGCTTCGGCGACCTGTCCGGCGCACGGGTGCTCCAGCTGCTCGTACCGATGCTGATTTTCCTGATGGGGTTCGGCCTGATCGCGGCCGAGCGCGAAGAAGGCACATTCCGGCAACTGCTCAGCATCGGCGTGCCTCAGAAGACATTGGTCTGGGGCAAGGCATTCGGCATGGCGATCGCGATCGGCGTCGTCTTCATCCCCGCGCTGATCGCCGGCGGCGCGGCCGCGTGGCTGCTGACGGCACAAGGGGATGCGCATGAAATTGCGGGCCTCGGCATCAAGGTGGCGTTGCTGGCGGGGTGCTATCTGATGTTCTTCGCAACACTGATCTGCATTGCCCTTTCGGTCTCATTGGCGTCGCGCAGCTCCGCTGCTGCACTCGTCGGGCTGGTCGCATTCTGGATCGTCGCGGCGATCCTGACCCCCAGAATCGGCGCCGAAGTCGCCAAGCGCGCTTACCCGACCCCTTCGGTCTTCGAGCTTGCCGCCACCATTGCACGCGAGCAACAGGCCGGGCCGCGGGCGCATGAGCCCACCCATCCCAATCACATCAAGTTCCGGGACGCGCTGCTGCGCAAGCACAAGGTCGATCGCGTCGAAAACCTGCCGTTCAATTTCATCGGCTATGCGATGCAAGCGGAGGAGAATTTCGGAAACGCGGTGTTCGACAGGAATTACGGCGCCGTGCGCCATCAGTTCGAGCACCAGGAAACGCTGCAAAACGGCTTCGCCGCGATATCGCCCTTCGTCGCCATCCAGTCGCTGTCGGCGGCGCTTTCCGGAACCGATATTGCGTTCGCGAACGACTTTTCCCAGGCCGGTGAAGCATATCGCCGCGGCATGATCCGTGTCCTGAACGACGACATCATCCGCAATGCCGTTGGTCTGACGACATTCTCGACCGAGTGGGGCTATCAGGCCAGCGCGGACCTCTGGACGCGCATTCCGCTGTTCGACTTCGACCCGCCGACCGCCAACGTCATTCTCCGGCGCAACATCGTCCCCCTCGCCCTGCTTGTAATCTGGTTCGTCGCAAGCGTGCTGATGCTGGGCACGCTTTCACGGCGATCGCCCAGAGTGAACTGACGCAGCCCTTCGAAACGCTTAGGAATAGGAGGTCGCGAATGATCAGGAAAATCATCTCGCATGAATGGATGGTCCTTGTCCGGGACCGTGCCTTGCTTGTCGCCCTGCCCGTCTATCTGGTCATGCTCGTCTATGCCGTCGCCAGCGGCACTGCATGGAAACACACGCTGCAGGACCGCACATCGGCCGCGGTGGCGCTCGCCAGCGACAATTTCAGTGCGCGGACGCGGGCGGTGGACGAGATGTTGAGCGGGAAGCGTCCCTATCAGATCGGCGAAGACGCGAGAATCGCGGGCGCCTTTGCCCGGCACATCGGATTCGAGATGGCCGCAAAGCCGCCCTCCGCGGCGGCGGCCATTGCCGTGGGACAGAGCGACGTCTCGCCATCCTATCTCAAGGTCCAATGGAAGCCGATGTTCAAACAGACGAACATGGACGAGATCGCCAGCGCGCGAATTCTCGAAATCGGCACCTTCGATCTCAGCTTCGTGATCATCTATCTCTATCCGCTGCTGATCATCGCGTTCAGCTACAACATCCTCTCGTCTGAGCGCGAGGGCGGCACCCAGGCGCTTCTGCTGTCCCAACCCGTCTCGCTCTCGACCTTCGTCATCGCAAAGATTCTGCTGAGAGGCGGGCTGATCATCGGGATCGGCACACTGACCACGGCAGCGGCCTTGCTCATCGCCAATCCCGAAATCCTCGCCGGCGGCGATCTCTGGCGCATCGCGCTCTTCATGGCGATCACCGCGGGCTATGGCGCATTCTGGTTTGGCGTCGCCGTGCTGGTCAACGCGCTGGGCGCCCGGTCCGCTACCAATGCGCTGGCGCTGATGGCGACGTGGATCGCCTTCGTGATCGTGATACCCGCCGGATTGAACCTGGCGGCGAAAGTCATCTATCCGCTGCCGTCACGAATCCAGATGGTGCAATGGCTGAGATCCGGCGACGAGATCGCCCGCAAGCAGAGCGCGAAAGGCCGGATATTCAATGCCGACCTGCTTCGCAAAGGCGAAGAGGAAGCGCTTGAGGCAGGCACTGTCGAGTTCCTGCGGCGGGTGCTGCCCATGGAACAGCATGGCGAGGAACTCGCGGCGCCGATCTTCAGGACATTCGACGCGCGCAAGGCCGCCCAGCAACGCTTCACGATCGGGCTCAAATATCTCAGTCCGGCGATGATCACGCACGCCGCGCTGAATGACCTGGCCGAAAACAGCGCGGAGACCTTCGCGGACTTCAACCGCCAGGTCACCGCCTATCAGATGGTCTGGAGAGCCTATTTCCGCCCGATCGTGCACGACAGCGGCTTCATGTCGCGCGCGCAACTGCTCCAGGTTCCAAGGTTCAGCTACCAGCGCGAAACCGGCAGCGGCATTCTCGCGCGGACAGTCGAAAATACCGGCGGGGTACTCCTCTGGTTTGCCGCAGTGTTCGCCGTGGGTCTCCTGGCACTTCGTCGCTACCCTGCCGATAATCGCTAGAAAGAACCTGCCTCTGCGAAAGCGATGCGATCGCGATCATCGACGACAAGCTGCGCGATCAACATATGGCGCAGCTTGTCACAGGTCCGCGCGAAGCCTTGCCATGCAGTTCCCGTCCGCGCATATCGCCCGCGATGAAGGCCGCTCCCTGTACCATCTGAATCGGGTTCCCGCGCGACTGGCGTGAGGAACATCGGGCCGAACCGACGCCATGCGCGTTCGGCCGCAATCTCCCTTTGTACTGACGGCAACCGCGCGAGATCCGCGCCTGAGCCATGTAGACAGCGAGCCTTTCAGATGACCAATTTCTTCGAAAGCCCCTTCAAGGGCATCCCGCTTTGCGAACAGATCACCCACCCCAATATCGTCGCCGGGCGCTACAGCTATTATTCGGGCTATTATCACGGCCATAGCTTCGACGATTGCGCCCGTTACCTCCTGCCCGACGCCGATGCCGACCGGCTGATCATCGGCAGCTTCTGCTCGATCGGATCGGGCGCCGCCTTCATCATGGCCGGCAATCAGGGGCACCGGAACGAATGGATCAGCACCTTCCCATTCTTCTTCTATCCCGACGCGCCGGATTTCGCCGCGGCGCATAACGGCTATCTTCCCGCCGGAGACACCGTCATCGGCCACGATGTCTGGATCGGTTCGGAAGCGATCGTCATGCCCGGGATCCATATCGGCCATGGCGCCGTCATCGGCACCCGCGCGCTGGTGACCCGCAATGTCGAGCCCTATGCCATTATCGGCGGCAATCCCGCGAAACCGATCCGGAAGCGCTTCGACGACACACGCATCGCCATGCTGCTGGAAATGGCCTGGTGGGACTGGCCCGACGACCGGTTGCGCGATGCGATGCCCCTGCTCGCCAGCGGCGATGTCGACGCCCTGCATCACCATTGGCTCGAGTGGGCCGGAGCATAGCCGGGGTCACGGCGATCGCGGCACCGGCCTGACCGGAACCGCGATGCCCGCTCAACCACCGTTCGGACTGAGCCTGTCGAAGTCTTGCCCTTATTCCCGCGCCATGCACGGGAGGATCAAGCATCGGCAGACGCAGTTCGAACGGCAGGAGATGTCGCCGGGCCCGCAAGAACATATTGAGAACAAAAATCCCGAAGCCTATGCTGGGCCGCTGTCCGATTCGTCCTGGCTGGAGCCGAAATGTCGATTGAAATCCGTCGTGACCGGGAATTGCTGCACGTGTCGGGCAGCATCGAGACCATTCTCACCATCCCGCCACGCGCCCGCCTCGGCGATCGGACGCATTTCACGCTGGCGCTGTCGGACGGAACATTGGTCGAAGGCGTCGTCGACGATGCCGATATCTGCCGCTTCGCCGTGGCGATCGAAGGCGCGGGCATCACGCGCATCGCCGGATCGGGCGAACCTGCGCTGCGCCATGAATGGGCGATCGAGTGGATCGCGATCAGCGCCGCCGATCAGGCCGCGCGCGCGGAAAGCAAGGCAACCGAACTGCCCCTGTTCCCCGACCTGCAGACCGTCGAGCACGCAGCGGCGGATCTCGCCCAAGGATCACGGCTCGAACGGATCGCCGACAAGCTCGGAGCCTGGATGGACGCGGGGCCAAGCCCGCGGCATTGAGCAGCCGCCCGATTTCATGTGCCGGGAATGAGGAACACAGACGGACCGGCGCGGCCCGCCCGCCATATATCGCCGATTACCGCCATCCTGGATCAATCTCCGGTTTGAGCCGATCGCCGGAGCCCCTATCCGGACGCCGCCCTTTCCGGAGGGCCAGTCTGGTTGCGTACGCGTTCCCCGGCGGGGAGGCGGTGGCTCCTCTCCCCGATCATGCGAAGCGCTTCGCCCCCGCGACGCACAGCACGACGATGACGGTCGACGCGATCATCGTCCAGCCGACCGGCTCGTGGAGCAGCAGCGCCGCGAGCAGCAATCCGAAAAAAGGCTGGAGAAGCTGCAACTGACCGACGCCCGCAATGCCGCCCAGCGCAAGGCCGCGATACCAGAAGATGAATCCGACCAGCATCGAGAAGATCGAGACATAGGCCAGCCCCAGCCATGCCGGCACGCCCACCTCGGCGAAACTGACGGGCGTGGTGAAGAGCGTGATCGCCGCCATCGGCGGCAGCGCCAGGATCAGCGCCCAGCTGATCACCTGCCATCCGCCCAGCCGGCGCGACAGCGCGGCGCCTTCGGCATAGCCCAGGCCGCACAACAGGATCGCCGCGATCATCAGCAGATCGCCGGTCAGCGAACCGCCATCGCTGCGATACAGTGCGAAGCCGACAATGGTCATCGCCCCGATCGTCGAGAACAGCCAGAAAACGGGCTTTGGCCGCTCCCCGCCGCGCAGCACGCCGAAGATCGCGGTGGACAGCGGCAACAGGCCGACGAACACGATCGAGTGCGCCGCGGTGATATGCTGGAGCGCAAGGCCGCTGAGCAGCGGAAAGCCGAGCACCACGCCGATCGAGACGATGACGAGCGGGATCAGGTCGCCGCGCGCCGGCCTTATCTGTCGCAATCCGAACAGGAACGCCGCCCCTAGCAGCGCCGCGATCGCCGCGCGTGCCGAGGTCAGGAACAGCGGCGAGAAATCGGCGATCGCGACGCGCGTCGCCGGCAATGATCCGCTGAAGATGATCACGCCGATCAATCCGCTGCCCCAGCCGGCCCCGGGGCGTTCGATACTCCGTTCCATGTCGTACTCGCTTTCGTGGATGGCGCGGCTAGAGCGGCCGATCCGATTGAATCGGATCGGCCGCTCTAGGCTCTTGTTTTGCCGCGATTTCCGAGTCGTCAGATGAGCGCATCTGACTGGAAATCGCTCTAACCCATCGCGGCTGGTGCTGACAGGAACAGTGCAGTACATATTGGACAAACTGTATGGTCACTCCTGACCATACAGATTCAGGGTCGACTAGATGGACAGCCCCGCGCCGACGCGCACCGAAGCGTTGATGGAGGCGGTGCGCGCCAGGGTGGCGAGCCGTGCGCTCGGCGCCGGAGACAAGCTGCCCTCGGTGCGTCGCTTCGCCGAAACCATGCATGTATCCCCCTCGACCGTCGTCGAGGCCTATGACCGGCTCGCCGCCGAGGGCCTGATCTGCGCGCGGCGGGGCTCGGGCTTCTATGTGACGGGATCGCACATGCCGCCAATGGCGCTGGGCGAAATGGGGCCAAAACGCGATCACGCCATCGATCCGCTCTGGGTGTCGCGCGAATCGCTCGATGCCGATCCCAGGGCGCTCAAGCCCGGCTGTGGCTGGCTGCCCGCGGACTGGATGCCCAATGCCGCGATGCGCCGCGGCCTGCGCGCGCTGGCGCGCGCCGACGATGCGCTGCTGTCCGATTATGGCAGCACGCGCGGATCGCTCGCGTTGCGCCGGCTGCTGCTCGGCCGCTTTGCGGAGGAAGGCATCGATGCCGATCCCGATCAGTTGATGCTGACCGGGTCGGGGACGCAGGCGATCGACCTGATCTGCCGCTTCCTGCTGCGCCCCGGCGATGCCGTGCTGGTCGACGACCCCTGTTATTTCAATTTCCAGGCGCTGCTGCGCGCGCATCAGGTCCGCATCATCGGCATTCCCTATACGCCGGCCGGGCCCGATACCGCCGCGTTCGAGGCGGCGGCGATCGCCGAGCGCCCACGCCTCTACATCACCAATTCCGCGCTCCACAATCCGACCGGGGCCAGCCTGTCGCCGCAGACCGCGCACCGGCTGCTGACGATCGCATCCGCGCACGATGTGATGATGGTCGAGGACGACATCTTCGCCGATTTCGAGCCGTCGCCTTCACCGCGCCTCGCCGCGCTGGACGGCCTCAACCGCGTCATCCGCATCGGCAGCTTTTCCAAGACGCTCTCGGCCTCGGTGCGCTGCGGCTATATCGCGGCGCGCGCCGACTGGATCGAGGGGCTGGTCGACCTTCAGGTCGCGACCAGCTTCGTCGGGCCAAGCCCGGTTGCGACCGAGCTGATCGCTCATATCCTGGCGGGCGGCGGTTATCGCAAACATATCGACGAACTGCGCCGGCGCCTGACCCAGGCCCGCACGCGGATCGCGGATCAACTGGCGCAATTGGGCATCACCCCCTGGATCATGCCGCGCGGCGGCTTCTATCTCTGGTGCCGCCTGCCCGACGGCCATGATTCCGTGACCATCGCGCGCCGCTGCATGGCGGACGGCGTGGTCCTCGCCCCCGGCAACGTCTTCAGCACATCCGAAAGCGCCGCCGGCTTCATGCGGTTCAACGTGACGCAGATGGACGATCCGCGCATCCTCGACACGCTGCGCCGCGCGATGAGCGGCACCTGAAGCCAACGGAGTGGACGCTCAGGCCGCGACGGGCATGGCCTCGCGGTATCCCGCCAATTGCTCGTCCAGCGCCTCGACAAAGGCGGGCCGGGCCTCGCAGCGGCGGAGATAGGCGTCGAGCGCGGGGAAACGCGCAATCAGATCGGTATGGCGGACGAAGCGCAGCGCAGTCGTCATCAATATGTCCGCCACGGTGAACCGCCCGATCAGATAGTCGCGCCCGTCGAGCCAGGCGGCGAGCGCTTCCAGCCGCGCGATCACTGTCGCCTCCGTCGACGGCCTGGCCTGCCCGGCCCAGGCTTCGTCCGCATGCAGCCAGTCGAGCGCGAACAGCGCGGCGGCGGGCGGTTCGACGGAGCTGAGCGCCGCGAACATCCAGGCGAGCGTGTCGGCGCGCGCCTCAGCATCGCGCGGCATCAGCACCTCGGAGGTTTCGGCGATGCGATGCAGGATCGCGCCCGATTCGAACTGCCAGCGCCCATCCAGGTCGCAGGCCGGCACAAGCTGCAGCGGATGCTTGCGGCGATAGTCTTCGGTAAACCGCTCTGCGAAATCGATCAGCTCCAGGCCATAGGGACGCCCGGCCTCGCGCAGGCCCCAGCGCACACGCAGGTCGCGCACCAGACCTTGCGCGAAGGGCGGAACGGCGCGGAATCCGGTGACGGTGACATTCTCCATCTCAATTCTCCTCATTGGCGAGTTCGCCGATCCGGCCGACCACCTTGGGCCAGCCATTGCTCATGTTGCGGAACGCGAAATCGTTCAGCGGCGAACGGAAGCCCGAATGGACGAGGCGCAGCCGCGTGCCGCCATCCTCGCGCGTCAAGGTCCAGGTGACGATGGTGTCGAGCGGCGATCCGTACTCGTCATTGTCGGCGCTGCCGCCCTGCCAGCGATAGGCCAGCCGCTCGTTGGGAATGACTTCCAGCACCTCGCAATGGATCACCCCGTCCCAGCCGCCCGCGGGCGTCGTCCGATAAGTGAAGCGATTGCCGACCACCGGCTCGAAACCGGTCGGCACCATCAGCCAACGCCCCATCAGTTCGGGCGTGATCAGCGTCTTCCACAGCACGACCGCGGCATGGGGGAAGAGTTCATCGACCAGAATTTCCCGGGTGGCGGACTCCAGCGCAATTCCGCTCATGAGTCGATCTCCTTCAACAAGCCTCTGAGAGCGTCGAACCGGTCGCGCCAGAAACCGGCATAATGGTCCATCCAGTCGACCAGCGGCGCCAGGCCCTGCGGCCGCGCGCGATAATAGACCCGCCGCCCCTCCGGCCGCTCGGCGACGAGCCCGGCCTGTTTCAACAATTTGAGATGCTGCGAGATGGCCCCCTGCGTCACGCCGCTTCCGCGCGTGAGCTCGACCACGGTCAACTCGTCGGATCGCACGATCCGTTCGAGCACCGCGCGCCGCGTCGGATCCGAAAGCGCGCGCATGGCGGTGGTGATGGCGGTGTTCTGGTCCATGCGAATCAATTAGCATTTGCTAATTTATTAGTCAATTCTAATGAATTTGACCGCAAGACACCCTCTCCTCCCCATCAACGATGGGGAGGGGAATTCGCATTACAGATTCAGATCATGTGTCGGCAGGCAGCGCAGCGGCACCTCCCCCGCGATCAAAGCCCCGCGTCGTGGAACCGGCCGTAGCGCGATCCGGACAGGCTCAGTATCTGCGGTCGCCCACCGATCGGGTTGAGGAACCAGACGCGCTCGCACGACGCGTCCGGATCCTTATAGCGCCAGCTGCCGTCCGCTGCCTCGACAAGCTCCTCATTGCCCAGGAACAGCCGATCGCCCACCGCGAACACCTTCGGGCGATTGCCCCAGGAACTCGGGCTGTAATAAGCGCTCACCAGCCCCGCCAGGCGTGTGCTGGGCGGCTGGGCGGCAGGTGCGGCGCCACGCCCGAACAGCTTGCCGCCAAGCCGCAGCGTCGCGCCGTCGAGCACCAGGCTATAGGGCGCCAGCGCGGGATGATCGGTGACGAAGCCGTCCTCACCGCCGCTACGCAGCCGCGCCTCGCGCCCGCCGCTGGCGACGAACAAGGCGCCGCCGCGTTCGACGATCGTCAGCGCGGTGCCGTCGGCGCTTTGCCATTTGCCAGCCAGCCGCGCGCCGTCCTTCACCGGCGGGGTCGCCTTGGGCGTGCGGACGGGCGGAAGCGGCTGGCCCGCACTCGCCGCGCGCAGCAGCGCCATAGCATATTCGGTGATCTCGGTCGGCCGATAGCCGCCCGCGCCGCCGACATTGACGCTGGCATAGCAGCCGACTCCGGCCTCCTGATCGAGCGTGAAGGCCGAACTGAAGCCGTGCACGCCGCCGGTGTGGCGGAAACAGGGACGGCCATCGACGGCCAGCGTGATCAGCCCATTGCCATAGCGCGCACCGGCGGGCGATGAATCGATCGTCGGCTTGCGATAGCGCGCCGCCAAGGCATCGGAGAAGAGCGGTGCGCCCTTGCCCTTGGCGACGCCCTGCAGGAACTGCAGATAACGCACCATATCGGGGCCGCTGGCGGCAACCGATCCCGCCGCGTGCGAGAAATCGAACCAGCGCGCCTGCGCCAGCCGCACCTTGGGCAGCCAGGGCATATCGTCGCGAAAGCGGACATGGCCGCTGGCATAGGCCGCGCGGTCGGAGATGCGGAAGACGGGCACCGCCGTCTTCATGCCGAGCGGCTTCAACACCAGTGTGTCGAGCGCGGCCGGATAGCTCATGCCCGACGCCCGCTCGATCACCGCGCCGAGCAGCGCATAGCCGAGATTGCAGTAGGAATAGCGCGATCCCGGCGCGAAGCCCGTCCACAGCCGCCCGCCCGGGATGTCGATCTGCATCGGATCCTCGAGCAGATTGGGAATGCCCGAGCTGTGATCGAGCAACTGGGTGAGCGTGAGGGTTTCGGGGGGAAGTGGATAATCGGGCAGCAGATCCTGCACGCGCGCATCCAGGTCGAGCTTGCCCCGGTCGGCGAGCACGAACAGCGCCATTGCGGTGAGCGACTTGGTGATCGAGCCGATCTGGAAAAGCTGTTCGGACGTGGCGGGAACGCGCCGGTCAAGATCGGCAAGCCCCGCGGCAAAAGTCGCCTGGGCGCCGCCGGGGCCGATCAGGGCGATGGTCATGCCGGGAAAGCCCTTGTCCGCCAGATCGGCATCGGCGAACGCCTTCAGCCGCTGAACCACCCCGGCAAGTGGCCCGCCGACCGCCGCCTTGGTGGCTGCCGCCAGCGGCTCCGCCACTGCGATCATCGTTGCCGCCGAAGCGACCCCCAGCATGTCCCGCCGCGTCACATCCATTCGAACTCTCCCATGTCGACCTCTGCCATTCACGACGCCATCCCCGCCAAGGCGGGGATAGCGGGTTGGGCAGCTTGGTTGCCGCCCGACCACGCAGCCCTATTTCGCCGGCGCGTCCACCTTCTTGAAATCCAGATCGTGGAAATCGAAGCTGAAGTCGGTCGCGGGCGACACCGCCTGCATCTTCATGCCCGTCACCTTGCCGTCATAACCCTGTTCGAAACGGACATAGGAATCGGCCTCAAGGCTGCGATCGTTCCAGCGGGCAATGAAGATGTTGCCGCTATAGGGCAGAAGCGGCCCTTCGAGATCCTTAGTCCGGCTGAACTTGAGGAACAGCCTGTCGCCCTCACGGCGAACGGCGGCGTTGCCGCGCCACGGATCATTATAGGTGCCGACATAGGTATCGAGCGGCAGCGACGGCGGGCCCGCGCTGGCCACCACCTTGGCCGCGGCTTCCTCCACCAATTTGGCGCTGTCGTCGCGCGACTTGCTGTTGGCCGAAGCGAGATCGACCCAGTCGCGCGCGGGCGCGCGCAGATAGGCGTCGAGGATCTGGTTGCCGACCGAAACCATCGCCGCGCCCGATTGCTGGTTGGTGAAGACCAGCACGCCCAACTTGAGTTCGGGGATCATCGCGACCCAGGTGACCGTGCCCGCCACGCCCCCGGTATGCGCGACCTTCTTGTAGCCGAACACATCCTCCAGCCCCCAGCCCAGGCCGTAGCCTGAGAAATGGGTGCGCATCATCGATGCAGACATAGGACTGACCGACGTCGGCGTGTTGACCGACCACATCTCCGCGCTGCGCTCGGCGCTGAACAGCGGCTTGCCCGATGGCGCCTTGCCCGCTTCGAGTTGCGTCATCAGCCACTTCGCCATGCCGTCGATGCTGCAGTTGATCGTACCCGCCGGGCCGATCGCATCGATGTTCATCACCGGGATCGCGGTCAGCTTGCCTTCCACCACGATATGCGGAGACGCGACGTTGCGGCGGTCGCGGATCCGGCCATAGGTGGAGGAACAAGGCTGCATGCCGAGCGGCGACAGGATCCGCGTCTCGACGAACTCCTCCCAGGATTTGCCGGTCACCGCGGGAATGATCTGGCCCGCCACCATGTAGAGCGTGTTGTCGTAATCGAAGCGCGAGCGGAAGCTGGAGACGGGCTTCAGGAAGCGCAAGCCGTGGATGATCTCGTCGCGCGTGATGTCGCTTTCGGGAAAGACCATCAGGTCGCCCGCACCAAGCCCCAGCCCGCTGCGATGCGTCAGCAGGTCGCGGATCGTGAACTCGCGCGTCACATAGGGATCGTACATGCGGAACTGGGGCAGATGGTCGATCACCTTGTCGTCCCAGCTGATCTTGCCTTCATCGACCAGGATCGAGAGCGCGGCGGTGGTGAACGCCTTGGTGTTCGATCCGATCTGGAACAGCGTGTCGGCATCGACCGCAGCGGACTTGCCCTGCTCGCGCACGCCATAGCCCTTGGAATAGATCAGCTTGCCGTCCTTGACGATGCCCACAGCCATGCCCGGCACCTGGAACGCCTTCATCGCGCGTGCCACAGTATCGTCGATCTTGGCCGCGGAGATCGGCATCGCCGCGGCGGACACGGCCTTGCGTGGCTGTGCGGCGGCGGGCATGGTTGCCGACGCGGCAGCGAGTGCGAGCGCAAGAGCGATGGATGTGCGGCGAGCGAATGATGTCACGAATAGCCTCCCGTCAGCCCGGGGTGCGACGATCGCCCCCAATGGCCTGTTCTTCATTGTGAATGCTGCGCCCAGAACAGCATCACCACTCAATATTGAAAATGCGATCCTGATTCATCAAAAAAGCATCCCCAAGAGGACGCTGGTGAAGATTTATCCATAAGCATCGTTTGGACGAGACTGGCGTACGATTTTTCCTGACGATGCGCTCGCTCTTCGCGACCATTTGCTCAGCCTACACGGCCCGACTGCTGTTCCTCGCACTCCCGGCAACGCCAATAATGCTGATCACGCCCGCCGGCCTCGTGTCCGGCTGATCACCGGCATTTGTCGAGGTCGGCCAGACGCAAACCATCCGATCGCGATGAAACCCATAGTTTTCATCGCGATGCGGATGCACGATACCAAAGAGAATCATATTTGAATGCACGATGGCGGGCACCCGCCGGAAACCATCTGCAGCGAACGGGGGTATATTGAATGCGAATATTGGTGACCGGAGGCGCCGGCTTTATCGGTCACCATCTTGTTCGGCGGTTGCTTGCGAACGGATATACGGTGCGCGTTCTCGACGATTTTTCCTCGGGCTCGCCGGCAAATCTGCCCACGGATCCGGCCTTGGAGATCGCGCACGGGTGCGTCACCGACCGCGCCGCGCTCGGCGACGCAGTGCGCGGCGTCGAAAGGATCTTTCACCTGGCCTCGGTTGTCGGGCAGATCAAGGTCGTCGAGCAACCTGGCTGGGCGGCGGAGGTCAATCGTGCGTCGGTCACATATCTGAACGAGTTCGCTCCGGACACGCCGTTGATCCTGTTCTCCTCCTCCGCCGTCTATGGGCTGACCGGCGACGCACTGTGCCAAGAGGACGGCCGCGTCAGCAACGATACGGCGCGCGCTTATGATGGAGGCGTGGAGGGCTATGGCTACGGAAAATGGCTCGCGGAGCGGATCGCCGGCCGCCGCCGCGCGGGAAGTTGGCTAGCGGTGCGGCCGTTCAACGTGATCGGGCCAGGCCAGGCAAGCACCTATGGCATGGTGGTTCCGCGCTTCGTGCACGCCGCGCTCCTAGGCCAGCCCTACACCATTTACGGATCCGGAGATCAGTCGCGGTCATTCTGCGACGTGTCCGCCTTCATCGACCATCTGCTCGCGCTGGACGCAGCCTGGGCCGAGGGCCGGGCCACGCACCAAGTCTACAATATCGGCACGGCAACCGAGACAAGTATCGGCGAACTCGCCGACATCGTCGATGCGGTGCTCGGTATCGTCAATGCCCGTCGCCATATCGCCTTCGCCGATGCCTATCCCGGCAAGCAGGACGTCGCGCGCCGCCGTCCAGGGCTCGGCCGTATTCACGACCTGCTCGGTCCACTTGCCTGGCCACCGCTCGAACAGTCGATCCGCGCCGTCGCCGACACGATCCGGGGGAAGATGGCGGGCGACCATGCAACGATGGCACGCTGAATGGAGCGAGACCTCTCGGCGGACGTCCATATACTCGGCGCCGGCCTGGCCGGCCTCGCCGCAGCGGTCGAACTCGGTCGGGCTGGCTGCGTGATCGAGGCGGGCGAGAGGCCTGGGGGACTGGTGCGCACCCATGCGATCGAGGTTCCCGGCCACGGCCGCTTCTGGTTCGACCATGTCCTCCATCTGCTCTATTTTCCCGATCCCGACACCGAGCGGCGCGTCCTCGCGCTCGCCGGAGAGCATCTCGAGCATTGCCCGCCGGTCTCCTTCGTCGAAACGCCGTCCGGGATCACGCGCTATCCCATCCAGATGCATCTGGCGGCGCTGCCGCTCGACACCCGACTGCGCTGTCTGACGGACTTGATCGAGCGCCGTGCCACGGAAGACAGCCCGCCGGCCAATCTCGAACAGGCCCTGCTCCAGACCTTCGGCCGCGGCCTCTGCGAGACATTTCTTTTTCCCTATAACCGCAAAGCCTGGGGACGCCCGCTCGATAGCTTGCGCGGCGAACTCGCCTGGACGATTACCCGGCCGGATCTGGCGGATGTGCTGCGCGGCGCAATGCATGATGGCGCGGACTTCACCAGCTACAACGCACAAGGCTGGTATCCCCGCCCTCCCGCCGACGCGCCGGTGCGCGGCATGGAAGTGCTCGCCGCCTCGCTGGCAGCGCGGGTCCCGCGCCTCATTATAGGCACGCGCGTCACAGCGATTGATCCGATTCGGCGAATGCTGCGCCTGACCGGCCCGCAGGGCGAGACGGAGACGCCCTATCGCCACTGCATCGCGACGCTGCCGCTGCCCGAACTGCTCGCGCTCGTCAGCGGTGCGCCCGATGCGCTGCTGCACGCCGCGCAAGGGCTACGACGCAACCGGGTATGGAGTGTCGCGCTCTGCCTGACCGGAGAGTCGCGCGCAGACACTGGTCATTGGCGCTATTACAGCGACGAGACGCTCTGCTTCACCCGGTTGGTCTTCATGCACCGTTTCGACCCCGACACCGTGCCGAAAGGATGCGCAGGAGTCATGGCAGAGATCCCCGAACCCGCCGAGGCGCCCGCGATGTCCGTCGACGCGCGGCTCGCCCGCGTGATCGACGATGCGCGGCGCGTCGGCGCGATCGGCCCGCACCAACACGTCGTTGCGGCCAGGGCATGGTGCGTCGATCCGGCCTATGTCGTGTTCGACGATGATGTCGCCGGCATCGCCCACGCCGCACGCGACTGGCTGGAGGCGCGCCACATTCATCCGCTTGGCCGCTATGGGCGGTGGGAATATTCCTCGATGGCACAGGTGATGCGCGACGGTTTCACGCTCGGCGCGCGCCTCAAACAGCCATGCTGATCGCAACAATCGTCATTTTCGCCACTGCGCTGGTCGCAGCATCCGCCGCCACCGCAGCGGTGATCCCCGCCGCCTGCCGCCTGGGCTTCACCGCCGGCTTTAACCCGATCGTTCCGCAGGCGCGTCCACCCGCCATGCTGGGGGGCGGGCTCGGTATCCTTGCGGGGGTGGCGGCCAGCCTCGGGATCGCAGCATGGTTTGGCTTCGTGCCCCGCAGCACGATTGTCATTGCGCTGGCGGCAACCCCTGCGCTGCTGCTCGGGCTGGCCGACGACGCTCACGCGATGACCCCTCCGGTCAAGCTCGGCCTCCAGTGTCTGGCAGGGGCGGCGGGGCTGGCGATGGTGGCGGGCATTCCCGGCAACACATATGGAGTGATCATTGGCGGCATCGCGGTGTTCGGCGCAGTCGTGTTGATGAACGCCTTCAACTTCCTCGACGTCAGCGACGGTTATGCAAGCGGGATCGGGGCGGTTTCGTTCGCAGGGCTTGCAGCCAGCCTGTCGGGGGCGGAAGCATCGGTGGCCGTGGCAGGCGCCTGCCTGGGCTTCCTTCTGTTCAACCGGCCGCCCGCGCAGATTTATATGGGGGATGCCGGCAGCCACTGCTTGGGCATGCTCGGCGCGATCCAGATTGTCGGAGCGACCCGGGAAACGCCCATGGCCACCACGCTCGGTGTCGGCGCGGCCTGTTTCGGCGTCGCCCTGATCGAACTGATCGGTGTGACCGTCATCCGTTGGCGGCGCGGCCTGTCGATCTGGCGCGGCAGCTCGGACCATAGCGCGCTCAGGCTCCAGCGCGCGGGGCTATCGAAGGCGCAGGCACTGCTGATGGCTTGCGCGACCCAGGGGATGTTGGCGCTGGGCTGCTGGCTGGTCGTGGGCGGGCTAGAGTGATTTCGAGACAGGTGGAATCGCATCCGCACTCAATATTGAAAATGCGACCCTGATTCCTCAAGAGGACCATGATGAAGATCAATTCATGAGAATCCTTTCCATGGCCGCTCGCGCGCGGCTTTCGCTGGTGACCGCCCTGTTTTTCATGAGTGTCGGTTCGGCGTCCGCTGCCCCCGTGCAATCCTATGACAGCTATGGATCCTGGCTGGTGGCATGCGACAATGCACTGACCTGTGTCGCCAAGGGCTTCGGCGAAGGCGCGCTTCGCGCCGAGCTCAAGATCGAGCGCGACGGCGGGCCGAATGGCGGACCGAGCGCCACGATCGCCGCCGAATCCATCTTCACCGCCGCCGACATCACCATCGACGGAAAGCCGCTCGATCCCGACATGTCGGCCTGGACGCGCTCGACCGAGGATGGCGACGCCACGATCCTGACGACCGACGATTTGCCTGCCATTCGCGCGCTGGTCGCACGATTGCGCGCCGGAACCACGATGACGCTGGGCAGTGCCGAAATCCCGCTGGACGGCTTTACCGCGGCGTTGCTGCGCATCGACGACCGGCAAGGACGGGTCGAGGGCGTGACCGCGCTGATTCGGCGGGGCCCACGGCCGGCGAGCGCCGTCCCTGCCCCACCGGCCATCCCCAAAATCGTCAGGCGTCCGATCACGGCCAGCCTGTCGGCGGGCGAAGCCGAGCGGCTGATCGCAAAGGTGCGCGCCGAGCAAGTCGCATTGTTCGCGAAGGAAGAGTGTGACGATACGCCCGGTGCCATGACCGCCGATGCGCATGCGCTGGACGATGCCCAGGCGATCGCGTTCATCCCCTGCATCATGGGTGCCTATCAGGGATCGTCGCTCGCCTTCATCGTCCCGCGCGGTCGCGGCCCTGCCCGTCAGCTCATCCTGCCCACACCCTATCTCGGCGCGGACGCGGACGGGGCAAGCATATCCTATTTCACCGAAGCCTGGTTCGATGCGGAAGGCGGCATGGTGTCGACGGCCGCCAAAGGACGCGGCCTGGCCGATTGCGGCACATCCGCCAGCTGGATCTGGGACGGCACGGCGTTCCAACTGACGTCGCTGGAACTGCAGCAAGTTTGCGGCGGGCTTTATCCCGGTGACTGGCCGAGCCTGTTCCGATCGACGCAATAGCGTGATTTCGAAGCAGGTGGAATCTGCCAGCCGGCCCGGAGCCGCAGGCCAGCGAAGCTGAACCACGTCAAATAGATCAACTCAAGGCCGCGACTAAGACAGCCGCTTCAGCAACGCTCGTTTGGCCGTTGGAACCGCCCGACCCTGGCAAGCATCCTATGCAAAATTCATCGGCAGCGCCGTGGTGTTCTTGATGCTCGACACGACGACGCTCGAATTGATTTCCCTCACACCGGGAAGCTGGGAGAGCTTCTTGAAAAAGAAATCCTCATAATATTTGATGTCCTTGATCGACAGCTTGACCAGGACATCGATCGATCCGAGCAGGATGTAGCATTCCAGCACCTCCGGCCAGGTCTGGATCTGGTCGCGGAATTGTTGGGTCGCCATCGCATCATGGGTCGTCAGCCTGATGGTCGCGAAGATGGTCAGATCGACGCCGATCGAGGATGGATCGACGATCCAGACCTGCCGCTGCAGGACGCCCTCCTCCTTCAGACGGCGAACGCGGCGCCAACAGGGCGGCGGCGTCATCCCCAGCCTGTCCGCCAGTTCGGCGACCGACAGCGATCCGTCCTCCTGCAGCAGCGAGAGAATCGCGCGGTCGGTCTTGTCGAGGGTTACAGTCATACCTTGAATCGCAGATTTCAGGTTAAAGGATAACTCATTCTCCGGATATCCGCTTATATTGGTCGATGCAATTACCGACCGGTCGCGATTACATCTCCGGCGAACAGAAATCGGAATGATGGTTCGTTGCAAATGGATGACAGGCACCCCGGGGAAGAGGTCGTTCGCGACTATTACGCGCATATCGACCGGGTCGATCTCGACTGGGTTCTCGCGCTTTTCGCACCGGACGCGGTTTATGAGCGGGCCGACGCCACCTATGCGGGCATATCGGCCATCTCCAAATTCTTCCGCGAGGAGCGCCAGATCCGGGGCATGCATGCCATAGAGCGGGTCTGGGCCGATGCCGATAGCGTGGTCGCACTGGGGGAATTTCGCGGCACCGGCGTCGCCGGCGATGCCCGTCGCGTCCGCTTCACCGACATCTGGCATTTCGGCGCCGGCGCACTGGTGCAGCGGCGGCAGACCTTCCTGGCGCTGGGCCACAGCTATGTGCAGCGCTGAAGCGACTTCACCTTCATAAGGGCTCGAATTTGCCGAATTGATCGTGTAGGGCATGCCCTGGGCTGCAAGCACAGCCCTTGAACGAAGGACTCGGACCAACCCGTGACCCAAAGCGGCGCGACCATGACGATCAACGGACGCACGATGCGACTTAGCATCGGCGCCGCTGCGTCGTGCGTGACGCCCGGTGTCCGAATTACGCGCGGCCGGATCGGCTGATCCGGCCATCCTCGGCCCCATTTTTGGGCCCGCGCTCTTCCTTCGTTTCAAGCGAGTTTTTCCATGACCGTCATGTCTGTGTCCGGCGCATTGCGACCGGCTTTCACGCCCGCCTTCCATCCGACCAAGACCCCGCGTGACCATCTTCTTCACCTCCATGTCGAGGGCGAACGCGACGCCTCTTTCCTGACCGAGCTGCTCGACCTGGTACGCGACCATGCATTCACGCCGCTCAGCATCGCGATCAATGTCGGCGGTGCGCGGATGACCGTTCGGCTCGAAATCGATCGCGCGCGCGACGGCGTCGCCGACGCGCTTGTCCAGCGCCTCCGCGATTGTCCCACCGTGCGCAAGGCGGTGTTCGCGACGCAGGATTAGAGTGATTTCGAGGCAGGTGGAATCACCTGCCGGCTCGGAGCCGCAGGCCAGCGAAGCTAAATCGCGGTCAATAAAGGAAGTTCTGAGTCTGTCCGGTTCAGCCTGAACCGGACAGACTCTAAGTGGTCGGGTGACGGGCGATTCCACGTCCGTCACCTGCCCGCATATGGCGCGCAACCCACGTAATTCTGCGCTTCCCAAGGCATCGGCACACTATCCGGACACGCATTTCGACACCTCTTGGCATTCTCTACTATTGTGATAATGTTTCATCAGGTGCCCCTGCGTGAAGGATACCGCCGATGCCGAACGTTCAGACCGTCCGTCGCCTCCCCCTCTCCTTTCTCCCGCTGCTGACCATCCCGCTCTGGCTCACCGCCTGCGACAAGGCGTCCGGTCCGCGTTCCGCAGACTATGCCGACGCTGCGGAGGAAGCGCCACGCGTGACCTCACGCAAGAGCGAATGGAGCGTGGCCGGACTCGTCAAAGGCAAAACGGAAACGCTGACGACCGAGCCTGTCGATCCTGACGAGCCGCCGCCCGCAATCGCCAGGCCGCAACCGCCCGCGCAGTCGGGGCTGCTCACCGCGGGCGACCATGACGACCTGCTCAATCCCGAACTTTATGCCGATTATGCCGAGCGTTTCCTGCAGGAGAGCGGCCAGCGCGATCTGCCTTTCGTCGACACGCGCAAGCGCGTCGCGGTGAAAATCGTCGATGCCGGCGGGCGCCCGGTCCCCTTTGCGCGCGTCGACGTGCAGCGCGGCGGATCGCCGCTGCGGCTGGTCGCCGCCGCCGACGGTACAGCATCCTTCTACCCGGGCTTCGATCGCGTGCCTGCGCGGACGACGGTCAAGGTCACCTCGCAGGCGGGCGACGCCAGCCGCGCGCTCGATCTGGGCGGCCGGGGTGCGCGCAGCATCGCCATCGCGCTGCCCGGCACCGCGCCAGCCGTCTCCGCGATGGATCTGGCGCTGGTGATCGACACCACCGGCAGCATGGGTGACGAGATGGCCTATCTCCAGGCCGAGATCGACTCGATCGTCGCGCGGCTGAAGCGCGAGGCGGGCAATCTCGATCTGCGCATCTCGGTGATCGTGTATCGCGACGAAGGTGACGACTATGTCGTGCGTTCGACCCCGCTCACCGCCGATATCCGCAGCGTACGCGCCACGCTGGCGCAGCAGGAGGCGGGTGGTGGCGGCGACATGCCGGAAGCGGTGGCCCAGGCGATGGCCGCGGCCGAACGGATGCAATGGCGGCCGGGTGCGGCCAAGGCGATCCTGCTGGTCGCCGATGCGCCCCCGCATGAAGAGGATTTCGCCTCCACCCTCGCCTCGACCGAGCGGCTGCGCGCACGCGGCGTGCAGATCGTGCCCGTCGCCGCGAGCGGCGTCGAGGACAGCGCCGAATATGTGATGCGGACGATGGCGGCGCTTACCCAGGGCCGCTACATCTTCCTCACCGACGACAGCGGCGTCGGCAATCCGCACGCCGAACCCAATCTCGCTTGCTATGCCGTCACCCGGCTCGACCAGTTGATCGGCCGCGTGCTCGCCGGCATCGCCGAAGGCCGCCGCATCGAGCCCGAGTCGAGTGAAGTGATCCGCATGGTCGGCAATTACGACCGCGGCCGCTGCCTGGGTGCGGGCGTGACGCCGCGACAGGGGTAGCGGCCTCACCCGATCGACTCCGCGCCCGTCCATTGGCAGACTGGCCGCATGCTGCTGAACGACGCTCTTCGAACACCCCGGCTGATCGTGCGTCCGTTCGTGCCGGAAGATGTCGCGCCGCTGGTCGCGCTCTTCGCCGATCCGCGCGTCCATCGTCATGTCGACGATGGTCTGCCGCTCAGCGAGGACATGGCACGGCTATGGGTCATACGCTCGGGCGAGAATCTCGCCCGCCATGGCTATGGCACCGGCGCCGTCACGCTGCGCGAGACGGGTGAGTTGATCGGCTGGGCAGGGTTAGCGCGGCCCGGCGACGGCAGCGAGGAACTGATCTACGGTCTGACGCCCGCTTATTGGCGCCAAGGGCTGGGCACCGAACTGCTCGATGCACTCGTCGCATTCGGCCGGACGCGCGGGATCGATCCGCTGCGAGCGACGGTGGCGCCGGCGAACATCGGATCCACACGGCTGCTGGAGAAAGCGGGCTTCACACTGGCCGAACGCGGCTACGACGGCGATGCGGATTGCGACCTTTATTTGCTCGACCGGACTTCGCGCGATCGGGGGAATCGTGAATAAACCAAACTCTCAACTCGTTTCGAAAGCGGACCGCCTTTGCCTGAAAGCGCTGCAGGTACGCGAAGGTTCGCGACGTGGATTATGGATCCCGATCATCCAGCATCTCGCGCTTCGCGGGCATGCAGAGGCCATGATCGAACTGGCAAATTGGTATTCGGAAACCAATCCTCTGCACGGTCTCGGCACAGCAGCGGACAGCCACAGTGCCGTCGGGCTCTATCGACGTGCCTACCGCAAGGGAGATCCACGCGCCGCCCACAACATGGCCATGACTTGCTTCAATCTCGGCGATCTTCGAGGCTATCGCCACTGGCTCCGGCAAGCCGCGGTGACAGGCGATGACGATGCGGCCAAACAGCTTCGCCACTTCGAAACGCGGCTATGGCATGGTGCCGCACGGAAGATCCGTCGCCTTCGTCCGATACAGAAACGCGACGGATTTGGCTGACACAATCACAACCATCCAATCATTACCAACGTCGACTGGATCGGACACCATCAAGGGCGATATACCGAGATCGCACAAACGATGAGACCACAGATCGTCCCTATCGCGCCCATCAGACGAAGGCGTTTCGGATTCGTGAGCGTCGGATAGCTTTGATAGACTCGCTGCTCCTCGAAATAACGATCGCCGCCTTCCTTGATCCGCCTTTTGACCCGGCGAACCTGCCGATCGGGCCACAGCGCCATTGAGGCACACATCAGAGTAACGATGATCCCGTACAGAAGCATATCCGGCCAACCTGCTCGTTCCTGCGTTTGAAGGCCTATCACGCGGAATAATGGACTTCCAGTCGATGGGGCCAGCTCGGTGAAACCCTTGCCTGCACCTGCAGATCCCCCCTCGATCTCACGGGAACCAACTTGAGATCCGCCTTTCCTGTTTACACACACTCACACCGCCGCTAACGGGGCCGCGATGTCCAGCATGATGATTAAATCGATTAGCACTAAGCCGACCCGCACGCGCGGGGCGGTCCTTGGTGTGCTGACGGTTTGACGTAAGGCACAACAGGACAGAGCCCCGCGAAGCGCGGGGCGGTCTTGAAATCCACAAGCCAGCACGATCCCGCGCCTCCGCACCAACAGGAGACGTACGATCATGACTCAATCCCACGCACTGCCCGCCCGGCCCAATGTCGGCATCGTCGGCGCCACCGGCCTGGTCGGCGGCATGATGCTGAGCCTGCTTGCCGAGCGCGACTTTCCGCTCGGCTCGCTGCGGCTGTTCGCATCGGCCCGCTCGGCGGGCAACCGCGTACCCTTCCGCGACGGCGAGGTGGTCGTCGAGGATGCCGCGACCGCGGATTATGCGGGGCTGGACGTGGTGTTCTTCTCGGCCGGCGGATCGACCTCGCGCGCGCTCGCGCCCAAGGTTGCCGCGGCGGGTGCGATCGTGATCGACAACAGCTCCGCCTGGCGCGCCGATCCGGCAGTTCCGCTGGTGGTGGCCGAGGTCAATCCGGAGGCGCTGCGCAATATTCCCAAGGGCATCGTCGCCAATCCCAATTGCACGACGATGGCGGCAATGCCTGTGCTCAAGCCGCTCCACGCGGCGGCCGGGCTGAAGCGGCTGGTCGCCAGCACCTATCAGGCGGTGTCGGGCGGCGGCATGGAAGGCGTCGAGGTTCTGCGCAAGCAGATCGCCGCCGGCGCCGCCGATTGCGCCGCGCTCGCGATGAACGGCGATGCCGTCGATCTTGGCCAGCCTGAGAAGTGGGCGGTGCCGATCGGCTTCAATGTCGTGCCGCTCAACTATGTGCTGGAGGAAGACGGCTATACCGAGGAAGAACTGAAGCTGCGCGACGAGAGCCGCAAGATCCTCGACCTGCCTGAACTGACGGTCTCCGCCACCTGCGTACGCGTGCCCGTCTTCACCGGCCATGCGCTGTCGATCAATGCCGAGTTCGCTCGCGCCATCTCGGTCGAGGCCGCGCTCGCGCTGCTCGGCGTCGCCCCCGGCGTGGTGGTGACCGAGGTGCCCAATCCGCTCGACGCGACCGGCAAGGATCCGGTGTTCGTCGGCCGCGTGCGGCGCGATCCCACGGTCGCGCACGGCCTCGCCCTGTTCGTGGCGGGTGACAATCTGCGCAAGGGCGCCGCGCTCAACGCGGTACAGATCGCGGAAGTGCTGATCGCGCAGAAGTGACGCCCCTCTCCTCCCTACGGCAGAGCCATGGGGAGGGGGACCGACGGCCATAGGCCGTTGGTGGAGGGGAAATACGATGTCGCAGCTCATGCCGGAATTCGGCGAGAAACGCACATCGCAATTCCCCTCCACCATGCTGCGCATGGTCCCCCTCCCCATCTGCGATGGGGAGGAGAGGCGTCGCAGGTTGAACGCCGCCGCCGGCTGGGCCAGAGGTTACAGCCCAGCCTGGAGACCGCCGATGCAGCTTTATCATTGCCGCGACACCCGCTCGCTTCGGCCGCTCTGGGCGCTCGAGGAAGCCGGGCTGCCCTACGAACTGGAGAAGATGCCCTTCCCGCCGCGCTATTGCGTGGAGGGCTATCTCGACATCAATCCGCTCGGCACGGTGCCCGCGCTGCGCATCGGCGATGCGGTGATGACCGAGTCCGCCGCCATGTGCCAATTGATCGGCGAATTGGCGGAAGACGCCTCGCTACGCGTCGGCCCCGCCGAACCCGACTATCCGCTCTATCTGAACTGGCTGCACCGCAGCGATACCACGCTCACCTTCCCGCTCGCCCTGGTACTGCGCTATTCGCGGCTGGAACCGGAAGAGCGACGCAGCGCGCAGGTGACCGGCGATTACCGCCTCTGGTTCCTGAAGCGCGCCCAAAGCGTCGAACGCGCGCTGGAGGGGGCCGAGCATCTTTGCGGCGGCCGCTTCACCATGGCCGATATCGCGGTGGGCTATGCGCTTTACCTGACCGACCGGCTGGGTATCTCCGGTGATTTCGAGCCGCGCACGCGCGACTATCTTGAACGCCTGACCGCGCGGCCGGCCTTTCTGCGTGCGAGCGAACTGCAAAGCGACATGGCGCTGGTGGTGTGAAAGCCGGCACGCACCTCGAAAGGCGCCCGGCGTGATCACGCGCCTCGCCGTCGCCGGCTATCGCTCTCTGCGCGATATCGTGCTGGAGGTGGGGCAGCTCACGCTGATCACCGGCGCCAATGGCAGCGGCAAATCGAGCCTTTATCGCGCACTGCGCCTGCTCGCCGAGACCGCACAGGGCCGGCTCGTCGCCACGCTTGCGGCCGAGGGCGGATTGTCCTCCACCCTATGGGCGGGGCCTGAGCGGTTCAGCCGCGAGATGCTGAGCGGCGAACATCCCGTGCAAGGCACGGTGCGATCGGCGCCGATCAGCCTGAAGCTCGGTTTCTCGGGCGAGGATTTCGGCTATGCCATCGAGCTGGGCCTGCCCGAGCCCATGTACCCCTTTCAGCGCGACCCCGAGATCAAGGTGGAGGCGATGTGGACCGGCGAATTGCCCGGCCGCCTCAGCCTGTTCGCCGAACGGCGCGGGCCGGCGGTCAGGCTGCGCCGGGCGGAGAGCGGCGAATGGCGCGAGGCGCTGGGCAACCTCCTTCCCTTCGATAGCATGGTGACGCATTGCGCCGATCCGGAGGACGGGCTGGAACTGCTGCTGATGCGCGAGCGGATGCGCAACTGGCGCTTCTACGACAATCTGCGCACCGATGCCGACGCCCCGGCGCGGCGCCCGCAGGTGATGACCTATACGCCGGTGCTGGGCAGCGATGGCGCGGATCTGGCGGCCGCGATCGCGACGATCCTGGCGGTGGGCGATGCCGATGGCCTGCACGATGCGGTGGAAGATGCCTTTCCGGGTTCACGCGTTTCCGTACAAGGCGCGGATTACGGCGTAGTCGAGATGCGCCAGCCCGGCCTGCTGAGGCCGCTCGACACCAAGGAATTGTCGGACGGCACCTTGCGCTACCTGCTGCTGGTGGCGGCGCTGCTGTCCCCGCGCCCGCCCGAGATCATGATCCTCAACGAACCCGAAGCGAGCCTCCACCCCTCATTGCTCGACGCGCTCGCACGGCTGCTCGTCCACGCATCGCGCCGCTGCCAGATCATCCTGGTGTCGCACAGCGAAAGGCTGATCCACGGCCTGCGCACCGAGCATGTCATGCACGAGATCGCACTCGCCAAACGGCTTGGAGAGACGCGCGCGGAGGGTGAGGAGGCGCCGCGCTGGATCTGGCCGAAACGATAAATATGCCCATGTGATCGGACGCACAGCGCCGGGCCTGCCGAACGCCTATCGAGTGTTCGTTGACCCCATTGGCTCGACCGGCCTGGCTCCTGTACACTCATTGGGCCGCGTATCCCGGCAAGTCTCGAACAGGGAGGAGTTCCCGTGAGATTGTCCGCATTCGCGCTTCTGCTTTCCGTCTTCGCGCTGATCGCCCTGCCCATGCCCGCCCGGGCGGACCGCACGCCCGTCGAAACCCATGCCGATCGCTGGCTCGACCAGCGCGACGGCGAAGAGACCTATTCCGAATGGGCGGTCCGCAACCTGACCACCGATGTGGTCGAGCGGCTGATCGGCCCCGCGGCCACGGGTACCAAGAAGCAGATCGCCGATCGCGTCTCGGCGGCGGTCGGACAGTTGCGGGGCCAGCGCATGAGCAAATGCGCCAAGGCGGCGGTCGAGTTGGCGCACAGCCAGACGCTGGTGATGGATCGCCGCGAAATTATGGTGGGTTCGGGGCAGATGCTGTGGGGCACGCTCTCCGGCGCGGCCGGCGGCGCCGGCACGGCACAGGATCTGACGCGCTTCTTCGGGCGCGAGCTGGCGGACAAGATCCTTGAATCGGTCCGCCAGAAAGCGATGGACCGGGCGAAGGACGACATCCGCGACTTCTTCAAGCGCGATGGCGTCGAGACCGACCGGGCGAACGATGAGCGCGGCGCCTGCAAGACCTTCTATCGGATGGTCTGGGACAAGGCGCACGAGCGCTACGACTTCGTCATCGTCGGCGATTGCGGCTGCACCCAGACCGCCGACGGCGTGCGGCTGGCGCGCTGGTCCGTCCAGGGATCGGGCAGCGTGATACCGTCGCTCCATTATAATGAGACCCAGGGTCTCTCGATCCGTTTCGATGTCGGCCCGGCGACGCTCCGGGTCACCGCCGCCTGTTGCGACGCCGAACGACAGGAAAGCTATGTGCGCTTCCCCGATACCGGCGAAAGCGGCGACGCCTGGGTGGGTGCCGAATGGCGAAACGCGCCCGGCAGCGGGCGGACCGCCACGCCCGGCGGCGGCGGCACCCCGCGCATGCGCCCGGTCGCCGAACCCGAACCGCCGACCACGGCGACCGTCCCCCTGCCCCCGCGCGCCGAGGGCGACCTGATGACCATGCCCGAAACCCAGTTCAACGATCTGTATGACAAGGTACTGGAAGGGGTGGAATCGGCACAGGCCGCATCCGAAGCCGCCGAACGCAAGCTGGACACGACCCGCAACCGCCCGGGCGCGCGCGAAGACGATATCCGGAAGGCGGAAAACGAACGCGACGCGGCCGTCCGGGCGCGCGACGAAGCCACCCGCAGGCGCATCGAGATGATGGACACGCGCCGTGCCCGCAACCGCGCCCAGCAACAGCCGCAACAACAACAGCAGCAGCAGCAAGAGGAGCAGGAACAGGAACAACGCGAGGAGCGGCGCGAACCCGGCCTCTTCCCCCGCGAACTGTTGCGCCGGCGGGACAGCGACGAACCCCGCCGCCCCCGCGCTAGCACGCTCGATCGACTGCGCATGGGCACGCGGACCGGCGATCGTGGATGCTGATTGAGAATAGCCCCGACCGCCGTGGCGGTCGGGGCTAGAGCATCATGCGGGAAAAGCCTGCCCCCGCGGAGGCGGGGGTGGGAACCGATTTTCCGTGAAAACGATGCGATCACAAATAGGTAGAGCAGCCAATCTGATACAATCAGATTGGCTGCTCTAAAAATCATGCGTCGCTGTCGTCGCGGCAGCGCGGATCCCATCGCGGTTCGGGCAACGCATCGAGATCGGTGCGCAAGTTACCGGTTTCGACGAAGCGGTAGGGCCCGTAGCCGCACTGGAACCAGTGCCGCACCGAAAAGCGCCGCAGCGTTTCCAGCTCTTCCCGGCTGTGATGCCATTGCGGCGGCAACACGGTGAAGAACAGGTCGTTGCCGATGCGTGCTATGCGCAACTGCAACGAACGGACTGCATGCCTCACCGTTCCCGGTGGAGCGATCCGATCCATGTCGGGATGCGTGAACAGATAGCGCAGGCCCTGCAGGGCCTGCCCGAAATTGAGCGCGGAGTGCTTAAGATAAGCCTCCATCCAGATGAACATGCGATGCCTCACGATTGATTGTCGACATTGGGTCGTTCGTGAAGATCGCTCGGGGCATGTTCATTCTCCTGTGCCCGGATCCATATCCGGTTTGTCGGCCGGGCAGAAGGGTATCAGCCTTCGACCCTGAGGAACCCGCTCATCAGGAAACGCTCGGCCAGCGCCACGCGCACCGCGTCGCTGACGCCCTCGCCCGGAATGTCGCCGACGCGGAAGGACGCCGTCTCCGCGATGAAACGCAGTCCCGCCTCCACACCGCGGTGGATATGGATGTGCCCGCCCGGCTGCGCCCAGTCGATCCAGCCCGGCGTTGCCAGCATGGCACTGATCGCATGGGGCGCATGGCCGACGATCGTCGCCGGCGTGACCGGCCCGGTCGCCGGTTTGTCCAGCGCTGGCAGAGCGCCCACCATCCGCGCCGCGCGTTTCTGCAGCGCCTCGGCGACGAACCCGTCCGAGCGGCACCGATCGAGCAGCAACGCCACCGCATCGGTGATCCGCGTCTCCAGTGCCGCAGCCTTGCCATCCGAACTTCGCTCCGCGCTCATCGCAAGCGCCGTCTGGCGCAGCGGTTGCGTCATGTTGGCGAGGTGATCGATCATCGCGATCACCGCCTCGCGCACCGTCAGCGGCGTGAACAGGATCGAGAGATGCAGTGAGTCCGAGAGCGATTCCACCGTGTGGGGCGTGCCGCGTGGAATATAGAGCAGATCGCCAGGGCCGACCTCCACGACGCGGTGGGCGCCGAGTTGCGTCTCGCCCCGGCCGGGCTGTTTCCATCCAATGTCGAGCCCCGCGGGCTCGGTCGATATCCACCAGCGCTTTCGTCCCGAAAGCTGCACCGCGATGATGTCGTTCTCGTCATAATGCACCACCGCGCGCGCGCGATCGACACTCCAGAAAAGCGATGCCGTCACGGGCTGGTGCAGCAATGCCTCCAGCGCGCGCGCGAAGGATCGCAAGGCCGGCGACAGTGGCACGACATCGGCCACGCGCACCGTATAGCCATTGTCGTGAAACCGCCCGACCAGCGCCCGGAATTCGTCGGGATCGCCACACATCACCGCATCGGGCCTGGGCCCGGTCGGCGCGGGGCTGTGGGAATCCAGCGTCGCGCTATGGGTGGCATGGGCATCCAGCACGGCCCGCGCCGGATCCCGGCCGAAAAGCATCGCACGCGGATGATCGGCGCCGCCCGGCACATCCAGCGCCCGGCTGGCCTCCACCGCGGCCATGAAATCCGCCAGGGGGAGCGGGTCGAGCACGGCCTGCACGATCGCTTGGGCTTGAGCGAGAATCATGCGCCAACCCTAACGTAAGGGTCGAACGCCCGGCAATCCCGCCGGGGCGAACCGGTGGGGTCACCATCGCCATTCTTTCTGGTGCGGCCAACCATCCCCTGCCTCGATCGGCTCGGCGATCACCCAGGTCTATGGCGATAGATTGGCGATTGTTCGGCCAGGTCGTTGCGGATCGTGGTTGCGGCGACCCCGCCCTCTCCCATGGCATGGCTGATCTGATCGAGACCGAGCACGACATCCCCGGCGGCATAGAGCCCTGTGACGGTGGTACGCTGGTGCGCGTCGACCAGCAGACATCCCTCGACCGAACATTGCGCACCCAGGCCGGCGGCCAGTTCGGACCGGACCTCCGAACCAAGCGCCGGATAAAGCGTGTCGAAATCGAGCAAGCCACGGGGTGTCGAAACGCGGATCCGATCACCATCCGCAATGATATCGCCGCAGGGCCCATCAATCGTGACGATGCCGGATGCGTCGAGCAGGCTCCGCGACGGAGGGTCGATTTCCGTGGGGCCGACAACGGAGATCAGCGTGATATCCGCACTATAGGATCGAAGGAAAAGCGCCTCCCTGGCACCGCGCTCGCCAGTGCCGATCACGGCAATGCGGCGATCGCGGACCTCATAGCCGTCGCAGATCGGGCAGTAGCGCAACAGGCCCCGCGCCACCGCGGCGTCATGAATATCGGCGGGCATATCTGGACGATTGTTGACGACCCCGGTCGCAAGCAGGACGGCACGCGCCGTGAATCGGCCGCCATCCAGATACGCGCTGAAGCGCTCCCCCTTGTGCGACAATTGCTCGACCGTTCCATCAACGATCCGCACGCCATATTCGATCGCCTGAGCGCGCATCCTCGCCAGCAGGTTCGCCCCGGCTATGCCGTCGGGAAAGCCGGCATGATTGCGCGTCAGCGGAATGCTCGCCGCCCGGCTCCGCCCCGCGTCGATCACGACGACATTCAGGGTGAACCGGGCGAGATAGATGGCCGCGGTCAGACCCGCGGGGCCTCCGCCGATCACGAGGCAATCGGTCGCGGCCTCCCGATGGCCGCTGCGCCCGCTATCGACAGTCAATCAGACTGTCACTTCGGTCATGGTCGAAAGCGCCGGCTTGGGCAGGCCAGATGATTTGTAAGTCGCGAGCAACTCGGTCTTGCGCGCCAGAAGCTGTTCGCCGAGCGCGTCCATGTCGAGGCCAGCCTTGCGCGCCTGGGAGAACATGCCCTCCATGCGCTTTTCCTCTTCCTCGACATGATGCTCGATCTGTTCGGAAAGCACCTTGACCTTGGCATCGTAGAAATCGTCGCTCGGCCCACCTGCCTCGATCTCGGCGATCAGCAGCTTCGCGCCGTCATGCTCGACATAGGCTTCCTTGAGCAGATCCTCGTCGATCTTGCCTTCGCACGCCGGATAGAAAATCTCCTCTTCGATCGTGGCGTGCACGGTCAATTCCATGCAGATCTCCATCGCGAGCTTTTGTTTTTTGCCGTCGCCGCCAGCCCCTTCGAATTGCTCGAAAAGCCCCTCGACTTTGCGATGATCCGCCTTGAGAAGTGCGACTGCGTCCTGCTTGGTATCGGCCATGTGATGATCTCCTGTATCGCTCTCCAACCATGCGTTCGCATAGTTCGTTCCGGATTCATCCCAGTTGCGAGTCGTTAGCAGGCACGAAGCGTCCAGCAGAAAAATATAGGGATCACCGATAGTTCGCCGCGCCGGCGATCATTGACGGAAAGGCGCGCAGCAAGCCCCGTGGCGGATGCCTTCTACCGCTGCGCTAATTGGGCCCGTCCTGCTCTTCGATCGGAAGCCTGATAATTCCGGCCTCATGCTGCCGTCGCGCGGCACGGCGTTTCAGCCGCCGGATCCTGCGCGGAACGAAAACAGCGGCGGCGAGCAGAAGCGCCGCGATAAGCACGTAGATTGTGGCCTTGATCATGAAAGGCTCCCTTGCATGGGAGCATATCATTCACGTTCAATGCGCACTAATCGATTTGTTGCATTGCAGCAGATAATTCGAGCATGCGCGATTCCCGACACAGAGCCATTTCACGTCGATCGGCGCTAGACGAGATGCGCCTTGTACATCTTCGTCAATTCGCTCCAGGCGCGCTCGGCAGAGGCTTGGTCATAAACCTGGCTGCCCGGCACGCACCAGCCGTGATCGGCGGGATAGACCTCCACGACTGCCGGACGCTTCGCAGCTGCGAAGGCCTGTTTCAGCACGTCCTTCGCTGTAAGCTGCCGCGCATCGTCATTCTTCGCGACAGCGATCAGATAGGCCGCCCTGGTCTTGGGGATCAGCAGATGGGGGCTGGCAGGCGTATCGGTGACGAGGCCACCGCCATGGAAGCTGCCGACCGCACCGATGCGGCCGGGCACGGCTGCCGCGGTGCGGAACGAGAGCGGACCGCCCATGCAATAGCCCTGTACGCCCACCCTTTTTCGTTTCGCCGTCTGGGGCTGGGCATCGAGAAATGCGAGATAAGCAACGGCGTCCTTGTCGACGCCCTCATCGGTCATCGCCTGGCGATAACCGATCAAAATCTTGCGCGTCTCAGGATTGTTGAAATCGATGGCACCTTCGATCACCGGCGCGCGCTTGCTGCGATAGAATGGATTGGGCACGAGCACGACATAGCCCTCGGCGGCGAGACGCCGGCCCATTTCGCGGAAGACCGGACGCAGCCCCATGATATCGGGCCACATCAGCACGGCTGGCCATGCCCCCTTGCCCGCCGGATGGAATAATGCCGCGTCGGCCTTTCCGTCGGGCGTCGTGACGGTCACGTCCTTCTCGGTCACTTTGGCGGCGGCGGCATGCGCGGTCGTCGCAAGCCCGGTGACGAGCCCCGTCGCCACGAACGCCCTGCGGGTCAGGTTCCAATCCTCGATCAGCCCCGGATGGATGTCGTTGTCGCACATGCCGATTCTCCGCCTTGTCAGCGGCCGGATGCTCCGCCCGCTCGCCTCGTCTGTCAACCGTAGGGCAGTAGAGAGCGTGGGCTTCAACGCCGCTGCATTGAAAGCCATCGGCACCGACGATTTCAGGTGGACGGGGTGAACGGCCGTGCATTACCGCGCCGATGGGTTCGGGCCATCCGGGTCGCGTCACAATGAGTTCAACGGACGATGCATTTCGATCTTATCCAGACGATCAACCTGGCCGGAAAGGCCGGTGTGCCCAATGACGATCGCATCGGCAGCGGCGAACGCCACGCCTGGGTGATCGACGGGGCCACCGATCTGGGTGAACCCGGGCTGCTCGGCGACCGCGGCGGCGCGGCGTGGCTGGCGACAACGGCCAGTGCCGCCTTTGCCGGGGTCTCGGGGTCGATCTCGGCAATATGCGACACCGTCTTCGACCAGGTCGCACAACGCTATGCAAAGGAACGGCGACGCGAGCCGCTCGATGATTGGGAGCTGCCCATCGCGGCCTTTGCGGCGGTGGCGATCGAGGGCGAAATGCTCGCCTGCGCCTTTGCCGGCGACTGTGTCGTGATCCACCGGAGCGCCGACGGTATTTCCTTCATGACTCCGGTGCCTGACGGCGAGCGTGAGCGAGCGAGCGCAGTGGCATTGGGCGCATTGGTCGACACCGATGGTGTACGCGCACCCCATGTCGTGGCCGGCCTGCGCGCATCGCGCCAGGGGCCGAAGCGCGTGCTCGGGGTCGATCCGCACCACACCCGCAGCGTCACCGAATTTCATCGCGCACCCCTGGCGAAGGGCGACGAGCTGCTGCTGATGAGCGACGGCTTCGCCGCGCTGATCGACGATTATGGTGCCTATGACGCGGCAAGCCTGTTCGCACGCGTGACCGAGGTCGGCCTGGCCGAACTCGCGACGGAATTGCGCGGCATCGAGAATGCGGACGCGGCCTGCCAGCGCTTTCCGCGCTTCAAGATCAGCGACGACGCCTCGGCGATCTGGTTGCGTATAGGATAACCTCTCCCGATTGCCTTGGCCGCAATGGAAGCGCACACTCCCCGCTTCTCGACGATGGAGAGAGAGAGAGCCATGGCCACCACCTCCCCCGCACCGCGCCCCGGCTGGTTCAAGATGGTCGCGGTGCTTGCCATTCTCTGGAATGCCTTTGGCGTCACCATGTATCTCAGTTCGGTCGGACTGTTCGGCGATCCGATGGCCGGGTTGAGCGACGCGGAACGCGCCGCGGCATCCTCGATCCCCGGCTGGATCACCGGGGCATTCGCCATCGGCACCTTTTCCGGTCTGATCGGCAGCCTAGGGCTGCTGCTCGGCAAGGGCTGGGCTCAGCCGGTGCTGATCGTCTCGCTCGTCGCGCTGCTGATCCTGGAGGGCTGGATCGTCTTTTTCAGCGGCGCGCTCGACAGTTTCGGCCTTGCCATCCCGCTGATGGTGAGCGGCGGAGCGATCCTGCTCGCATGGCTCGCAATCCATGCCCGCGGGCGCGGCTGGCTGAACTGAAACGACCACCAAACTCACCCGGACCAACTTACTCCTTCTAAACGCCCGGGCTCGCGTCGGAAGGCCTTTCAGGCGGCCGAAGAGACACCTCGGCACCACCGATCACCCAGGGCTGCCCAGGAGCAATAACCCGGCAATGGTAGCAGGCCGAGGATATGCCATCGGCATTGTACCAGTCGTGACGGCCTCCAGCGGCTTCGCAATCGGCGCCCTTCGCAGCCAGGCCCAAATCGATGAGCCAGAAGGGAAGCCGCAGACGAAGCCAGGTGCGGCGCCGATAGGGCTGTTTGGAAAAGGCCGAAACGTGGGACATGTGCTCAATTCGCCGCCTTCGCCAGCAAGGCTTCGGCAAGCAGCGGCTGATCCGCAAATGCGTCACGCTGCCAGTCGGGCACCAGTCGATCGATCGTCAGGAACAGGGCCAGCCCCTGATCCTGCGACCAGAGATTGCGCTTGCGCCTGACCGCGTCGATCGCGGCCGGCGCGGGCACGCCGGACTTCACATACCAGGCATAGGCCAGCCATTGGCCGAGCCCCTCCATCGTCAGGAACAGATCGTCGAGCGGCAGCCATTTGGCGTTAGCGCCGGTGAAATATCCGGCCCTTCGCGCGCGCATCTTCGCCAGCGCCTTGCCCGCCAATGTCCGGGCCTCGCCATCGGTCGGCGCGGTCGCCGCCGCGTAGAGCAGGTCGCGTTCGGCCTCGTAATCGGCGACATAGCCTGCATCCGCCTTGAATGCATCCTGCAGCGAATCGTCGTTGATCGAGTCCGGCAGACCATATTCACGCGTGAGTGCCGCCAGTCTGGGATTGGCGAAATAGAATTGGCGGGTGTGCATCAGTTCGTGGAGCAGCACGCCGTCCATCAGCCGCTCCAGCCCCAATTCGCTGCTCACCCCGGACTTGCGCCAGACCGATGGCAGGCTCATTGCGAAATAGCCGGTGCCCGCGGCGCCATTGTCGGGCGAGGCGAACGAGATCGGGCCGATCGGCGCGGTGTTGCCGCCCGGCAGCGCGATGGGATCGCCATGCGCCGCCGCCGTCCATCGCAGGCGCCTCTGCCGATCGGCCTTGCCCGTATAAGTGCAGGCCGCATCGATCGCGATGATGGTCGGCAGCGGTGCGGGCGCGAGCTTCAGGATATCACGCTCGCTCGAACGCCAATTCGCGATCGCACCGTCGAGCCAGGCCTTGTCCGCCGTAGACATGACGCACGTTGATTCAACGGCGGGAAGCGGCGTGGCGACGAGCGACGCTCCGATCATGAACAGCCATGTGCCGGGTCGCCGCATACCACCTCCATTGTTCGTGGTGGCGGCTTCGCATCTGCGCCGATCCTTCGCAACGGCGATAATGCCCCTGAACTTCCGGCTCCGGGCACTGGTGGAAACCGCCAGTGCCCGTACGCGGATGGATCTAGAACTTCACATTTGCGCCGAACGTGAAGTAACGGCCCAGCGTGTCGTAATGCGGGCTGCCCGTCGTCGAGAAGGGCAGCTTGCGATCGAAAACGTTGCTGACCTTGGTGTAGAAGGTGAAGTTCTCCGTCACCTTATATTGGGCGCCGAGGTCCAGATAGACGCGCGCGCTGATATCGTTGTTGGCAAGCAGCGGCCTTCCTTCTTCACCATTGAGGAGATGGTTGAACTTGCCGCCGCCGACATAGCGGACACGCGCATCGAAGCCGAGCACATCGTCCTGATAGCTGGCACTGAACGTGCCACGCCATTTCGGCAGGCCCAGCAACACGCCGTCGCCGACATCGCCCGCCGCATCGTTGGTCTCCAGGCCGTTGTCGTAAACCAGCTCCTTCACATAGGTGGCAAGCGCTCGGAAGCGCAAAGTCGCCGGCCCGGCGCCCGCGATCTGCGTGATCGGCAGCACATAGGACGCTTCGAAATCGAAGCCGCTGGTCGCGAATTGCGCGATATTCTGCGCGTTCGAGAAGACGGTCTTCAGCGTCTGCGTGACCGGATCGCGAATGATCTGGGCGCACGCGGCCTGACTGCCCAAGGCGCAGGCGGCGGTCAGATCCGAAGCAGTCAACGTGATGATCGCGCCATCGATCTTGACGTCGTAATAGTCGACCGAGAATTGCAGCCCACGTGCAAAGGACGGCGAATAGGATCCGCCGATCGTGAGCGTGCTGCCGATCTCCGGCTTCAGGTTCACGTTGCCGCCGGAGAAGGTCGTCACCTGCGCCGGCGTGTCGGTATAGCCGGGGATACCCTTGCGACCCTCGCTATCCTGGTCGACCTGCGGCCCGATATTGATGTTCGTCTCGTTGAAGAGATCATTGACGTTGGGCGAACGGATGTCGCGCGAGCGCGTCGCGCGCAGCAGCAGATCGTTGAACAGGCGAATGGTGCCGCCCACTTTCCACGACCAGATGCCACCGCTGGTGCTGTAATCCGAATAACGCGCGGCGCCGTTGAGATCGGCCTTGAACGCACTCGCATCGAGCAGCGGCACGACGACTTCGGCAAAGGCTTCCTTGACGTTGAACCCGCCCGAGAGCGGCGCGACATAGACAGGCAAGCCGAAGCCACCTGCAAGCGCGCCGGCATCGAGCCGTGACTTCACTTTCTCCCAGCGCGCCTCGACGCCGGCCGCGGCAGTCACCGGCCCCGCCCAGAGCGAGAACAGGTCGCCCTGCAGCTTGGCGCCCATCGAGTCGAGCGTGGTCAGGCTGTATCCGCCCTGCGTGCCCGTCACATAATCGATCGCCTCAGCCGAGGCATTGCCTTCGCCGAAGATATTGAGCGGCCGGCAGGCGGGATCGTTGTTGTTGGGATTGGCATCGGCGTTGATCGCGCAGACGATCTGGCCGCCACTCAGCACCGCATTGAGGGCATTGTCGAAATTCGCGGCGAGCCGACTGTTGAGCAGCGCCGAATATTCGTCGAGTTCGCCATGGCTGTAATGCGCGCTATATTTCCACTTGCCGCCGCCGAAGCTACCCTCGATGCCGATCGCGCCTTCCTTGAGCTCACGATCGGACGTGAAGCGGAAATTCAATATGTCGCGATAGGCGCGGCTATATGCGAAGCTGGTCTCGCCCGCCGCGGCAAGCTGGTTGCGAACCGTCTGCGACAGGAATGGATTGGTCGCCGAAACCATGAGTGGCTGAAACTCATAACCGATGTCTCCCGGCGCGGTGAAATCGGGGAAGAAATTATAGGTGGATTTCGTCTTGCCATAGGTCGCGTCCGCCCAGATCGTCGCACCGCCCAGATCGTAGCTGAGGCGAGCATAGGCGTTGAGACGCTTGAACGGCGCCGCCAGATAGATGTCGTCATACAAGTTCGACGCATCCTCGCCGCCGATGCTCGAGGCATTGGGACCGCGATATGCACGCAACGTGCCGTCATTGTTGAACGTCTGTCCGGCGAGCGCTCCGCTCATGATCAGACCGCTATGGCTACGGATGGGGATATTGACGTCATCGGCCAGCATCACCTTGCCGTCGATCACCGTGATATCCGCGCCACGGACGCCATGGCGATCGTTGCGGCTACCGGGGGGCAGTCCCTTGTCCTCCACATATTCGGCGCCGATCATGAAATGCCCCCTGCCATCGGCGAACTTGGTGCCCCAGGATCCTTCGAACTGATAACGCTGGCCATCGCCGCGATCGGCGATGCCGGTTTCCGCGCCGGCCCTGAAGCCGGTCAGATCCGTGTCCATGATGATGTTGACGACGCCCGCGACAGCCCCCGATCCCCAGGCGGCCGATGCACCGCCGGTAAGGACCTCAAGTCGCTTCACCATGCTGGTCGGGACGAAATTGAGATTATTCTGGCCGACGAAGCGCCGTCCGTCGATCAGCGTCAACGTGCGATCGATGCCCAGGCCGCGCAGGTCGACAGGTGCCTGGCCGCTGCCGGTGTTGCCGACGAGCGTTACGCCGGTGTAGGTCGCGCGTACCTGCGGCTGATCGTTCAGCACCTGCTGCAGGTTGGACGCCGAGCTCTGGCGCAATTCGGTATCGCCGATCACGGCGGTGGGCGTCGGCTGGTCGAAGCCCGCGCGATCGATGCGCGAGCCCGTCACCACGATCTCCTTCTCGTTCACCGATTGCTCGGCATCGGCCCGCTCCTGCGCCATCGCAGGTGAAACGGCGACGAGACTCATGCCGGCGGAGGCAATCAGAGCGGCACGAACGGATATCACGGAACGGTTCACGGTCTTTCTCCCCAGAATTCTCAGATCCCTGTCACACTCAGACGTTGCCGAGCGAAACTGGAAAAATAAATGCCTGCTCAGGCCATTATTCTTCATTCCGGATGGTTATGGCATAATAACCTGAGAAGATAGCCGGCCTGGGATTTTTCAGAGATTTTGTGCGCACTGTTGCCCGGAGAGCACAATTCCACCCCGGTCGCGGCTCGATCCGCTATCGGCCGATGGCCCCGCGTCGCGGCGATGCCGGCGATCCGGCGCACGTTTGTTCAACGCCGATTCCGTTGCGGGCGCTAGATTGCCTGTATCAGCAGGAGGCAAGGTGAATGCCGGACACCGCATCGATCGACCAATTGCAACCGCTTCAGGCCGTCTTCGAGCGCTACCATGTCGGCTGGGACACGAAGGATCCCGACATGATCGCGTCGCTTCACTCGGCGGATACGATTTTCTGGCTTCATGACGGATCGGATCCCGTTTCAGGCCGCGAGCAGTTGCGAGAACATTGCCGGGCATTGTTTGCCACCTTCGACTTTTCCCTCGAAATGGGGCGCAGACTCTATGGCGCCGATCACTGGGTTTTCGAGTGGACGATGGCGCTCTCGCTCGAAGAGCCGAACGGCACACCATTCACCGCGCAGATCGAGATGCTCGACGTCGTCACGGTCAATGCCGCACATGAAGTCACCCGCAAGGATGTCTATATGAACGGCAAGCAGGCCGCGGCAGCATTTGGCCGCGCCGGTATCGAGCGTTAGCCGAAAATGGCCTGCCGCGACATCACCGCCGCGCCAGCGACCGGTTGTACGCGCCGGCGGAGAGGTGGATAGTCGCGGCAATGCCGGATCCGATCTCTCCATTCCTCGACACGCTGCTGCCGATCGGCAGCCCTCGGCTGATGGCGCATGCGAATTCGGTCACGTGCGTGCTGGCCGGACGAAGGGGCCCGGTCATGGTGCGGCATGGCGAGTGGCAGGTGACCGGCGAGTTGCTGCTCGTCAGACCGCAAGTCGTGCACGAGGTCATACTCACCGATCCGGGCGCCGACGTTCTTTATCTGAACGGGCTGACCTTTCCATACGACGCGCCCCTGGCCCGTGTCCTGAACGGATCGCTGGCCGGTCTGGTCGAAACCGCGTTTCGTGGCGACCGGTTTGCCGTGGCCGAACTTCGCGCGCAGCTCGCCTGGTCCAGCGCCGCCCCGTCGAACCGGATCGCGGAGATCGTACGAGCGATATATGCCGATCCGATGCGGCGCATGTCCCAGGACGAGCTGGCACGCCGGCTGCAAATGGAGCGTACACAGGCGCTGCGTTGTTTCAAAAGCGGAACGGGGCAGACGTTCCGTGATTTCAAATCCTGGTCCGCCCTGCAACATGCCGCGCGGCAGATGGCCGATGGCGCGCTGGTGCGCACGGCCGCGATGGACGCCGGTTTTGCCGATACCGCGCATCTTTCGCGTGTTTTCCGCAAAGGCTTCGGCCTGACGCCCAGCGCGGCGATCGCCGGACTGGGATGAAACGACCGATCCCCCGACGTTGAAGCCCAGAGTTGTCGTGATTCCCGAGCCGGCAGGTAATTCCACCTGCCTCGGAACCACTCCAGGCATCATGCGGATGCGTGACCGAAGGGACAGCGAAGATTTGCCGCCCCTCGAACGATCGCCGTCACGACGATATTGCCGGAAAGGATCTCGATCCTGGCAAGCCCAAGCGCGCGTGCCGCATTCTCCGCCCCCCCGTCCCGGGAAACGCTGCGAGACACCGGCTTTGATGCGACGGGGAGCGGTGTCGCTTCTAGTCTGAGATATTGCGCCGTCACCGGCGCTTCCGGAAATCTCGCGACGAAATTACCAGGGACCGCATAATTCTTCGCTTGCCAGCTGGCGACCGGCATCCTGGTGTCGAAAACCGGATCGTCGGAACAATCGATGCGGAAACCCACCGGGAAATCGCATTTCGACGCGGCGTGACTATCCAGCGGATGCAGCCTGATCGCATTGATGGCGTGCGGCCTGCCCAGGTCCATCTGCACCCAGGCCGCTGACTCGGCGCGCGAACCGTCGAGCAGTGAGAACCGGTAATATCGCGATATCGACGCGACGATCGGCTCCCCGACAGGGGTCGCATCGAGCGAAGGCGTCATTGCCCCGGCGCGCGCGTCCTCGCCCGCCAGCAGCGGCGCGGCGAGCAGGCCGGCGCCGCCGATCGCGGAGCGAGCAATGAACTGTCGACGGGTCGTCCGCATCGCTGGCTCCGTGCCGCTCAGATATAGACCGGCGTGTTGGTGATCTGCTCGCAGCCGGTTTCGGTCACGATCACATGATCCTCGAGCCCGCTCATGCCGATGCCGGGATGTTTCATGAACGCCTCCACCGCGATCAGCATGCCGGCTTCATAGGGCTTGTCGATATTCGCCAGCTCACCGGGCATGGGCACATAGCCCGATGCGTCGGGCTCCACCGGCCCCTTGCCGGGATCGCCCGCCGGGATGATGTCCGGGCCATAGAATGTGCCCATCTGATGGCCGAAAATCCCCAGATTCACCTTGATGTCGCGCGCCTTGTCCTCATAGGGCACCGCCGCCTTCGCACCGATCACGCCCAGTTGCCGGGGCGTGATGCCCGGACGGATCGATTTGATGATCGCCCGGCACACTTCGGCCGATCCCTCCAGGATGTTGCGCTGCTCTCTGGTCGATCGTCCGCCGCACACCGCGCTGCGGCCGGGATCGAGCCAATAGCCCTGGAAGATCGGCCCCTGGATCCAGCCGCGCACCATGTCGCCCTTGTTCGGCGCGCTCATGTCATAGCCATGGAGCATGTCGCCGAGGATGTATTTCTCCGCATGCGCGCCGTGATGCATGTCGATGCGCGAGAAGCAGCCGCCACGGCGCATGATCTCCGCCGCCGTGCGCGCCGCCGCCACCGCGGACGTCTCACCCGCGATCATCGCGTCCATGCCGACGGCGAGCGCATGGGTGACGATGTCGCCCGCCGTGCGGAATACATCGAGCTCGCGTTTGGATTTCACGCGCTGCGGTTCGAGCAGGAACCATTCGTCGGTCACCCACTCGATCTGCGGCGTCAATGCGCGCAGTCGCCGGTCGTAAAGGCCGGGAAGCACGTCGTCGCCAACGACGGCGACGCGCCCCTTTATGCCGTGCTTGCGGAAATATTCGGCGAGCCCGGTGATCACGCTGGGCTCATGGACGATCAGGTCGCCGCACACCGCCTTGTGATATTCGGTTTCCTCGGGCGGCTGCGCGCTGTGCAGTTCGGGCTCGCGCCCGTTCCGGAACAGCACGGCGGAAAAGGTCCAGCTTCCCATCTGGACATCGTCCGCCCAATCCTGCCCGGTCCCGGTATTGGCATAGTTGGTCAGCCAATAGACGTTACCGAGCCGGTCATAGGATCCGGCGCCACGCGACCAGACCAGCAAGGCCTCGTAGCCCCGCGCACGCATCGCCTCCCACACGCGTTGCCAGCGATGCTCATATTCCTCGCGCGGGAAAACGCTCTTGCCGGTCATGGTCGATCAGCCCTTGATCCGCATGGTGAGGCCGATCGTGCGCGGCGTCACATAGGTCACGTTCTCGAACACGCCGGGAATCGTGCTGACCGCACCCGAAGCGATGGCGAGGATGCCGCGCCGGTTGAAGGCGTTGCGGACGAACAGGCTGATATCCACCCTGCCCCCTTCCGCGCCGATATCGAAATTGGCGATGTCATAGGCCGGGCGGAACCGCCCCGAACTGACCACGCCGTCGATGCCGAACGGCGTCTTGCCGACATGCTGCCAGCTTCCGCGTGCATAGGCCTCCCATCCCTCGGTCACCGGATAACGCAGTTCGGAGGAAAGCGCGAATTTCCAGCGCGGCGTCTCGGGGATGGCGTCGCCTTTGGCATAGCCCGCCGCCGTACCGAAATCGGCGGGCACATTGGTGAATTTGGCGTCGGTGTAGCTCAGCTGCCCGCTCAGCGTGATGTTCCGGGACGGGCGCAGATTCACCTCCAGCTCCGCGCCGTCGATGCGCGCGTCCCCTGCATTGGCGAAGAAGGTGGAGCCGCAGGGATCGGGGATGGTGAGCTGGATTCCCTTCTGTTCGATCCGATAGGCGGCACCATTGACCGTCAGCACCCGGTTCGGTGTCTCGAGCTTCGCGCCGAGCTCGTAATTCCAGACCGAATCGGGGTTGAAGATCGGCCCCACCGAACTGGCGAGATCGCAGCCCAGCGCCGGCGGAATCGCGGCATTGGCGCCGCCGGCGCGGAACCCGCGCGAGACGGTGGCATAGAGCGTGGCGTTGTCGACGGGGCGGTAGTTCACCGTGAAGCGCGGGCTGGCGCTCGTCTTCTTTGCGGTGATGCGCGGCGTATCCACCCCGCACAATATGCCGGGGAAGGCTTCGGTGCAGGTCGCCTCCAGCGTGTTCTTCAGGCGATAGGCGCGCACGCCCGCGATCAGCTCGAGCTTGTCGCTGAGCTTGTAATTGACCTCCGCAAAGCCCGCGATCTGCTGTTCGGACGTCCGCTGGAGATAATCATAGGAGATCGGGCCGACCGGCCGGGGCGCGGGGCCGAACACGGAATTGAGCAGGTCTGAGAATGGCTGGCCTTCAAAGATCTGGCCCAGCGACTGGTCGGTATGGCTGAAATAGACGCCCGCGATCCAGTTGAACGGGCCGGCATTGGACGATGTCAGCCGCAGTTCCTGGGTATAGCTGTCCGCCGTTCCGGGCATGCGGCTCTCGAACGGCGCGAAGGCACCGAAGATATTGTAGCCCAGCGGGGTATAGTCGATCGCCGCATCCGATTTCTTGTTGAGATAGGAACTCGACGAGACGAGCTTGAGGCCGCCGAATTCCTTTTCGACGGTCAGGTTCGCGACGATCAGATTGGTGTGCGACGGCTCTCCGCCGACGGCGCTCGCGCGGCCGAAGCCGGGCAGATTGCTCTGCGTCGCGATCGGATTGTCAGCGCGGATGCGCTGATAGAACAGGCTGGGCGTGATGGTCAGGTCGCTGGCGGCTTCCCACCGCAGGGCGGCGCGGACGCCGAGGATCACCGCGTCATTGGCGTTCTTCTCGGCCAGCCTGTCGCTCGACTGCGGCGATGTGAAGCCGGCAAGCGTCGCGTCGTAGCGATCGATATAGCCCGCGATCTTCTCATAGCTGCCGGTCACGCGCAGCGCGAGATTGGTGCCCAGCGGCAGGTTCACCGCCGCCTTGGCGCCATAGCCCTCGCCGCCGCCCTTCACGCTGTTGACGGTGGCCTCGCCATGCGCGGAGAAGCCCGAAAGATCGGGCTGGTTCGTGATGTAGCGGATCGTCCCGCCCGTGGAGCTCGATCCGAACAGCGTGCCCTGCGGCCCGCGCAGCACCTCGACGCGCTGCATGTCGAACAGGTCGATATTGGGCGTGCCGCTATAGGCATCCGTGCGGAAGTCGAACGGCGTGTCGTTGATATAGACCGCGACGGCGGGGGCGAGACCGAGATCGGTGGAAAGGCCGCGCAGCCCGATATTGGATTCGCCCGGGCCGACGGGCGTGAAGGTCAGGCTCGGCGTGTTGCGGACCAGGCTTTCGGTGTCACGGATGCCGAGCCGGCCGAGCGCTTCGCCACCGAACGCCGACACGGCCTGAGGCACGTCCTGCAACCGGCTTTCGCGCCGCTGCGCGGTGACGATGATGTCTCCCTCGTCACGCGGCGCGGCGTCCGTTTCCTGGGCGAACGCCGGCGCGGCGAGCAATGTGGTGGTCAGCAGTGCGATGAGATGGATGTGTCGAGACATGATGCCTCCCCTTTTCGTTTCTTGATTATCGTTCCGTCCGGTCCGGGCCGGTGCGGTTGGTTTGCGAAGATGCAGGGATGCTGCGCATCCGCACCTTCGAACGCTCAGGCGCCGCGCGGGCTTCGCCGCGCTTCGATGAGCCAGGCTCATCAAAGCGCGGCATCAGGCCGCGATCGCCGACACGCGGCCGAGCCCGTTCTGCTTGACCGAGTCCGCGTAAACGAAGTCCGGCTCTTTATGATAGCTGAGCAGCGCGATGATCCGGTGCTTCGAGCCGCTCACTTCGGTGACCCGGTGCAAGGCCTTGCGCCCCCGGAAGAGAAGCAAAGTTCCGGGTTCGACCTTCTGGATCTTCGTGCGGCTCGAATTCTCGTCGAGAATGGCGTGGATGTCCTCGACCGGCGCGGTGTCGACGCCGGGCGCATATTCGAACGCCCCGCCCGCTTCCGGCGCCTGCAACAGCAGGGAGACGACAAAATCATTGTCGTCGAAATGCCAGCCATGCTGGTCGCCTTCGCCCATATAGGTCAGGTTGATATTGATAAGCGGATCGGCGGTGACGTGCAGAGCCTCGACGCCAAGCACTTCGCGAACGAAGTCCATCAGTTCGGCGGACCGGTAAAGCCGGCGCAGTTCGCCATCGGCATCGAGAATGTCGGAACCCAGGATCCACATCAGATAGGGAGAGGCGCGTTCGCGCAGCTTCTCGTCCGCGACACCCGCCAGCGGCCCCTGCGGATTGAAGCCGAGCATCTGATCCCGGCGATGGACATGTGCGAACTTGCCGGTCGCTTCGGCGACCATGGCGGCGAGCGCCTCGGGCGTGAGGAAATCGGGGAAGGCGGCCGCACCGTCCTGCGCGAGCTGGCTGGCGGCCCGTTCGACGATCTCCGCGCGGCGGACAGGGTCGGATAACGGATAAAGTGCGGTGTTCACGAAGGACATGTCGGCTCCCGAAACTATGCGCCGGCGACACCCGGCTCATGAAAGGATCATGGCATCGTCACGGTTGATCGCCAGCAGAGCTTTGCTGGGAATGCATCTCAAAATGTGATGGAGCGCTGAAAACTCAGCCTGTGTTTCGCGCGCGAAGATAGACAGTGCCGCACACCGCCATGACGACGCACGCCAGACAGAAGGCGCCGACCGCCACCAACGACAGGCTTTCCAACAGGAACCCGCCAATGGCGGGACCAAGCGCCAGTCCGCCACCCGTCATCGCCGGGGTCAGCGCAATGAAGCGCCCATGCCGGTCGATCGATGCGAGCAGGCCGAACTGGAATGCGTATTGGAACGGCCAGACAAAGGCGAACAGGCAGATCGACAGGGTGAAGATCGACGCATCGGGCGCCAACGCCAGGCCCGCGACGCCCGCAACAAGTATCGGCAGCCCGGCGACAAGACCGATCGCGCGCGGAAGCCGGTCGGCCACGGCGCTCGCGACAAGCGATCCGGCAAGGCCGCCAAAGGCCGAAGCGGACAGCGCGAAGGCAATCGCGCCGGGCGACAGCCCCTTCCCCACGCCGATGCGCTCCAGAAAGGGCCATAGCGACGCCATACCGATGAAATAGACAAGAATGCAGGCGAGTGCGCCGATCGCGAGACGATTGCCGGCGGCACCCCGCGCCCGGGATTGCGACGCGCCCGGCTGCGCCCTGCCGATCATCGTCGCCAGCGCGAAACCCGGGAGCGCGACCGCAGACAGGATCAGGAAAATCCACGGCCAGCCGAGATTGACCGCGATCCAGCCGAAACTGCCCAGGCCGACCATGCCGACGATCGACTGGCCCGCGAAATAAATGCCGATGCTCCGTTCCGGACGCACCGAACGCCCCATCGCCGCATAGCAGATTCCCCCGACCAGCCCCTCGCCGAGCCCCGACAGGATGCGGGTGGCGGCGACATAGCCATAATGCCCGTCGAGCATGGTCAGCAGGTTGCCGGCGATCATGACCGTCAGCCCGATGCGGATCGCTACGGGCCAGGACAGGCGCGTGGTGATCAGCGGGCAGAGCAGGCTGCCGACAAGGATGCCGCCCATATTCATCGACGCGATCAAACCGGCCCCGGCAATGCCGTAACCGAAACGCTCGGCGAATATGCCGACCATGACGGGGAGCACGGCGGGAAGCGTCGCGGCCGCAACCCCGAGATAGATCGCAGCCCAGGTCGATGCCGCCAGCCGCGACGCAACAGCCTCCACGGGATGCGTCGCCATTGTCACGCCAAAGCGCGCTTGTGGAACTGGCCTGCCTTCATGATCACGCGCAGATACTGCCCATCTTCCGCCAACAGCGCGATATCCTCCAGCGGATCGCCGTCCACGACGAGCAGATCGGCCGCAGCACCCGGCGCGATCCGGCCAAGGTCGGGGCGCTGGAGAATGTCGGCGCCGGTGACCGTCGCCGACCGCAGAATCGCGGCGGCGGGCTGGATCTCGCGGCGATAAAGGAATTCGCGCGCCTGCATCTCGAAGACATTGCCGGGCAGGTCGGTGCCGAAACCGAGCGGCACATCGGCGCGCCACGCGGTTTCGAAGCCCAGCATCGCGAGATCGACGATTTCCCTGGCCTTCGCCGCCACCGCGGCGGAAAGGCCGAGCGCGTCGCCACGTTCGGTGAGCGCCATCACGACTGAAAGCGTCGGCACGGCAAAGCCGCCGGCATCGCGCAGCGCGGCCGCGGCTTCGGCATCGATCAGCGTCGCGTGCTCGACCGTCCGGACACCGAGCTGCGCCGCGCGCATGACGGCGTCGGCAGTATGGGCATGGGCCGCGACATAACGGCGCCACCGCGCCGCTTCCTCGACGGCCGCCAGGACTTCGGCATCGGTGAATTGCTGCATCCAGATCGGGTCGGTGGGCGAAAGCACGCCACCCGACAGCATGATCTTGATGCAATGCGCGCCCATGCGCAGTTCCTCGCGCGCCGCACGGCGCACCTCGTCCTCGCCGTCGACGACATGCGCGATCATGTGCATCTGGCGGCACCCGCAGGGCTCGACATCCTGATGGCCGGCGCGCAGGTCGCCATGGCCGCCCGTCATCGAGAGCGTGCGCCCCGCATAGAACAGGCGCGGCCCGGGGATGAGCCCATCGTCGAGCGCGCGCGCCAGCCCATGATCGCCGCCGCCGACATCGCGCAGGCTCGTGAAACCGCAGTCGAGCGCGTGCCGCAACATGCGGGCCGCATGCGCGGTGGAATAGGTCGCGGGATGACCGAGAATCTCCGCGGCATTGGCACTCGAAAGCCGGGCATGGACATGGACGTCGATCAGGCCCGGCATCAGCGTCGCGCCGCGAATGTCGACGACCTCCGCGCCCTGAAGACGCGACGGGCCGGCGTCCACCGCCACGATCCGGTCATTCTCGACCACCACGTGGCAATCCTCGCGATAGCCGTCCGCGGTCTCGTTCAGCACCCGCGCATTCTCGAACACGATCGTGGTCAACTCATCCCCCGGCTTTCATGATGGCGAAACCGCAGCCTAGGCCAGAGGCGGCGATCGCGTAATCACAGAAATGTGGACATTCAATGACTTTTTGATATGCAGAGATGATGAAAAGCCTCCGCCAATCGCTGCCTCCCCTGAACGCGCTTGCCGTCTTCGAAGCGGCCGCCCGGCACCGCAGCTTCACGCGCGCCGCGGCGGAGCTCAACATCGCACAATCGGCGGTCAGCCGTCACGTTTCCAATCTGGAGGCGGATCTGGACGTCGTGCTGTTCGTGCGCAGCGGCAATCGCCTCGTGCTCACAGGATCGGGGGAATCGCTGGCGGGCGCCATCCAGTCGGGCCTCGGCCGGATCCGCGACAGCGTCGACGCGATCAGGCGCCGTCACGAGCGGGCGGCAAGCGTCACGATCGCCTGCACCTATGCGATGGCGCATGACTGGCTGATGCCGCGCTTCGGAACATTGCGCGCGCTGCTGCCGGAGGCGCAGATCCGGCTCATCACCTCCGACACCTATCTCAATTTCGACGCCGACGACGTCGATGTTTCGATCCGATACGGCACCCCTGCCGACTGGCCCGAAATGACGTCGCGCAAGCTGCTCGAAGAGATTGCGTTTCCGGTCTGCGCACCGTCGCTGCTCGAACAATTTCCCGGGCTTCGGCACGACAGCCCGGAAGCATGGGCCGCCGCCCCCCTGCTTCACCTTGCCAATACCAGCCAGGGACGCGTCGACTGGCTCGACTGGTTCGAGGATCTCGGCTTCATGCCTGCCCCGAAAGGACCGGTGTTCAGCGCCTATACCCCGATGATGCAGGAAACCCTGGCCGGGCGCGGCGTGGTGCTCGGCTGGCAGGGCATTGTCGATCCCTATCTGGAATCGGGACAGGTCGTGCGGATCTCGAACCGGTCGATCACCTCCGACCAGGCCTTTTACATCGTCTACCGCCCCGACGCGCGACAGGCGCTGGTCGAGGCCGTTGTCGATGCATTGATGAGACCGCACGACCCCACCACTCCGGTCATCATCTGACCGCGCCTGGAGCCTTTCCCGGCAGGGCGAAATCGCCCTGCCGGGAAAGAAAGGCTCCGATTCAATATCTTGAGCGCTTCCCGGCCGAAAAACCGGTTACCACTTTTTCGGGAAGCGCTCTAGAAACCGCTCGACCTCCAGTGTGAATTTCTCGGGCTCTTCCAGCTGGGGCGAATGCCCGCTGCGTTCGAAGAAGACGAGCCGGGCGCCGGGAATGGCGCGGCTGATCTTGTAGGCGACGGTGGGCGCGACATTGGCGTCGAACCGCCCGTTGATGACGAGCGTCGGGACCTTGAGGCGGCTCAGTTCGGGATAGAGATCGAGCTTCATGGCATCGAGCATCACCGTCGTGCAGGTTTCCTGCGAGAAGCTGCTGCCCGCCTCCTCCCCTTCGCGAGGGCGGTTGCGCTGGTCGTAATAGGACATTTTCTCATAGGCATCGATCTCGACGCAGCCCATCTGCCCCGCCGGGCTCGGGTCGCTCGGAATCGTCGCCAGCAATTCCGGATAAAGCTTGTCGAACAGAAATTCATGCTCTGCCGGTTTGGGAGAGCCCGATCCGACGAGCACGAGATGCGCGACATGCTGGGGGTAGCGAACCGCATAGGCCATCGACAATATGCCGCCCCAGGAATGGCCGAGCAGGTCCATGCGCTCCACTTTCAGCGTACGCCTGAGACTTTCGAGATCCTCGACCATCCTGGCGACGGTCAGGTCGCCGGAAGCAGGCGCCTTGGGCGATTTTCCCGTGCCCTGCTGATCATAGAAGATGATCCGGCGCCGTTCGGACATCCCCTTCCACACGGGGGCACCGATAAGATAGCTGTGATTGAAACCCGGGCCGCCATTGACCGCAACGAGCGGAACCCCACCCGCCTCACCGATCGCGACATGATAGAGCGCGGGCTCGGTCGAGGCCGCGCGCTGCTGCGCCGCAAGCGGCGATGCCGATGCGGCAAGGCAGATTGTCGAGACGAAAGCGCGAATAATGGCGTGGCGCATATGAACCCCTCCCTGAACATGGCCTTTCGGCAAGGCTAGAGTGATTTCGAGGCAGGTGGAATCACCTGCCGACTCGGAAATCACGGCAAACAAAAGGTATTTCTGAGTTGATCCGGTTCAATCTGGACCGGATCAACTCTAGGGCGCGTTGCGCCGCGTGACGAACGCAAAGATCAGATGGACCGATGACTTGGCGCTATGGAAGTGGCGGGCCAATTCCAGGCCCGTATCAGCCCTCGTCTTCGACGGGCACTTTCAGGATGATGGCCGCGTCGGGGCCGATCGGGCGTCCGTCCTCGGTCCGTATGTCGAGCCGGACCGGCAGGCCGGTATCGCGCTCGACAAGCTTCGAATGTTCTTCGTCGGCGGCGAACAGATGCCGCTCGCCCCATTGCCGCAGCGCCACCATGACAGGGAAGAGGTCGCGGCCCATTTCGGTCAGCCGATATTCCTGATGCGCGCCGCCATCGGCCGCGGGAACCGCCTCCAAGATGCCGCGATCGATCAGCGTGCGCAGCCGATCCGACAGGATGTTGCGGGCGATCCCAAGGCTCTTCTGAAATTCCCCAAAGCGCGAGAGCCCGTCAAAGGCGTCGCGCACGATCAGCAGCGACCACCAGTCGCCGATCGCATCGAGCGACCGTGCGCTGGGACAATAATCGCCCTTGAGGCTTTTGCGCCTGACCATTCTTCCCTTTCCGCACGCCTCGATCGGCGCATTGTGGTTGCATTATAAAACCATCTCGCTATCGATCAAATAGTTTCATCATTAAACCGATTCGAAGCGAGATTTGCCATGCGATCCCTGGACGACGCCGCTCCGGCCCGGCGCGCAGCCGGTGCCGAAGCGCCGGGCCTTTCAACCGGCCTCACCCTGCTCTTCGCGATCGCCAGCGGACTGGCGGTGGCCAATGCCTATTTCGCGCATCCGCTGCTCGACGTGATGGCCGACGATCTCGGCCTGTCGCGCGCGCATGCCGGGCTGATCGTGGCCGCGACGCAATTGGGTTACGGCCTGGGGCTGATCCTGCTGGTTCCGGTCGGCGATCTCGTCGATCGCCGCCGACTGGTGATCGTGCAGTCCTTGCTGTCCGTGCTCGCGCTGGTCGCGATCGGCTTCGCGACCAGCGGCGCGATGCTGTTGGCGGCCATGGCGATCATGGGCTTTCTCGCCGTCGTCACCCAGGCATTCGTCGCCTTTGCGGCGAGCCTCGCGCCACCGGCCGCGCGCGGCCATATCGTCGGCATCGTCACCAGCGGGATCGTGATCGGCATCCTGCTCGCAAGGACGGTGGCCGGCCTGCTCACCGATGTTTCGGGCTGGCGCACCGTCTATCTGGGATCGGCGCTGCTGACGCTTCTCATCGCCACGCTGCTCTTCAAGGCATTGCCGCGGCAGCAACGGCCGGTGAACACCATGGCGTATCCAAGGCTGATCGGCTCGCTGTTCACGCTGCTCGCCACCGAGCCCGTGCTGCGCATCCGCGGCCTCATCGCGATGCTGATCTTCGCCAATATAACCACGCTGCTGACGCCGCTCGTGCTGCCGCTCGCCGCCCCGCCCTTTTCGCTGTCGCACAGCGCGATCGGCCTGTTCGGACTGGCGGGCGTGGCGGGCGCACTCGCCGCTACGCGCGCGGGGCGATGGACCGACATGGGGCATGGACAACGCACGACGGGAATCGCGCTCTCGCTGATGCTGCTCGCCTGGGGCCCGATCGCGCTGCTGCCCCATTCCATCCTGTGGCTGATATTCGGCGTGGTGATCATCGATTTCGGGCTACAGGCCGTGCACGTCACCAATCAGGCGATGATCTATCGCGTCCGCCCCGAGGCGCAGAGCCGGCTCACCGCCGGTTACATGCTCTTCTATTCGATCGGCAGCGCGCTGGGATCGTCGTCCTCGACCTTCATATATGCGCGCGCGGGATGGGGTGGCGTCTGCCTGCTCGGCGCGGCGATCAGCATCGTGACGCTGATCCTGTGGGTCGCGACGCTGCGCGCGACACCGTCAAATGCTACGCGCGCGCTGTGATCCGCAGCGGCCTCGACGCCATCGCCAGAATTATTTCATGAAATGTTACACGACCGTCCGCGACTCCACGGAGGACAGATGGTAACGTGTATTCGATGCAATATTCTGCCCTTCGACTTCCGTTCGCCTGGCTGACGGTCGGCGCGGTGATGGCCGCCCCCACGATCCTTCCAGCCGCCATGTCCCCCATCCTTGCCGGCCTGCTTTTCGCCTGGCTGCTCGGCGTCATCTTCTGGTCGGCCTTCGGCGTCGTCCATGAAGCGGAGGAACTGGCCGAAATCCTCGGCGAGCCCTTCGGCACATTGGTGCTGACATTGTCGATCGTGATCATAGAGGTTGCGCTGATCTCGGCGGTGATGCTCAGCCCCAATGCCGTGCCGACACTGGGGCGCGACACGATGTTCGCGGTGCTGATGATCGTGCTCAACGGCGTCGTCGGGCTGGGGCTGCTGGTGGGCGGACTGCGCCACCACCAGCAAAGCTTCAATCTGCAGGGCGCCAGCGCCTATCTCGCGGTCACCATCCCGCTCGCCGTCATCGCGCTGGTCCTGCCCAATTTCACGACATCCAGCGCGGGGGGCACATTGTCTCCCCTTCAGTCGGGCCTGTTCTCGCTCCTCACCATCGCGCTGTACGGCATCTTCCTGTGGCTCCAGACCGGCCGGCATCGCGGCTTCTTCCAGCCCGAGGGCGCCGGGGAGGAATGGCAGGATGCCAGCCCGCTTCCGCATGTGGAACGATCGGGCTCGCTCACCCGGCATATCGTCCTGCTGCTCGCCAATATCCTGCCGATCGTCATCCTGTCCAAAAGCCTGGCGAAGCTGCTCGATGCGGGAATCGAGGCGCTTGCCGCGCCCACCGCGCTGGGCGGCATCATCATCGCCATGATCGTGTTCACGCCCGAAGGGATATCGGCCCTGCGCGCGATCGCCGCGAACCAGCTGACCCGCGCGATCAATCTCTGCCTGGGCGCCGCAACCTCCACGCTGGGGCTGACCGTGCCCGCCGTGCTGCTGATCGGCCTGATGAGTGGACAACCCGTCATACTCGGCCTCTCGGCCGCGAACATGGTGTTGCTCGCGATGACACTCGTACTCAACGGCGTCACCTTCTCGGGCGCGCGGACATCGATGCTCGAAGGCGCCGTCCACCTCTCGCTGTTCGCGACCTTCCTGATCCTCGTCTTCAGTCCCTGAAGCCGAGGATCAGATCATGTTCACCAGTCGTAGCGCACCGAAGCCATCACTGTCCGCGCCGCGCCGAAATAGCAGCTATTGTTGAATGGACAGGCGGTCACATGCTTCTTGTCGAGCAGGTTTGCCGCATTCACCGCCAGGGTGACGCCCTCCATCGCGGGTGAGAGACGGCCGAGATCATAGCCGATCAGCGCATCGACCAGCAGGAAGCTCTTGGTGGTGAAGCGCTGGAAGGTGGTGACGTTGTTGATTACCGCATAGCTGGTCGTGCCGTCCGAACCACCGACATAGCGCGCCCCGCCGCCGAGGGTGAGGCCGGCGAGCGCGCCAGAGATATTGCCCGACTTGCCGAAATCATAGGACAGGAAGGTCGAGGCGACCCATTTGGGCGTGCCGAGCTGGCGGGTGCCGGTGGTGGTCGGCGTGCCGCTGTTGGTGGCGGTCGGCGCAACGGCGGGCGTGCCCTGGGTGATGATCGCGTCGGTATAGCTGAGTGCCGCCACCACATCGAAGCCGGGCACCACCTCGCCGCGCCCTTCCAGTTCGGCACCGCGCACGCGCACTTCGCCGATCTGGATCTGGGCATTGGCCGGGATCCCGCCCGTGCCCGCGCGCGGATCGCCGACGGGCACATTCTGGCGGCGCAGATCATAGACCGACAGGGTGAACAGCGCATTGGTGCCGGCGGGCTGATATTTGACGCCCGCTTCATATTGGCGGCCGGTCACCGGATCGAAGGGTTCGCCCAGATAGGTCGTGCCCGCCTGCGGCTCGAAGGATTCCGAATAGCTGATATAGGGCGAGACGCCGAAGGGGAATTCGTAAAGCGCACCCAGCCGCATGGTGAAGGCGGTCTGCGCCAAGGTCGTCACCGCGCTGTTGCGCTTGTTGAGCGTGATCTGGTCGTACCAGTCGTAACGGCCGCTGGCGATGAGCTGGAGCCGGCCGATCTCCATCTGATCCTGGACATAGATGCCGGTCTGGTCACGCTTGCCATAGGTGTTCACATAGGCGGAGGAGAGCTGGGTCAGGTCGAATGTCGGCAGCACCCCGCCATAGACCGGCGCGAACAGCTTCAGATTGGGGATGCTGGTCAGCGGATTGGCGGAAACGCCAGTGTTGAACTGCTGGAAATTCTCGCCCGCGATATGCTGGTAATCGACGCCGACGAGCAGATTGTGCCTGATCCCGCCCGTCTCGAACTTGGCGTTCAGATTATTGTCGAGCGTCAGCGTGTCGAAATCCTCATCGGCGCCGCCGCCGCCGCGGATGATCGTCGTGAAGTCGCTGTTGCGCGCGGCGCCCGTTCCCGTCGTCGCGAAACCGCCGACATAAAGCTGGCGATAGCTGAGCTTGTTGTTCTGGAAACGCGCGCTCGACCGGAACGCCAGATGATCATTGAATTCGTGGCGAAACAAGGCTGCGACCGATTTTGCGCGGTGATCATAGCGTTCATAGCCCGGATCGCCGGTGTTGATGTCGCGCGGCAATTCGCCACCCGGATTGGGCAACACCGATCCATAGGCCGGCACGCCCGAATAACCGCCGCCGCTGGGCGAGCGCTGATAGGTGGCGATGATCGTCAGGCTGGTCGCCGGATCGGGCGCGAAGGTCAGCATCGGGCTGACATGCCAGCGCTCGGCAAAGGTGCCGGCGGTCAGCCCGTCGCTCTTCTGCCAGCCGGCGACGATCCGCGACAGGATCCGCCCTTCGGCATCGAGCGGCAGGTTGATGTCGCCCGCCGCGCGCCAGCTGTCGTAATTGCCCGCCTGCAGCTCGAACCGGCCCGACGCCGTGGCCTCGGGCATCTTGCTGGTCAGGTTGATAAGACCGCCCGGCGTGGAATTGCCGTAGAGCACCGATGCCGGGCCCTTGACCACGTCGATATGATCGATGCGATTGAAATCGATCTGCGGCATCGAATAGGGCCCGGCGAGCAGGCGCATGCCGTCCAGGAACACGCCGGGCGCGAAGCCGCGCAGGATCAACTGGTCGTAACGCGTCACCATGCCGCCGCGCTGGTTGGGTGAAACGCCCGCGACATAGCCCAGCGCCTGGTTGATCGACTGGACGTTGCGGCGCGTCAGTTCCTCGCTGTCGATGATGGTGATCGTCTGCGGCGTCTCCATCAGCGGTGTATCGGTCTTGGTGCCCGCCCCCGTCTGCTTCTCACGCAGGCCGGTGACGATGATGGTGTCGGCGCGTGCCGTCTCGTCGGCGCTGTCGTCGGGCGCCTGCTGCGCATGCGCCGCGATCGGCGAAAGCATCGCGATGGCGGCGATCAGCGCGCGGCCCGAATTGACAACCCGCCGCCCCCGGTTCGAATTGACGATCACCCCTGACACTCCCTGTTGATAACGATTCGCAGTTGCTGCTAGAGAGCATGATGTTGCGACGCAAGAGTCGAAACCGAATGGGGCGGGAAAAGGCGTGGGACGCGCAGGAGCATCGAAGACGAAGGCGCAGGCGGCCCACACCGGCGCGGGCTGGACCATGGCCGCACGCGCGATCACGGCATTGGTTGGCGGTTATGCCGCGGCATCCGGGCTTGCGACCTTGCTCGCACGAACGCTGCCGGTCGTGCGCGTCGAGGCGACGGGCTGGGCGCTGATCCTGTCCTTCCTGTTCTACGCCGTAATCGGCCTGTGGTGCTTCCACGAGCCACGCCTGACACGCGTCGCCGGGCTGACCTGGGGCCTGGCCGCGCTCTCGATCGGGGCCGCCATGCTGCTGGGCGTGCGGCCATGAACGGCAAGCCTGCGAAGGAAACCGGTCTGCGCCAGTCGATGGCGTGGATCCACACCTGGCTAGGCTTGCTCGCCGGATGGATCCTGTTCGCGATGTTCCTGACGGGCACCGCCAGCTATTTCCGGCCAGAGATCACGCGCTGGATGCAGCCGGAGATTGCGCTGCAGCCCGCGTCGCCCGAGCGCGCCGCACAGACCGCGATCGCGCATATGCAGGCGACGCATCCGCATGACGAGCAATGGACGATCAATCTACCCGACGAGCGGACCACGGGCACGCGCATCTTCACGCGCGCACGCGAAAATCCCGATCCCAAGGCACCCAAGCCGCCACGCACGCCCGAAATCCGGCTGGATCCGGCGACGGGCGCAACCGCCGCCGCACGCGAGACGCGCGGCGGCGAGCACTTCTACCGCTTCCATTTCCAGCTTCAGATCCCGCATCCCTGGGGCCGCTGGCTCGCAGGGTTGTGCGCGATCTTCATGCTGACCGCGATCGTCTCGGGCGTGATCACGCACAAGCGCATCTTCGTCGATTTCTTCACGCTGCGCTGGCGCAAGGGGCAGCGCAGCTGGCTCGACGCCCATAATGTGTCGGCGGTGCTCGCGCTGCCCTTCCACGCGATGATCACCTATACCGGGCTGATCACGCTGATGTTGATGTACATGCCCTGGCCGATCGCCGCCAATTATGCGGAGCCGTCGACCTTCACCGCCGAAGCCTATGGCCGCGACGAGGAGAGTGAGGCTTCGGGCCGCCCTGCCCCGCTGACCGACATCGTCCCCCTTGTGCGGGCCGCGACGGGGGAATGGCATGGCGGCCAGCCCGCGCGGATCACCATACGCAATCCCAATGACGCGGCGGCGACGATCACCATCGCCCGCGACGGCGCGGACACGCTCAATGCGCGCGGCCAGTCGATCGTCTATTCGGGCGTCACCGGGCAGCGCCTCTCCGCCTCGGCCCCGCCCGGCCCCGCGATCGAGGCGGCGGGGGTGATGCTGGGCCTGCATCTCGGCCATTTCGCGAGCCCCTTCCTGCGCTGGGCCTATTTCCTGCTCGGCCTTGTCGGCACCGCGATGGTTGGGACCGGGCTGATGCTGTGGACCGCCAAGCGCGGCAAACCCGGCGCCGCGCCCTTTTTCGGCTATCGCCTGGTGCAGCGGCTCAATATCGGCGCGATCGCCTGTCTGCCCGCGGGCATGGCGGCGTTTCTGCTCGCGAACCGCCTGATCCCCGCGACGCTGCCGGGGCGGCAGGATATGGAAGTGTCCGCCATGTTCTGGGTCTGGTTCGGGCTGGCCGCGGCTTCGCTGATCCGCCCGGTGCGGCGCGCCTGGATCGAGACGCTGACGATCGCGGCGGCGATGTGCGCGGCGGTGCCGGTGGTCAATGCCTTCACCACCGATCGCGGGCTGATGCAGTCGATCATGGCCGGCGACGGGCTGTTCGTCGCGTTCGACATCGTCATGCTGGCGAGCGCCGCGCTGCTCGGCTTCGCCGCATGGCAGGTGGCGCGCAAGCCCGTCGTGATACTGCACACGCGCCGGGCACCGACCGCCACCGTACCGCGCGAGATGGCCGATGCCGTTTGAGATCGCCTGCCTGGGCTATGCCGGCCTCGCCAGCCTGGCGCGGGCCAGCCAGCGCCACCGCAAGACCGCACCGCGCGGGCCGCTCGCTTCGCCGCGATCGGCGCGCGCCATGGGCTGGGCACTGATCGCCGCCTCGTGCATCGCGGCGTTCCTGCGGTTCGGCCCCTTCCAGGGCAGCGTCGCCTGGATCGGCCTGCTCAGCCTGAGCGGCATCGCACTGGTCCTCGCCATGTCCCGCTGGCCCGACAAGGCATTGCAGGCCTGGCTGCCCGTGCTGGCGCTCGCGGTGCCGCTCGCGCTGGCGTGAACCCCGCCCCTTCCCCGCACGTCACCAACCTCACACGTCATGCCAGCGAAAGCTGGCATCTCCCGCCAGACAAAGCGCTATCTGGTTGGGAGACCCCAGCTTTCGCTGGGGTGACGTGGAAAGATGGACACCGTTCCTCGCGCCTTGGCGAGAAATCTCAAGCCGCCGCCAGCGCGCGCTCCAGATCGACGATCAGATCCGCCGGATGCTCGATGCCGATCGACAGGCGGATGGTGGATTCGAGCACGCCGATACGCTGACGCACATCCGCCGGCACGCCCGAATGCGTCATCGTCGCCGGATGGCTCGCCAGCGATTCCGTGCCGCCCAGGCTGACCGCCAGCTTCATGATGCGCAGCGCATTGAGGAAACGGAAGGCCGCGGGCTGACCGCCGACGATGTCGAAAGCGAAGGTGGAGCCTGCCCCGGTGCATTGCGCGGCGAATGCGCGGCCGATCGCCGTATCGGGTGCCGCAAAGGGCAGATAATGGATCGCCGACACCTTGGCATGATTGGCCAGATATTCCGCCACCGCACGCGCATTGGCCTCGGCCTTTTCCATGCGGATGCTCAGCGTCTCGAGCGAACGGCCGAGCATCCAGCAACTGTGCGGATCGAGCTGCGTGCCGATCGAACTGCGCAATTGCTTCACGCGTTTCATCAGCGCAGCCGACCCCAGCGCCGCGCCCGCGATCAGATCCGAATGGCCGCCGACATATTTGGTCAGCGAATAGAGCGAGATGTCCGCGCCATGCTCGATCGGATGCTGATAAACCGGGCCGAGCAGCGTATTGTCGCACGCGACGACCGGGCGATGCCCCTGCGCGTCGCCGATCCGGTCCGCGATCCTTGCCATCAGCCGCAGATCGACCAGGCTGTTGGTCGGATTGGCAGGAGTCTCGATCAGGATGGCGGAGACGCGGCCCTTGGCGCACGCTTCGTCCGCCGCCGCCTGCACCACCGCCTCGTCCAGCCCGCTCGAGAATCCGACGCTCGAAATATCCATATCCGCCAGCGTCTTGGCCAGCAGGGTCTCCGTTCCGCCATAAAGCGGCTGCGAATGGAGGATGATGTCGCCCGGCCGGACAAAGGCAAGCATCGTCGTCGCGATCGCCGACATGCCCGATGAAAACAGCACGCAGCTTTCGGCGCGCTCATAGACCGCCAGCCGATCCTCAACGATCTCGCTATTGGGGTGGTTGAACCGCGAATAGACCAGGCCGGACTGACTTCCCGCCGGCGGCTCCTTCCGACCAGAGGCATAGTCGAAGAAATCGCGCCCCTCCTCGGCCGAGCGGAACACGAACGTCGAGGTCAGGAAAACCGGCGGTTTCACCGCGCCTTCGGACAATTCGGGATCATAGCCATAATTGAGCATCTGCGTTTCGGGATGCAGGGCGTGATCGCCGAGATGGGTCTCATAGGGGCGTGGCGTGGTCATGATCTCTCCCGAAAGCTCGATGGGTAGTGCGCGCAATTTATCGCGAGACGATCGGCATGTGCTTGCCATTTTACCTGATTGATCACAGAGTCCTGGCAATAAATGAGCAGGATTTTTCGATAATGCAGCAGAAAATTGTCGACGCTACCGACCGCCGAATCCTGAAGGCGCTGATCACCGATGCGCGGATCAGCAATGCCGATCTCGCCGAGCGCGCCGGCCTATCCCCCTCCCCCTGCCTCCGCCGCGTCCGCCGCATGGAGGAAGCGGGCATCATCCGCGGCTATACCGCGCGGGTCGACCCGGCCGTCGACGGCTGGACGATGACCGCGATCCTCGTCGTCCGGCTCAGTCGCCAGCATGAGGACGAGATCGTGATGTTCGAGGATGCGGTGCGCAGCTGGGACGAGGTGATCGAATGCCATCTCGTCGCGGGAACGCCCGATTATGTACTGAAAGTGATGAGCAGCGGCCTCGACAGTTATGAGCGCTTCATCAAGGAAAAGGTCGCGCGCCTGAAATGCGTCGCCTCGATCGAGACGAATTTCGTGATGAGTACGATCAAGGAGCGGCGGGTCTAGAGCGATTTGCAGTTCGACGGAATCGTCGAACGACTCGAGCCGTAGGCCAGCGAAGCTAAAATCGCGTCAAAACAAATGCCTGGAGCAGGTTTCACCCATAAAAAAACCGGCCCCATCCCGTGAGATGGAGCCGGCGATATGGTCACAGCGCTTCCGGGGAAGCGTCGGGTCGGGTCAGCGCATCTGGACGCGGAAGCCGACGCGGAAGGTGCGGCCGAGCAGATCCGAATAGGTGCTGTTGGCGGCGAGGCCGGTTTCAGGGAGCAGCAGCGCGCCCTTGTTGAACAGGTTGGTCACGTTGATGAAGAACTGGCCTTCGCCCTTGTCCCACATATTGACCTTCTGCGCGATGTTGAGATCGACGTAGAACAGGCCCTTCACATGATTGTCGTCATAGGTCGGGAACTGCGTGGTCGAAAGCGGGCAACCGGTCTGGCATTCGATGCCGTTGGCTGCGTATCGGCCTGCACTGACCCCGCGGCCGACCGCCGTGATCGAGAAATCGTCGGTATCGTAGCTGGCGCTGGCGCGGAAGATCCACTTGGGCGTGCTGTACTGGCCACCATTCACGCCGACCGTGTCGAGCGGCACGACGCCCGCGACGCCGGTGTCGGTGATGTTGTCGATATAGCGCGTCGCCACGCCGCGCAGCGTGATGCTTCCCTTGCCGCTGTCGAACAGCCGGTCGAGCGGCAGGCGGTACGAGGCGTCGAAATCGATGCCGCGCACCAGCTTGCTCGCGAAGTTGAACGGCTGGCTGCGGAACAGCAGATAGGGCGCGGCGTCCGAGCCGCGATTCGGATCCCGAGTGATCGCGTCACAGAATGCCTGGATGCCCTCGGAGCAGCGATTGATGATTTCCTGTGCGGAAAGGGTATCGATCGCGTCCTGAAGGTCGATGCGGAAATAATCGACCGACAGATTGAAGCCGGGGATGAAGCGCGGCGAGATCACCGCGCCGATATTCCATGAATCCGCCTTTTCAGGCTTCAGCGCCAGATTGCCGACCACCGTTGCCGAATAGCTGTAGGTCGCCGGGCCCTTTGACGGATCGGCCGCGTTATAGAGCGGATTGCGCACCGAATCGCTGTTCGCGGCGCCCGCCTGATAGAGTTCGTTCAGATTTGGCGCGCGGATATCGCGCGAACGCGTGACGCGGATACGGATATCCTCGATCGGCTGCCACGTCGCACCCAGCTTCCATGTGGTGACATAGCCCGCTGTCGAATAATCGGTCGCGCGCACCGCGCCATTGAATTCGAGGCCGAGGCCCAGCGGCACCACGGTTTCGAGATAGGCTTCCTTGACGCTATACTGGCCGTTGGTGGGCAGGTAATTGCCAACCGACCAGCGGTTGTTCGTCGTACCCGTGACTTTGTTGACGATCGGCTGGAATTCCTCCGGCACGAAACCGCTGATCTTTTCCTTGCGATATTCGGCGCCGGTCGAGATGCTGACGTCGCCGGCCCAGGTGGCGAAAGGCGTCAGCGTCAGATTGGCGCCGGTGACCCATTGTTCGGCCACTTCGTCGCGATACGGATTGCCGAGCACATAGTTGATCGCCGCCGGATCGGCCACGCCGATGCCCAGCCGGTTGAGCGGCCGGCAATTGGGATCGTTATTGTTCGTATCGGCATCGACATTGATCGCGCACTGGATCGAACCCACGGCATAGCCGCCGGGATTGCCCGCCTGCGCAAACACCGCCGCCGTTGCCTGGTTCATCCGGGCGACGTGCATGATGTTGCGCAACTGCTCGCGCATCTTGGCGCGGCCATATTGGCCATAGACATCCCAGGTCGCTTCCTTGCCGAACGCCTGGAAATTGCCTTCGGCACCGATCAGGTAACGCTGCACCTCGCGCTTGTTGGCGACCGCGCGGAACGGCAGGTCGGCGGCGGTGGTCGCCAGCGTCACCCCGGTGATGCCGGCCAGCCGGTCGGGGCCGAGCGCGTTCATCAGGAAAGCGTTGTTGGCGGCCAGGCTGATGCCCGTCGCCAGATTGGGGCCAGCGTTGAAGAACACCTTCTGCTTGTTGTACGATCCCTCGGCGAACAGCTCGATGCTGTCGGAGATCTCGTAGCTCAGCCGGCCGAAGACGCCATGCCGGTCGTCTTCGGGATCGAGGCCGATGCGGCGGCCGGAATCATTGACCCGCCACGATCCACCCTGAGTGACCGACGGCACGGCGGAGCCGGTCGGCGACGGGAAGGTCAGCGCGCCATAGACATATTGGTTGATCGATCCGCCATCGCCGAAATAGATGCCGCGCAGCTTGTTGGCCGCGCCGCCGGTGGAGCCGGTGATCAGGCCGCCGGGCGTCGAGTTCGCCGCGCCCACCTGACGCCGGATCAGGAATTGCGGCGTCGTGCTGGTCGACGTCCAGTTCGGATCCTGGATGCGGACATAGCCGGTGTGGTTCCAGGGGCGATCGACCTCGAAAATGCCGTCGCGATGCGCGATCTCGCCGCTCAGCAGGATATGGCCGCGCCCGCCCGCGAACGACATGCCGCCCGCCGCGCTGAACGAATAGTTGAAGCCGTCGCCATAGGTGGTGATGCCGCTGTCGCCCGAAATCTTCAGCCCCGTGAACTTGTTGTCGAGGATGAAGTTGGCGACGCCGGCGACGGCGTCCGAACCGTAAGCCGCCGAAGCGCCGCCCGTCACGATCTCGACGCTTTTTACCAGCGCCTGCGGGATGGTGTTGACGTCGACCAGGCCGGTGATCGTCGAGCCGACCGAGCGGCGGCCATTGAGCAGCACCAGCGTGCGGGTCTCACCCAGGTTGCGCAGGTTGAGCGCGTTGATGCCCGCCTGGCCGCTCGACAGGTTGAGGCGCGAGTTGGACGGCCGCGTCGATCCGGCCAGTGCCGGCAACTGATTGACGATATCGGCGATGTTGTTCGACGGCGACTGGTTCTGCAGCTCTTCCTGCGAGACCACGGTCACCGGCGTGGGCGCCTCGAAACCGTCGCGGCGAATGCGCGAACCGGTGACGATGATGTCGTCACGCACGGCGTCCTCGGCCTGCGGCTCAGCGGCGGTCTGTGCGAGCGCGGCGGCTGGCATCAGTGCGGCGAGCGCGATCGCGGCGAGGCTGGCATGCGCGGCATGGCGCGCGGCGAGCCGGGGCGCCCGGCGGCCGATGGTGTGAATCGTGTCGTGCATTGGAATCCCCCTTGAAGATACTGACGCGATGCGCCGGCAAAATGCCGGAAATCACAAGCGTTCGAGCCCCGCCCCCACGTTTCGCAGTTCTCTGCAATTCCGTGTGCCGGTGGCCCTGTTCCCTGTTTCGTCCCTGTCTGCCGCGCATCATCGGCGGGACGGCCGTCGGATTGCTCCTTTATGTCGGCGTGGCGTTTGGCCGGCTGTGATGGTCCGGCCCCCGGGGGATCAAGTCAAGCGGAAGGGGTTTCTTTGCGTTGCATCATCCATAACCCGAGAGAATGGATCGCATCGAAAGCGATGCATAAAGGCAACAATATTACGCCTCATAGCCGCGCGACATAGGTTTGCCCGCGCTTGTTATATGGCGGCTTATAGGATGCCGGCGCCGCTTCCGATAGCCTGACAACGCTGACCGGAACCGGCGCAGAGCCGGAACCGGGCATTGGAGAGACGCATATGAAGCTCGACCGTCGCGCCTTCCTGGCCGGAACATCCTCCCTCGTCGCGCTGATGCCGCTGGCGACGGCGCGCGGGGCCCCGCTGTCGCGGGAGACGCGGCGGACGGTGACCGGTGCGACTGGGCCGATCGAGATCATCGACGACCGCTGGGGCGTTCCGCATATCCGCGCGCGGAGCAAACCCGACGCCTTTTTCGGCCAGGGCTATACCGTCGCGCGCGATCGGCTGTTCCAGCTCGATCTGGGCCATCGACGCGGCATGGGCCGGCTGGCCGAGGCGTTCGGCCCCGAATTCGCGGCGCACGACCATGCCGAACGGCTGTTCCATTTCCGCGGCGACCTCGATGCCGAGCTCGCGAAATTGCCGGAGGAGATTCTTGCCTGCGCGCGCGGCTATGTCGCCGGGATCAATGCGCGCATCGACGAGGTGATGGCCGATCCCGCCTTGCTGCCCGCAGAATATCGCATCCTCGATGCAAAGCCGATGCGCTGGGACGTGCGTCATCTGGTGACCGAGCGGGGGGCAACGATCGGCAATGTCGACGACGAGATCCGCCGCGCCCGGCTGGCGGCTTTGGGCATGCTCGATCTCGACACGCTGGTCGCGCCGCTGCGCCCGGCCTGGAAACTGCGCGTGCCGAACGGGCTGGACGTCGCCGCGATTTCGGAGGCCGATCTGGGTATCCTCGCCGATGTCGAGGGCGCCCTCCCCTTCGGCACGACGCCCAGCCCGGTGCGCGAGATCCGCGATCCGGCGGGCGCGCGGATCGAAGCGGGCAATGCAGGCTCTAACGCCTGGACGGTGGGACCGGGGCGCACCGCCACCGGCCGCCCGATCCTGGCCAATGATCCGCATCTCGGCATCGGCGGCTTTCCGCCGCGCCATGTCGCGCATCTGACCGCGCCGGGACTCGACGTCATCGGCGGCGGATCGCCGGGGCTGGCGGGCATCATGCAGGGCCATACCGACCGCTTCGCATTCGGCCGCACCAACTCGCACAACGACCAGACCGACCTGTTCATCCTCGAGCTCGATCCCGCCGATCCCGAGCGCTATCGCCATGACGGCGGCTGGAAACGCTTCACCAGGGTGGAGGAGGAGATCGCGGTGAAGGGCGCCGCGCCGCGCCGCGTCACGCTGCGCTATTCGGTGCATGGCCCGGTGCTGCTCCACGATCCAAAGCGGCGGCGCGCGACCGCCTTGGCCAGCGTGACGATGCTGCCCGGTGCGATGGACGGCTTCTCGATGATCGCGATCAACACCGCGCGCGACTGGGACGGCCTGCGCGCCGCGTTCAGATGGCATCCCTCGCCGACCAATTTCCATTATGCCGATATCGAGGGCAATCATGGCTGGCAGGTGATCGGCATCGCCCCGGTGCGCAGCGGCGGATATGATGGACTGCTCCCCGCGCCGGGCGACGGCCGCTACGACTGGACGGGACGTTATGGCGCGGAAAGGCTACCGCGAGACTATAATCCCGCCAAGGGCTGGTTCGCGACCGCCAACCAGGACAATCTGCCCGCCGATTATTCGAAGACGCAGGGGCCCCTCGCCTTCTCGTTCCGCGAACCCTATCGCTACGAACGCATCGTCGATGTGCTGAAGGAACAGCCGCGCCACACCCTGGCCGACAGCGCGGCTTTGCAGCAGGATGTGATGTCCACCCCGGCACGACAGCTCTGCGCGCTGATCCCCGCCAATCCCGGTGCCGCGGCGAAACCCGCCGCCGACATGCTGCGCGGATGGAACGGGCGGCTCGACGCGGACAGCGGACAGGCGGCCTTGTTCCAGATGCTGTGGGCCGATCTGGGCCGGCGCGTGCTCGACGCGATCGTGCCGCCCCAGGCGCGCGCGCTCGTGCCCTCGATCGCGGCGGGAGAGTTGATCCGGCTGATGCGCGATCCCGATACGCGCTTCGGCGCCGACCGCGCGGCGACGCGCGACCGGCTGTTCGACGAGGCGCTGACCGCTGCCTGGGCGGAAGCGAAAAAACTGCTCGGCGACGATCCCGCGCGTTGGCGCTGGGGCGCGCTGCACAAGGTCCGCATCGCCCATCCGCTGTCGCGCATCCCCGCCATCGCCGCCGCCTTTCCGCCGATCGAGGGCGGGGAATCGCCGGGCGACAATTTCACGGTCAATGCCCGCTGGGTTGCGGCGAAACAGGGCTATCGCACGTCGGGCGGCGCCAGCTACCTCCAGGTGATCGACGTCGGCAATTGGGACGACAGCCTGTTCCTCAATCTGCCTGGCCAATCCGCCGCCCCGCAATCGCCGCACTATCGCGACCATTACGGCCCATGGCTGGCCGGACGGATGCAGAAACTGCCGTTCAGCAAGGCGGCGGTGGACGCGGATGCACGGGCGCGGACGGTTTTGGTGCCGGGGTAAGCGCGCGATCCGGAACTATGGTGTCGCGGGCAGGCGATCGTCGAGACGCATCAGCGGGCGCACGAACAGCCCGGCGATGCACAGCAGCGCGCCAAGCAGCCCGGCGACGACGAACAGCCAGCGCACGCCGATCGCCTCCCCCACCGGGGTCGCGACCGCGAGGCCGATGGGCGCGCCCACGCCCATCACCATGCTGAGCAGAGAGAACACGCGGCCCTGCAGGTGATTGGGCACCACCGCCTGGAGGATCGCGGTCAGCGGCGCATTGCCGACGATGATCGCCACGCTGGCGATCGCCCAGAAGATCACGCCGAGCCAGACGACATGGCCGGGCGCGAGGCCGGTCAGCACCAGCGCCAGGTTCGCGACGATCAGCGCGGCGATGGCGCGGCGCATCGCGCGGCGCGGCACGAACAGCGCCGCGGCGACACCGCCCAGGATCATGCCGATGCCGGCCAGCCCCTCGAACATCGCCACCTCGGGCGCGCCGCCGCCGAAATGCGTCTTGATGAGCAGCGGTACCAGCGTGAACGAGGGCATCAGGAGCAGGACGACGGCGGCAAGCAGCCCGTAAAGATAACGCAGGCCGGCATCGTGCCACACCGTCGCCACGCCATCGGTGAATTCGCGCCAAAGGCCGCGCCGGTCCTTATGCGGCGTGAATGCCTGCGGGATGGCGAAGACGAGCAGCGGCACGATGCCGAGGATCGCGGTGAACACGTCGATGCCCAGCGCCCAGCCGATCGGCATCAGGCTCATCGCGAGCGCGCCGAGCGGGGCTGCGGCGATTGTCACGACACCCATCAGCATCTGGCTGAGCCCCGAGGCGCGCTGCAGGAAATCGGGCGGGACGAGCATCGCGACGCTGGCCGAGGCGGCGGGCATCTGGAACGCCTGCGCCGCGCTGCGGATCAGCATCGCCAGATAGATATGCCACAACGCAATCCCGCCGCTCGCGAACAGCCAGATCAGCATCATCATCGACACGGCGGAGACGAGGTCGGCGACGATCATCAGCAGCCGGCGGCTGTAGCGGTCGGCCAGCGTACCGCCGATCGGAGAAAGGACCGCTTGCGGCAACAGCGCCGCCACCCCGGCCAGGGCAAGCGCGGCGACGCTGCCCGTCGTGTCGGTGATCCACCACATCAGCACGAATTGCGTGAGCGCGGACCCGACCAGCGACAGCGACTGCCCGGCGAAGATCGAGAAATAGCGGACACCCCAGCGCGGGCCCGGATGATAGGGCGGCGCGGACATGGCGGCCAGCACGGCGGGATCGGCGGAAGTGTCGCTCATCATGCTCATTCAGGAAAAAGGGCCCGCGCGCCTGTTATCACGAATCCGGGCGCGTGCATCGGCCCTCGCCCTGGCCATATCGCCGGATTTCGCAAGCCAGGCTGACCTCGCCCTTCAGAGCATAATCTATACCCAATTCCGGTCGACCAATATCTTGATTGTATTTACGAAGTCGCCTTCGCAGCGAGAGGGGCCCTTCCCGACCGCATCAATGGGGGCAGGCTGCCTGGCATCCATTGACTTTCCTTCAGGAGACATTGGATGACCATAGCGCCGACCATTTATATCGCGACACCTGGTACGCTTTTCGACCAGAGCGGGATCGACGTCACTCAAGCTTTCAAATTGTCGGACTGGGTGATCGCGGAGACTTTCACGCTCTCGGAACGCCGGACGCTGGGGACCATTACCGCTGCCCTGAACGATATCGGCCCCAACAATGGTGCGCTGGACGGTTTCAGCGGCACTGTGAGTTGGGGCATCTATTCCTCGAACAGCGGCGCCCCCGGAACGCTGCTGTTCACTGGATCGGACAGTACACTGCGCTTCGTGGATACCGGCCTGAGCTTTACCGGAACCACTGACGACGTGGTTCTGACCACGATCGATCTGGGCGTGACACTGGATGCGGGCACCTATTTCATCGCGCTGCACGAGGGAGCCTGGGGATCGGCTTTCGACGGCTCCCCCATATATTGGATGAGAACGAACGCCGATCAGGGCGGCTTCGGACATCATGGAACGCAAAACCTCGCCAATCCGTCCAATTGGGCATTTGCGAATAGCAGCAATGACGGCTCCGCCGCCTTTTCGCTGACTGGGCCGAGTTACGCGGCGACCGAGCAGGTGGCGCTGAGCCTCAAGGGCAATATCGAGATATCCGATACCGATGTCGGCGGTGGCACCATGACGGTGACGCTGGGCGTGGGTTACGGCATCCTGACCGTGACCGCGGGCACCAGTGGCGCGGACGTTTCAGGCAGCGGCACGAACAGCGTAACGCTCACCGGCACATTGGCGCAGATCAACGATCTGCTGGGTGCAAATGCCACCAGCAGCGTCAGCTTCACCGCGAACACCGATGCGCCGCCCGCCAGCACCGTGCTGACCGTGACCGCGCAGGAGCCCGGCGATGCCGCCCCCTCCGCGCCGGCGACGCAGACCATCACGATCGCGGCGGTGAACGATGCTCCGTCGGTCCATATCACCCCGCCCGGCACGATCTTCGACCAGAGTGGGATCGACATCTCGGGTTCGTACAGCGTGGCGAGTTCCGTGCCCGCGGAGAGCTTCACGCTCACCGGGCGTCGGACGCTGGCGACAATCACCGCAAGCTTCACCGATGCTGGCCCTGACAATGGCGTGCTGGAAGGCTTCAGCGGCACATTGAGCTGGGGCATCTATTCGTCGGTGGGCGGGGCACCCGGAACGTTGCTGTTCAGCGGATCGGACAGCACGCCGCAGATGGTGGATACCGGCCTGAGCTATACCGGGACTGGCGACGACATCGTTCGGGCGACGATCGACCTGGGCGTGACGCTCGATGCCGGCAGCTATTTCATCGTGTTGCATGAAGGCGCTTGGGGGTCGGCCTATGACGGTTCCCAGCTATGGTGGATGAGGACGTCCACCGATCTGGGCAGCAATAGCCTTTATTTCACTTCCAACCTTGCCAATCCGTCCGGCTGGATCGTGGACAGTGTACCCGGCTCAACCGCCTTTTTGCTGGAGGGGCCGAGCTACACGGCGACCGAGCAGGTGGCGCTGAACCTGAAAGGCAATATCTCGGTTTCCGACGATTCCGGCAGCGGCAGCATCACGGCGACGCTGAGCGTGGGTTACGGCATATTGACCGTGACGGCGGGCAGCAGCGGCGCGGGCGTCTCGGGCAGCGGCACCGGCACGGTCACGCTTACCGGCACGCTGGCGCAGATCAACGATCTGCTGGGCGCGAATGCCACCAGCAGCGTCAGCTTCACCGCGAACACCGATACGCCGCCCGCGAACACGACGCTGAGCGTAAGCGTCAATGACGGCGGGAATACCGGTACAGGCGGCGCGCTGACCGGAACGGCGAGCCAGGTCATCACCATCAATGCGGTCGACGATGCGCCCGCGGCGGTTGCCGATACGCTCTCCGCGACCGAGGATACGCCCGCCACCTATGCGGCCTCCGCGCTGATCGGTAACGACACCGATGTCGACGGCGGGCCCAAGACCATCACCGGCGTTTCGAACGCGATCGGCGGCACCGTGCTGCTGAACGGCGACGGCACCGTCACTTTCTCGCCCGCCGCCAACCATACCGGCCCAGCGAGCTTCACCTACACGCTCAATGGCGGCAGCAGCGCGACCGCGACCGTCGTGATCACCGCGGTGGACGATGCGCCGGTGGCGGTTGCCGATACGCTGTCGGCGGTCGAGGATACCCCTGCCACCTATGCGGCCTCTGCGCTGACCGGCAACGACACCGATATCGACGGTGGGCCCAAGGTGATCACCGGCGTATCGAACGCGGTCGGCGGCACCGTGCTGCTCAACGGCGACGGCACCGTCACTTTCTCGCCCGCGGCCAACCATACTGGCCCGGCGAGCTTCACCTACACGCTCAATGGCGGCAGCAGCGCGACCGCGACCGTCGTGATCACCGCGGTGGACGATGCGCCGGTGGCGGTCGCCGATACGCTGTCGGCGGTCGAGGATACGCCCGTCACCTATGCGGCCGGGGCGATCACCGGCAACGACACCGATATCGACGGTGGGCCCAAGGTGATCACCGGCGTATCGAACGCGGTCGGCGGCACCGTGCTGCTGAACGGCGACGGCACCGTCACTTTCTCGCCTGCCGCCAACCATACCGGTCCGGCCAGCTTCACCTACACGCTCAACGGTGGCAGCAGCGCGACCGCGACCGTCGTGATCACCGCGGTCGACGATGCGCCGGTGGCGGTGGCCGATACGCTGTCGGCGGTCGAGGATACGCCCGTCACCTATGCGGCGGGGGCGATCATCGGCAACGACACCGATGTCGATGGCGGACCCAAGAGCATCGCCAGCGTGTTGAACGCGGTCGGCGGCACGGTGCTGCTCAACGGCGACGGCACCGTCACTTTCTCGCCCACGACCAATCATACCGGTCCGGCGAGCTTCACCTACACGCTCAATGGCGGCAGCAGCGCGACCGCGACCGTCGTGATCACCCCGGTCAACGATGCGCCATCGGGTACGAGCGCGACGATCGGTGCGACCGAGGATGTGGCACGCGTGCTGGCAGCGGGCGATTTCGGCTTCTCCGATATCGACGGCAACAGCCTTGCCGCGGTGCGCATCGACAGCGTGACCGGTGGTGCGATCTATTACGACGCCGATGGCGCGGGTGGTGCCGCACCAGTGCTGGCGACCTTGCCGGCGACCTATAGCGCGGCGGACATCGCGGCGGGCAAGCTGAGCTTCCTCTCGACGCTCAACCTCAACGGCGCGGCGGCCGGCAGCATCGTGTTCGCGGTGAAGGATGATGGCGGGACGAGCAGTGGCGGGGTCGATATCGACCAGAGCCCCAATACGCTGACCATCGACATCGCGGCCGCGAACGATGCCCCGACCAACCTGTCGGTCGTCGCGGTGCGCGTGAATGAGGGTGCGCCGGCGGGAACGGCGGCGGGCACCGCCTCGGCCACCGACATCGACGGCGACACGATCATCTGGTCGCTGTCGGGCGCGGATGCCGGGCTGTTCCATATCGACGCCAATGGCGCGATCACCACCACGGGCACGACCGCGAATTTCGAGACGCGATCGAGCTACAATATCGTCGTGCGCGCGAGTGATGGCGGCGGGCTCTATGCCGAAACGCCGGTGTCGATCATCGTCAATGACAGGCCGACGGCCAATGCCAATGGCATCGCGGTCAGCGAGGATGCGACGACGGGTAACCTCGCCGGGACCCTGCTCGGCAACGACACCGACGGCAATGGCGATGTGCTGACGATCACCGGGGTCAACACTAGCGGCACGCTGGGGACGGTGATCTTCGACGCGGGCACCCAGACGCTGAAATATGTCGCATCCTCACCGGTGTTCGATGCGCTGAGCCCGGGCAGCACCGCGACCGACACCTTCACCTATAGTGTGACCGACGCTGGCGGCCTCACCAGCACGGCCACGGTGACGATGACGATCACCACGCTGGCCGATGGCGTGCAGGTGGTGGGCGGCGGCCGCAGCGGCAATGTGCTGACCGGCACGGCCGACGAGGACCGCATCTACGGCTTTGCCGGCAATCAGAGCCTCAATGGCGCGGGCGGTGACGATGTGCTGATCGGTGGCGGCGGCAACGACACGCTGACCGGTGGTGCCGGCAAGGATGTCTTCATCATCAACTTCCAGGACGGGCACGACATCATCACCGATTACACCCCCGGCCAGGACATTATCGATCTTGCCGCCGGCATGGACATATTGAGCAGCGTCGCTGCCGATACCAATGGCGACACCATCGTCGATCTCACCATCAATCTCGAACTCGGCGGCTCCGTCACCCTGCTCGGCATCTCAAGCATCGGGCAGGTCACCTTCGCCTGATGCCTTGGCTCCCCTCCCCGCTCGCGGGAGGGGAGAAAGGAATCCGCTCCCTGTCCGACTAATCCCCCATCGCGCCGGCAGATCGGCGTGAACAAAGGGGGGAAGAACATGAGGAAGTCGACATGGGTCATGCTGCGCGCCGGCTGCGCGCTCGGCATGCTGGCATTGCCGGCCATGGCGTCGGCACAGGAGCCGGCCCAGGCGGAAGAGCCCGGATTCGGGGACATTGTCGTGACCGCCGACAAGCGTGCGGAGCGGCTGCAGGATGTGCCGGCATCGGTGAGCGCCGTGACCGGCGACCAGCTCCAGGCGGTGCGCGCCACGCAGCTTGCCGATTATGCGGGCTATGTGCCCGGGCTGGTCTTCACCAGCCGGGGTGGCCAGGGGCATGGCTATATCGCGCTGCGCGGCCTGGCGCCGCTCGGCGAAACCGCGGCCGTCGGCACCTATATCGACGATACGCCGGTGGGATCGAGCAGCGGGCTGGCGGCGGGATCCTCGATCGTCGTCGATCTGACGCCTTATGATGTCGAACGGGTGGAGATACTGCGCGGCCCGCAGGGCACGCTCTATGGCGCCAACGCGCTGGGCGGGCTGATCAAATATGTGACCGTCCAGCCCGATACCGGCGGCATCTCCGCCCGGCTGGGCGGGGAACTGTCCGATACCGCCCATGGCGGCGGCCTCGGCTGGGCGGTGCGCGGCGCGCTCAACCTGCCGGTGGTGACCGACACGCTGGCCGTTCGCGGCAGTTTCCTGCTGCGGGGCTCACCCGGCTTTGTCGACAATCCGCGCCTGGGCCTGAGCGACCTCAACGATGCGCGGCAGGTCAATGCCCGGCTCGCGATGCTGTGGCAGGCAGGCGACGACGTCACCATCAGGCTTTCCGGCCTGTATCAGCGCAACCGCGCCGACGGCTCCAGCCATGTCTCGCTCGATCCCGTCACGCTCAGGCCGGCCGGTGGCGATCTGCCGCAGCAGCGCCATGTGCTCACCGGCTTCGATCAGCGCCTCCAGCATTATTCGGGAAGCCTCGCCTGGTCGCTGGGCGGCGCGGAACTGCTCTCGATCACCAGCTATTCGCGCGGTTCCTCACGCGACACGGCGGATCTGACCGAGCCCTACTCATCATTCATCCCGCTCTTCTGCGGGCTGCTGTCCGCCTGCCCGCCGGGAACGACGGGAATCGTGCCGCTCCAATATCGCAGCCGCGTCGCCAAGTTCACGCAGGAAGTGCGGCTGAGCTCGACCGGGGACAGCGCGTTCAAATGGATGGTGGGCGGCTTCTATACCGACGAGACCGCCTCCTACCATCAGGACCTGCAGGCGCGGCGGACCGATGGGACGCTGATCGCGGGGCTCACGCCGTTCGGAACGGCGGTGCTCGATTCGGGCTATGAGGAGAAATCGCTCTTCGGCAATCTCGGCTACAGTTTCGGCGATCTCGTCGACATCGGCGCCGGGCTGCGCTGGGCCAGGAACGATCAGGTCTATAGCCAGATCACCACCGGGCCGATGCTGGGCGAAGGCAATGTGCCGAACAACCGGTCTTCGGAAGACGTCGTCACCTATATGGCCAATGCGCAGCTCCATCTGGCGCGCGACGCGATGATCTATGCGCGTTTCGCGACGGGCTACCGCCCGGGCGGCCCCAATGTCGCGCTGCCCGGCGTGCCGCCCAAGGTGAATTCCGATTCCACGCGCAATTATGAGATCGGCCTGAAATCGGAATTGTTCGATCGGCGCGCGCTGTTCAACGTCACCGCCTTCCTGATCGACTGGGACGATATCCAGGTGAACCTGCTCACTGCGCAGAATCTGGGTTATCTCGCCAATGGCGGAAAGGCGCGCAGCAAGGGCTTCGAGTTCGAGGCGATGCTGCGCCCGGCGGACGGGCTGCAACTGGGCGTCAACGGCGCCTATACCGATGCAAGGATCAGGAGCGGCGCGGTGCCGCTGGGCGGCAAGGATGGAGACCGCATCTCGTTCATCCCGCGCTTCAGCGGTTCCGCAACCGCCGACTACCGGACCACGCTGGCGGGACGCGAGTTGCACCTCAACCTGGGCTATCGTTATGTCGGCAGCCGTTTCGCGATGCTCGAAAGCAATCCGGCGGCGCGGCGTGCGCGTCCCTATGGCCTGGTCGACGCCGGCGTGGCGCTGTCCGACGATCGCTGGACGCTGCGCCTGTTCGCCAAGAACCTGTTCGACAAGCGCGCCTTCCTGTCTCCCGTGCCGCTGCGGCGCGGGGCGACGACGGTCTATTATGTCTCGCCCGTCGTCGAGCCGCGCGTGATCGGGATCAGCCTGGATACGCGTTTCTGACATGACCTGCCCCCGGGGGGGGGGGGGGGGGGGGG